>NZ_JBFUKJ010000001.1:0-372213 GCF_056400905.1 Cellulomonas sp. P4_H12
GCCGCGACGAAGGCGTCGATGGTGCCGAACGATGCGTAGCCCATGCCGGACGGGACGCCGAACCCGGCCTTGGAGGTCCACCAGTTGCCGTTGCCGTAGGCCCACGGCTCGTAGACCAGGTACCCGTCCCAGGTGCCGTTGCCGTCCCGGTCGACCGCGAGCTGCACGCTGGGGCGGACGCCGGAGTAGGAGGTGAAGTCGATGGTCGTGCTCGTCGCGTCGGCGAGCGGGAAGCTTGCGGCGACGTAGCCGGCCGACTTGGACGTCGAGAGCCCCGCACCGTCGTCCTCGGTCCACACGTGGAGGCCGTTCGCGACGTACTCGTGGTGGCCGAAGGCGCGCGACTCGCCGAAGCTCCAGCCCGCGGCGTTCTTGTCGGTCGAGCGCACGGTCGTCACAGCGAGCGGCGCAACGACCACGGCCGGCTCGGCGGCGACGGGCGCGACCGGGGCGGGTGCAGCCGCGGCGGGCGCCTCGTCGGCCACCGTCTCGTCGATCGGTGCCTCCTCGGCGGGGATCTCCTCCGCGGGTGCCTCCTCGACGGGGGCCTCCTCGACGGGTGCCTCCTCGACGGAGTCCTCGTCGACGGGTGCGGACTCGTCGACCGTCACGCCGTCGTCGATCACGGCGACGTCCTGGCTGGTGCTGCTGTCGGACGAAGGATCGGGCAGCTCGCTGGCCATCGCCGGTACGGCGACGGCGCTGAGCAGGACGGCGCTGGTGGCGATCGCGCCGATGCGGTAGTGGGTGCGCTTCACGGTCGGGTTCCTCCTCGTGGCGGGTTCTCGACCCGCGCGGTGCCGGCGCATTCGCACCGATGACTCCATACTGGTGTGCTGGTATACCCGTATCCCAGGACGTTGGTCCTGACTTTGGTCCCGCTCCGGTCCACGGCGCCGGGCTACGGTCAGAACGCACCCTCCGAGTCCCAGGAGCTGTCGATGCCACTGAGTCCCCCGCGGGAACCTCTCCGACCCACGACGCTGACCGGCCAGCTGGTCGCCACGATCCGGGACGCGATCGTCCGCGGAGATCTCCAGCCCGGCGAGGTCCTCACGGAGGCGGACCTGGCCGCGACATTGGGGGTGTCACGCACCCCGGTGCGGCAGGTCCTGCAGCGACTCGCGGAGCTCGACCTGGTCCGCATCGACGTCGGTCGTCGTTACACGGTCACGCCTCTGGACCCCGTGCGACTGCATGAGATCGTCGTCGTGCTCGCCGAGCTCTTCGGCCTTGCCGCCCGGCTCGCCGCCGAGCACGTGACCGACGCGGACCTGGAAGGGATCGAGCGCAGGTCTGGCGGCACGCTCACCTTCGGGGAGATTCCCCCGAGGCGCAGCGGACCGGGCTTCTTCGACCTCCTGCTGGCGCGGTGCGGGAACTCCATCCTGGTCGAGAGCGTCGACCGCTACCGCGTGCACCTGACCCGGGTGCGCACCCTCGTCGGTGCCGACTCCGGCGTCGAGTCACGTCGGGTGGGGGTGATCGTGGCGGCGATGCACCGAGGCGACGTCAGCGGCCTCGGTGCGGTCGCGCGCGAGACGTTCCTCGAGCACGGGGCAGACCTCGTCGGGGCCGTCGCGGCCGGAGTAGCGCAGCGGTTCACAGACTGACGACGGTCTTGCCCGTGGTCTCGCCGCGCATCATCGCGAGGAACGCGTCGACGGCGTGGTCCAGGCCGTCGATCACGGTCTCGTCGTAGGCGATCTGCCCGGTGGTGAACCACTCCCGCATGTCGGCGAGGAACGCCGGGTAGTGCTGGGTGTGGAACCCGACGGTGAAGCCTCGCAGGGTGAGCCCCTGCTGGGTGATCCGGGACAGGTTCCGCGGTCCGGGCGGTGCGTGCTCCTCGTTGTACCCGGAGATCGAGCCGCACATCGCGACCCGCCCGTCCCGGTTCAGCGTGCCCAGCGCCGCCTCGAGGTGCACGCCGCCGACGTTGTCGAAGTACACGTCGATCCCGTCCGGCGCCGCTCGCCGGAGCTGCTGGTAGACGTGCCCGTCCTTGTAGTTGAAGGCCGCGTCGAACCCGTACTTCTCCTGCACCAGCGCGACCTTCGCGGGCGACCCCGCCGACCCGATCACGCGTGACGCGCCCTTGAGCCGCGCGATCTGTCCGACCATCGACCCGACCGCGCCGGCCGCCCCCGACACGAACACGACCTCGCCGGGCTTCATCTGCGCGATCTCCAGGAGTCCGAGGTGCGCGGTGAACGCCGTCATCCCGAGCACCCCGAGATACGCCGACAGGGGCACGCCGTCGTCGACCACCCGGAACCGGCTGGCGTCGCCCTGCGCGACGTCCCGCCAGCCGAGGTCGTGCGTGACCGCTGCGCCCACGGGGACGGCATCCGACGTCGACGCGACCACCCGCCCCACCGCGCCGCCGGTCATGGTCTCGCCCAGCGCGAAGGGCGGCGTGTACGACTCGACGTCGTTCATCCGGCCGCGCATGTACGGGTCGACGGAGAGGAACTCGTTCGCCACCCGCACCTGGTCCGGGCCCAGGTCGGGCAGCTCGACGGTGACCGTGCGGAAGTCCTCGTGCACGGGCCACCCCTGCGGCCGACGGACGAGCTGGACCTGGGTGCTGGTGGGCATGCCCCGAGTCTGCGCCAGGTCAGGAGATCGTGCGCCCCCGTGGCGTCGGGGATGCCGGAGCGGCGCCAGCAGTCCGACCCGCCGGGATTCGGCGTCCTGCCGACGAATCATCGGCCGATCCTCTGGATCCCGACGTCACCAGTCGTGCACCGTGCCGTCCTTGAGCCGGTTGAACGGCAGGTACGCCGGCTGGTACGGGTGAGCAGCCGCGACCTCGTCGTCGTAGGTCACCCCGAGTCCCGGCTCGTTCCCGGGGTGCAGGTAGCCGTCCGCGAACGTGAAGGACTGCCGGAACACCTCGTTGGTCCGGGCGCCGTGCTGCATGTACTCCTGGATGCCGAAGTTGTGGATCGCGAGGTCGAGGTGCAGCGCGGCGGCCATGCCGACGGGGGAGATGTCGGTGGGGCCGTGGATGCCGGACTTGATCTGGTACTGCGCGGCGAAGTCGAGGATCTTGCGCAGCGCGGAGATGCCGCCGGTGTGCGTGACCGCGGACCGCACGTAGTCGATGAGCTGCTCGCGCACCAGCGTCTGGTAGTCCCACACGGTGTTGAACACCTCGCCGATGGCCAGCGGCGTGGTGGTGTGCCGGCGGACCAGCCGCAGCGCCTCCTGGTTCTCGGCCGGCGTGCAGTCCTCCAGCCAGAACAGGTCGTACGGCTCGAGGTCCTTGCCCAGGCGGGCCGCCTGGATCGGCGTCATGCGGTGGTGCCCGTCGTGCAGCAGGGGCAGCTCTGGTCCGAACTCGCTGCGGACCGCCTCGAACACGCTCGGGATGTGGCGCAGGTAGGCGCGGGTGTCCCAGTCCTCCTCGACGGGCAGCGGCACGCGCTGCGCGGGTTCGTAGTCGTAGCGCCCCGACGACGACGGCTGCGCCGCGACCCCGTAGACCGCGTCGATGCCCGGCACCGCGGTCTGCACGCGGATCGAGCGGAACCCGAGGTCCTGGTGCTTGCGGATCGAGTCGAACAGCTCGGGCAGGTCGCGCCCGCTCGCGTGGCCGTACGCCATGATCCCGTGCCGGCTCGCGCCGCCGAGGAGCTGGTAGAGCGGCAGCCCCGCCACCTTGGCCTTGATGTCCCAGAGCGCGACGTCGACCGCGGCGATCGCCGCCATGGTCACCGGCCCGCGCCGCCAGTAGGCCGAGCGGTAGAGGAACTGCCAGGTGTCCTCGATCCGGTGGGCGTCGCGGTCGATGAGCAGCGGCACCACGTGGTCGGCCAGGTACGACGCCACCGCCAGCTCGCGGCCGTTCAGCGTCGCGTCCCCGAGACCCACCACGCCGTCCTGCGTGGTGATCCGCAGGGTGACGAAGTTCCGGTCTGGGCTGCTCACCAGCACCTCTGCGCTCCGGATCGCGCTGCCGGCTGAGGTGCCGGCGAGGTCGCCCTGCGTCAGGTCGGGGAGGTCCATGGGCATGCCTGCTCCGTCCCGCCGACGACACCGTCGGCGATCGTTCCGTCGTCGGCCGCGTCGCCGGCGTGCTGTGTCGTCCACCGTATCCACGTGCTGGTCGACTCCGGCCAGGCGCCGCTGCGCGTCGTCCCCTGACCGGCCCGCTCTGGCAGGGTGGGCGCGTGACGATCACCGAGACGGACCTGGTCCACCTGCGCCGCGCGGTCGAGCTCGCGCGCGAGGCCCTCGACGACGGCGACGAGCCCTACGGCTCCGTCCTGGTCGACGCCGCCGGGCAGGTGCGCTTCGAGGATCGCAACCGCGTCAAGGACGGCGACGAGACCCGGCACCCGGAGTTCGAGATCGCCCGGTGGTCGGCGAACCACCTCACGCCGGACGAGCGCGCCGCGTCGACCGTGTACACCTCGGGCGAGCACTGCCCGATGTGCTCGGCCGCCCACGCCTGGGTCGGTCTGGGTCGGATCGTCTACGTGACGTCGTCCGCGCAGACGGGCAGCTGGCTGGCCGAGTGGGGCGTCCCCCCTGCCGCGGTCGCCCCGCTCTCGATCCGCACCGTTGCGCCCGGCATCCCCGTCGAGGGGCCCGTCCCCGACCTGGTGGACGAGGTCCGCGAGCTCCAGCGCCGCCGGTTCGGGGTGTGATCAGGGCGCGTTGACGCCGTCGTCGTACCAGCCCAGCGAGTCCGCCTCCGTCACCTCGAGGACCTCGAGGTCGGGCGTCGCGAGCAGGTGGTCGACCAGCGCCCGGGTGCCGCCGACCACGGTCGAGTCGAGATCGACCTCCGTGGCCAGGCACCATGCGTGGTCGTCGGGCCAGAGCAGGTTCGGCGTGCGCCACCCGGGGTGGAACGGGTCGACATCGGCCGTGGCTCGCCCGTCGGCCAGCGCCTCGAGATCGACGGTCGCCGCGCGGAACAACACGTGGGCCCGGCATGGGAGCTCGAGCTTCGGGCCGTGCAGCACCTCGGGCGCGAGCTCGTCGGGCGCGCGGCGAGGCGGGGGCGGCGTCGCGTCGGGGTCGTCGGACCACCACGCCACCACCTGCATCCCGACGTCCCAGCCCGAACCCTCCCAGAAAGCCGCGACCAGGTCCCCGTCGGTGTGCTGGGCCAGGACCCGGGACAGCGCCCGGAGCTGGGCGGGCGGGAGGGAGCCCTCGGCGGGATCGCCACCGGGCCACTCGACGTCCGTTTCCGGGGCATCGCCGGCCACCCCGGGCTCCGTCGCGGGTCGCCCGGCGTGCACGTCCGAGCGGCGGGCCAACCGCCAGGCCTGGGCCGTGGGGTGAAGAACGCGCCCGGTCGTCGCGGCGACCTCCGCCCACGAGACCGGCGCGAAGTCGGCGTCGTACATCGGGTGCAGGACGCGCGCGTAGGCCTCGAAGCCCCGGGGCACCAGGGAGCCGACGACCGCACCGAACGGGCCGAGCCGCGGGCTCAGCCAGTCACCGACGCGCGGGTCGGGCTCGTACCGGAACATGGCTCGCATCGTGGCATGCCCGAGGGGCTGTCAGGCCACCTCGCCGACCGCGGCCAGTGCCGCCAGCAGCCCGGGCCCGTGCCGCTCGAGCTTGGCCGCACCGATCCCGCTGATCCCGCCCAGCTGCTCCAGCGACGTCGGCCGCTGAGTGACCACCTCGCGCAGCGTCGCGTCGTGGAACACCACATAGGCGGGGACGCCCTGCTCCTTGGCGACGCCGGCCCGCCAGGCCCGCAGCACCTCGAACAGCTCGAGCGCGTCGTCCGACAGGTCCGCCGCGGCGGTCGGGCGGCTGGAGCGCGACCCGCGCGACCGCACGACCTTCTCGGCCTCACGCCGCAGCCGGACCTCACGGGCCCCGCGCAGCACGTCGGCGCTGTCCGGGGTCAGCCGCAGCGTGCCGTAGCCGTCGCTGTCGACCCCGAGCAGCTCCAGGGCGAGCAGCTGCCGGACCACCCCGCGCCACTCGCCGTCGGAGAGGTCCTTGCCCACGCCGAACGTCGACAGCGACTGGTGCCCGAGCTGCGTGACCCGCGGCGTCTCCTTGCCGAGCAGGATGTCGACCAGGTGCCCCGCGCCGTACCGCTGGCCGCGCTGCTCCAGCCGCACGACCGTGGAGAGCAGCTTCTGTGCGGCGACGGTCCCGTCCCACGACTCCGGCGGCGTCAGGCACGTGTCGCAGTTGCCGCACGGCTCCGAGGGCTGGCCGAAGTAGTTGAGCAGCTGCACGCGCCGGCACGACACCGTCTCGCACAGCGCGAGCATGGCGTCGAGGTGCGCGGTCAGCCGCCGCTTGTGCGCGGCGTCGCCCTCGGAGGTGTCGATCATCCGGCGCTGCTGCACGACGTCGGCCAGCCCGTACGCGAGCCACGCGGTCGACGGCAGGCCGTCGCGGCCCGCGCGCCCCGTCTCCTGGTAGTAGCCCTCGACGGACTTGGGCAGGTCGAGGTGGGCGACGAAGCGCACGTCGGGCTTGTCGATGCCCATGCCGAACGCGATGGTCGCGACCATGACGATGCCGTCCTCGCGCAGGAACCGGGACTGGTTCCGCGCGCGCACCTGCCGGTCGAGGCCCGCGTGGTACGGCAGCGCCGGCACGCCGTGGTCGACCAGGAACTGCGCGGTCTGCTCGACGGAGTTGCGCGACAGGCAGTAGACGATGCCCGCGTCGCCCTCGTGCTCGGTGCGCAAGAGGTTGAGCAGCTGGTCGCGCGGCTTGTCCTTGGGTGCGATCCGGTACTGGATGTTGGGCCGGTCGAAGCTGGCGACGAAGTGCCGGGCGTCCCCGAGCTGGAGCCGCTGGGCGATCTCCGCGTGCGTCTGCTCGGTGGCCGTGGCCGTGAGCGCGATCCGCGGAACCTCGGGCCAGCGCTCGTGCAGCATCGACAGCTGCAGGTAGTCGGGCCGGAAGTCGTGCCCCCACTGGGACACGCAGTGCGCCTCGTCGATGGCGAACAGCGCGACGGTGCCGCGGTCCAGCAGCTCGATGGTCTCGCGCACGCGCAGCCGCTCGGGTGCGAGGTAGAGCAGGTCGAGCTCGCCCGCCAGGTACGCGTCCTCGACCGTGCGCCGCTCGAACGACTGCTGCGTCGAGTTGAGGAACCCCGCGCGCACGCCCAGGGCGGACAGCGCGTCGACCTGGTCCTGCATGAGCGCGATCAGGGGCGAGACGACGACGCCCGTGCCCTGCCGGACCAGCGCCGGCACCTGGTAGCAGAGCGACTTGCCGCCGCCGGTCGGCATGAGCACCAGCGCGTCGCCGCCGCGCACGACGGTGTCGATGATCTCGGCCTGCTCGCCGCGGAAGGCGTCGTACCCCCACACGGTGTGCAGCACCGCGGCCGCGGCCGCCAGCGCGGCCTCGGGGTCGAGCACCTGGGCGACCTCGCGCGGGATGTCCGGCCGCGGCGGGGGTGCCGGCCGATCGCGGCGGGCGGCGCCGGGAGAGGCGGCCCGCGGGTCGTCGTGCTCGGGCGGCGCGGCGTCGTAGGCCGGGTCGAACGGCGGCTCCTCGTCGAGAGGCCAGTCCGGCACGTCGCCACCCCACCCGTCAGTCACGCGCACACCCTACGTGCCGCTCCCGACGCCCGGGTCGCCCCGATCCACAGGCCGCTACGAGCGTCGATGATGACCCTCAGTGCTTGGTCGCCCGACATGCAGCGCGCGCGTCGGAGCGGGGCGGCTCCGTAGGGTGTTCCTCATGGCAACCGCACTCATCACCGGCGCGTCCGCCGGACTCGGTCTGGAGTTCGCCTGGCAGCTGGCCACGGCCAAGCACGACGTCGTCCTCGTGGCGCGCAACGAGGAGCGGCTGACGCGCCTCGCCGCGCAGCTCGAGGCCGCCGCGGGCATCCGCGCCGAGGTCCTGGTGGCCGACCTCTCCGTGCGCGCCGACGTCGAGCGCGTCGCGGACCGCCTCCGTGCCACCGAGCGCCCGGTCGGCCTGCTCGTGAACAACGCGGGCCTGGGGCTGAACCAGCGGTTCGTCGACGGTGACCTGGACGCCGAGGAGTCGGCGCTCGCGGTCATGGTCACGGCCGTGCTCGTCCTGTCGCACGCCGCCGCCGGGGCGATGGTCCCGCGTGGTCGCGGCGCCATCCTCAACGTCGCCTCCGTCGCCGCCCTGCTCGCCTCGGGCACGTACTCCGCGCACAAGGCGTGGGTGCGCGTGTTCACCGAGGGCCTCGCCGTCGAGCTGCGCGGCACCGGGGTCACGGCGACGGCCCTGTGCCCGGGCTTCGTGCACACCGAGTTCCACGAGCGCGGCGCGATCGACACGGCCGCGTACCCCGAGATCGCGTGGCTGAACGCCGAGGACGTCGTGGCGACGGGCCTCGCCGACGTGCGCCGCGGTGCCGTCATCTCCACGCCGAGCCTGCGCTACCGCACCCTGTCGGCGGCGGCCCGGTTGGCCCCGCGCAGCGCCGTGCGCGCGTTCGGCCGCTACCGGCGGGCGCTTCAGGACCAGGACGCCGAGGTGGCCGCGGCCGAGTGAGCCCGGCTCCCCGGTAGCCTGACCGCCGTGAGCACCGACCTCTCCCCGACGCCCCGCGAGCAGCTGCTCGAGCTCATCAAGACCCTCGCGGTCGTGCACGGGAAGGTCACGCTGTCGTCCGGCCGTGAGGCCGACTACTACGTCGACCTGCGCCGCGTCACGCTGCACCACCGCGCCGCCCCACTGATCGGGCACCTGCTGCTCGACCGGCTGGAGGAGGTCGGGCTCGGCACCGCGGAGATCGACGCCGTCGGCGGCCTGACCCTCGGCGCGGACCCCGTCGCGACGTCTCTCCTGCACGCCGCCGCCTCCCGCGGCCAGGACCTCGACGCGTTCGTCGTCCGCAAGGAGGCCAAGGCCCACGGCATGCAGCGTCGGATCGAGGGCCCCGACATCGCGGGCCGCAAGGTCGTGGTCCTCGAGGACACGTCGACGACCGGCGGCTCGCCCATCGCCGCGGTCGAGGCGGCTCGCGAGGCCGGCGCCGAGGTGCTGGGCGTCGCGGTGATCGTCGACCGCGCCACCGGTGCGCAGGCCAAGATCGAGGCGCTCGGGGTGCCGTACCACTACCTGTTCAGCCTGTCCGACCTCGGCCTGGCCTGACCCCGTGGGCGGTGTGCTGGTCGCCCTCGTCGTGATCGGCGTCATCGGCCTGCTGGTCCTCTCCGTCTGGCTGCAGCGCAAGCGGCACGAGCGGTTCCAGCAGTGGGCGGCCGCGACCGGGTGGACCTACCAGGAGTCCGACCGCTCCCTGGTCGACCTCTCTCGCGACCAGCCGTTCGGGGTCGGGCACGGCAAGACCGCGAAGGAGGTGCTGCGCGGCACGTACGCGACCATGCCCGCGCTGTCCTTCACCTACGGCTGGGTGACGGGCAGCGGGAAGAGCGCGACCTCGCACACCGCGCACGTGGTGGCCCTCGGGCTGCCGGCCTTCCTGCCCACCGTGGAGGTCACGCCCGAGGGGCTCGGCGCCGAGCTGGCGAAGCTGGTGGGCGCCCGCGACCTGCAGCTCGAGTCGGAGGCGTTCAACCAGGCGTACCGGGTGGCCGCCGACGACGAGCGCGTGGGCCACGCGATCCTGCACCCGCGGTTGATGGAGCGGCTGCTGCGCGCCGACGCCCAGGGCATCCCGTGGCGGATCGAGGGCACCCAGATCCTGTCGTGGGAGTCGGGCAGCACCGACCTCGACCGGTTGGCGTCCCGCCTCGACCTGCTCGCCGCCGTGGTCCGCTCGATCCCACGGCACGTCTGGCAGGACCACGGCTACGACCCGCTCGACGCTACGATCGGCTGACCTGCCCGACCTCCGAGAGGCCCTCCAGTGAGCACCGGTGTCATCGTCCTGATCGTCATTGCCGTGATCGTGGTGATCGCGGTCATCTGGGCCGTCAGCACCTACAACGGCCTCGTGCGCCTGCGGAACCTGGTCCAGGAGGCCTGGCGGCAGATCGACGTCGAGCTGCACCGCCGGCACGACCTGATCCCCAACCTCGTCGAGTCGGTCAAGGGGTACGCGGCCCACGAGAAGGGCGTGTTCGAGGAGGTCGCTCGCGCCCGCGCGGCCGCGGCCGGCGCCGGGTCCAGCCCGGCCGAGCAGGCCGCCCAGGAGAACCAGCTGACCCAGGCGCTCGGCCGCCTGTTCGCGGTCGCCGAGAACTACCCGGTGCTGCGGGCCAGCGAGAACTTCCAGCAGCTGCAGGCCGAGCTCACCAACACCGAGGACCGCATCGCCGCGGGCCGCCGGTTCTACAACGCGAACGTCCGCAGCCTGAACACCAAGGTCGAGTCGTTCCCTTCCAACCTCATCGCCGGCGGGTTCCACTTCGAGCGCGCCGAGTACTTCGAGGCCGACGAGCCCAGCGTGCGCGCGGCCCCCGAGGTCAGCTTCTAGACCCGCTCGACCAGGTCCTGCACCGAGTCGAGGATCTCGGTCGGCCGGAACGGGAAGCTCTCGACGTCGGCCAGGCGCGTCGACCCGGAGAGCACGAGGAACGTGCGCAGCCCGGCCTCGATCCCGGACACGACGTCGGTGTCCATCCGGTCGCCGACCATCACGGTGGTCTCCGAGTGCGCGTCGATGCGGTTGAGCGCGGACCGGATCATCATCGGGTTGGGCTTGCCGACGAAGTACGGCTGCCGCCCCGTCGCCGCGCTGATCATGGCGGCGACGGCGCCCGTGGCCGGCAGGTCGCCGTCCGCGGACGGCCCGGTGACGTCGGGGTTGGTGGCGATGAACCGGGCCCCGCCCTGGATCAGGCGGATGGCCTGGGTGATCGCCTCGAACGAGTAGGTACGCGTCTCGCCGAGCACCACGAAGTCGGGCTGCGCGGCCGTCAGGGTGTAGCCCGCCTCGTAGAGCGCGGTGGTGAGCCCGGCCTCGCCGATCACGTACGCGGACCCGTTCGGCATCTGGTCGACCAGGAACTGCGCCGTGGCCAGGGCCGAGGTCCAGATCGCGTCCTCGGGCACGTCGATCCCGGACGCGGCGAGCCGGGCCCGCAGGTCGCGCGTGGTGAAGATCGAGTTGTTGGTGAGGATGAGGAACGGGCGGTCGTTGTCGCGCAGCGCCCGCACGAACTCGGCGGCGCCGGGCAGCGCCGTGCCCTCGTGCACGAGGACGCCGTCCATGTCGGACAGCCAGGACCGGATCTCCCGGGGGCCGTGGTGCGTCATGCGCCGAACGCCTTGCGCTCGACCTCGTCGCGCTCGGCCTGCTCGTCGTAGCGCAGGTCGCGCCCGTCCTGCGTGATCTCCCCGGTCTTCTGGTGGCGGCGCTTGCGCCACACCTCGATGAGCACCGGCACCACCGACATGAAGACGACGAGGATCAGAAGTGCCTCGATGTTGTCGCGGATGAACGCGATGTTCCCGAGCAGGTACCCGAGCACGGTGACGCCGCCCGCCCAGAGGATCACGCCGATCGCGTTGAAGAGCGCGAAGTGCCGGTAGGGCATCTTGCCGACGCCGGCCGCGACGGAGGCGTACGTGCGCACGAACGGGATGAACTGCGCGACGATCAGCGTCCGGCCGCCGTACCGGTCGAAGTACGCGTACGTCTGGTCGATGTACTTCTGCTTGAAGAACCGCGAGTCGGGCTTGGCGAACACCTTCGGCCCGAGCGTGCGGCCGATCAGGTAGCCCGTCTGCGTGCCCGCGTAGGCGGTGAGGATGAGGATCGCGACGAGCGCGCCGATGCTGATCTTGATCTCGAGGTTGTCCTGCGCCACCAGGGCCCCCGCCGTGAACAGCAGAGAGTCGCCGGGCAGGATCGGGAACAGCAGGCCGACCTCGATGAAGACGATCGCCATGATGCCCAGCAGCACCCAGGTGCCGAACGAGTCGATGAGGTGCTGGGGGTCGAGGAAGTCGGGGCCCAGGGCCGCGACCGGTCCGGCGGCCGAGAGTGCGGTCGTCATCAGCATGGCGCCAGCCTACGGGGCGGTTCGTGGCCGGCCGGGGAGCAGGTTGTGCGGACCATGTGCCCCGCGACGCGGACCACGAGCAGGGAACATGCTGAACAATGGCGCCGTGCGGGCCACGGTGAAGGATGTCGCAGCGCGGGCGGGCGTCTCGCCGAAGACCGTGTCCAACGTGATCAACGGCGTCGTCTTCGTGCGCCCGGAGACCCGCGAGCGGGTGGAGCGCGCGCTCGCGGACCTCGACTACGTCCCCAACCTCGGCGCCCGCGGCCTGCGCAACGGGCGGTACGGCCTCATCGCGCTCGCGCTGCCGGACCTGTCCACGGCGTACTCGGCCGAGCTCGCGCACCACTTCGTCGAGGAGGGGCACGCGCGGGGCTGGTCCGTCCAGATCGAGGAGACCGCCGCCGAGCCCGCACGCGAGCGCGACCTGCTGTCGCGGGCCCGGTCGCACCTGGTCGACGGGCTCGTGCTCAACCCGGTGTCGCTCGAGGACTCGGTGGTGCCGGTGGTCGCGGGTCCGCTGCCCCCGACCGTGCTCATCGGCGAGGTGGTCCAGGACCGTGCCGACCATGTCGGCGTCGACAGCGTGCAGGCGGCGCAGGACATGACCGAGCACCTGCTGTCGACCGGCCGGCGGCGCATCGCGATCGTCGGGCCGCCGGGCCTGATCGAGACGGCGGCGGCGCGACAGCGCACCGAGGGGTACCGGTTGGCGCTCGCGGCCGCCGGAGCTGTCCACGACCCGGCGCTCGAGATCCCCACGGCCGCCTGGACCACGGCGGAGGCCGTCGCCGCGACGCGCGCGTTCCTGGCCACCCACGAGGTGCCCGACGCCTTCTTCTGCTTCACGGACTCGATGGCGTTCGGCGTGCTCAGCGTCCTGTGGGAGCGAGGTCTGCGGGTGCCCGACGACGTCGCGGTCGCGGGCTTCGACGACCTCGACGGGGCCCGCTACGCGGTGCCGCCGCTGACGACCGTGGCCTTCGACCTGCGGTCCTACACGACGACCGCGCTGGACCTGCTCAGCGACCGCATCGACGACCCGCGGCGCCCGGCCCGGCAGATCGTCTTTCCGCACACCCTGGTCGTCCGCGCCAGCACCGGCTGAGGTCACGACACGCCTGACTCGTGTCGCGCGGTCCTTGTTGCGGATCCATTCCAACGATGTAATGCTACGAATCGGGCACGGCAACGACGCCGGACCTGCACCGGAAGTTGTGTCTCACGAAGGAGTGAGGGCATGGCACTGCACCATCGGCCGCGCACGCTCGCGGCACCACCCCCGCCCGGACAGGGCATCACTCGCCGCCAGATGCTGGTCGGCTCCCTCGCAGCCGTCGGCGGCGTCGCCGCGATCGGCTCGCTCGCCGGCTGCGCCCCGAGCGCCACGGCCGCGGACGGTGTCCGCCAGCTCGCGTTCTGGCACCTGCTCAGCGGCGGTGACGGCATCAACATGGCGGGCCTCGTCGACGAGGTCAACGCCCTGCACCACGGCTATGAAGCCACCCAGACCGTGCTGGCCTGGGGCGCGCCGTACTACACCAAGCTGGCCATGGCCAGCGTGGGCGGTCGCGCCCCCGACACCGCGATCATGCACGCGTCACGCGTGGCCGGGTACGCACCGGGCGGCCTGCTCGATCCCTGGGACCTCGACCTGCTGGCCGAGAACGGGGTGCAGCAGTCGGACTTCCTCGACCGCGTGTGGGCCAAGGGCGGGCTGAACGGCAAGCAGTACTCCATCGCCCTCGACTCGCACCCGTTCATCATGATGTACAACCTCGACGTGGCCGAGAAGGCCGGGGTCCTCGGGCCCGACGGGCAGCTCGCGCCGATCGACAGCCCGGACCAGTTCCTCGAGGTCGCCCGGGCCATGCAGTCGGTCACGGGCAAGCACGGGCTCTCCTACGGCTACCTCGGTGACGGCGCCCAGATGTGGCGGCTGTTCTACACGTTCTACAAGCAGCACGGCGCCGACTTCGACCTCTCCGGCCCGCGGGCCGAGGTCGACCAGGACGCCGCGGTGTCGTCCCTGCAGTTCGTCCAGCAGCTGCTGGACGGCACGATCTGCACCGCGAGCGGCGACTACGGCACGGCAGTCTCCGAGTTCATGTCGGGGGAGAGCGGCATGTTCTTCACCGGCGTGTGGGAGCTGCCGACCGCCAAGAACGCCGGCATCAACTTCGACGCCCAGCCGATCCCGACCCTGTTCGGCACCCCGGCCGCGTACGCGGACTCGCACGCGTTCACGCTCCCGCACCAGTCGAGCCCGAACGAGCAGCAGCGCCAGGAGACGTACCGCTTCGTGGCGGACATCCTGACGAGCTCGCTGGCGTGGGCCGAGGCCGGGCACATCCCCGCGTTCCAGCCGGTCGTGCAGAGCCCCGAGTACCAGGCGCTCCTGCCGCAGGCCCACTACGCGCCGGCCGCCGAGATCCTCAACTACGACCCCGAGGCGTGGTTCACGGGCTCGGGCAGCGACTTCCAGAACTACTTCCTCGAGACCGTCCAGGGCGTCTACCTCGACAAGTCCGACGCCGCGGACGGCTTCAACGCTTTCGTCCGCCGCGTGAACGTCCAGCTCGCCAAGCCGAACCCCGTCTGACCGGAAGGAGTCGAACATGTCCACCGCAGCTCTCAGCGTCGCCACCGGCACGCGCGCAGGCTCGACGGAGCAGGTCCGGTCCGGCGCGCGTGACGCCCGCGCACGCAACAACCGGATCGGCTGGGCGTTCGTCGCGCCCTTCGTCATCGTCTTCGCGATGTTCCTCATCTGGCCGCTCGTCCACGGCTTCTACCTCAGCTTCACCGGCGAGAGCATCACCGGCGCGAACGGTCAGCTGATCGGCTTCGCCAACTACGCCGAGGCGCTGCGCGACCCGATCATGTGGCGCTCGTTGCTCAACACCCTGTGGTTCACGGTGCTGTCGACGATCCCGCTGGTCATCGTCGCGCTGGTGCTCGCTCTGCTCGTGCACCAGGGTCTGCCCGGCCAGTGGCTGTGGCGGCTCTCGTTCTTCATGCCGTTCCTGCTCGCGTCGACCGTCGCCGCGCAGATCTGGATCTGGATGTACAACCCACAGCTCGGGCTCGTGAACTACCTGCTCGGCGCCTTCGGGGTCGATCCGGTCGCCTGGCTGCAAGATCCGACGTGGGCCATGCTCGCCGTGGTCGTCATGACCACGTGGTGGACCGTCGGGTTCAACTTCCTGCTCTACCTCACGGCCCTGCAGAACATCCCGGAGCAGCAGTACGAGGCCTCGGCCCTCGACGGTGCGGGCAGGTGGCGGCAGCTGCGCTCGATCACCGTCCCGCAGCTGGGCCCCACCACGGTGCTGATCATGATGCTGCAGATCCTGGCCTCGCTGAAGGTCTTCGACCAGATCTACGTCATGACCAACGGCGGTCCCGCCGGCGTCACCCGGCCGGTCGTCATGTACATCTTCGAGACCGGCTTCACCGGCTACCGGTTCGGGTACGCGTCCGCCATCGCGTACATCTTCTTCGCCCTCATCGTCATCATCTCGATCGGCCAGGTCCGGCTGACGTCCCGTAGGAGCGCCTGATGACCGCCATCGCCACCGAGCCCACCACCGAGCGCGTCGTCCACCACCCCCGCGGCCGGTTCGCCGAGCGCGCAGGTCTGCGCATCGGGGAGCGCTTCGCCAGCCCGGGCCGCATCGGCGCGCTCGTCGCCCTCGTCGTGCTCGCCGTCCTGTGGCTGCTGCCCTTCCTGTGGGCCCTCGTCACCTCGTTCAAGACCGAGACGGACGCCGCTGCGACGCCCGTGTCGTTCTTCCCGAAGGCCGGCTTCTCCACGCAGGCGTACGAGAGCGTGCTGAGCCAGGGGAACATCCCGCTCTGGACCTGGAACAGCCTGGTCACCGCGACCGCGATCACCCTCATCACGCTGGTGGTGTCGGCGCTGGCCGCCTACGGGTTCTCCCGGCTCGACTTCGCGGGCCGCCGCTGGCTGTTCTGGGGGATGATCGCGTCGATCATCATCCCGCCGCAGGTGCTGATCGTCCCGCTGTTCTACGAGATGCTCACGCTCAACCTCGTCGACACCTACTGGGCGATCATCCTGCCCCAGGTCGTCGCCCCGGCCATGGTGTTCATCCTCAAGAAGTTCTTCGACCAGGTGCCGATCGAGCTCGAGGACGCGGCCCGCATCGACGGTGCCGGACGCCTGCGGGTGTTCTGGTCGATCGTGCTGCCCCTGTCGCGGCCCATCCTCGCGGCCGTGGCGATCTTCGTGTTCATCGCGGCGTGGAACAACTTCCTCTGGCCCTTCATCGCCACGAGCGACTCGAGGCTCATGACGCTGCCCGTCGGGCTGCAGACCGTGAAGAGCGCCTACGGCCTGCAGTACGCGCAGGTCATGGCGTCGGCCGTGCTGGCGGCGATCCCGCTGGTGGTCGTCTTCCTCTTCTTCCAGCGCCAGATCATCAAGGGCTTCGCCACCACCGGCTTCGGCGGCCAGTAGCTCGCCCGTCTCGCACAACCCAAGGAGCTCCATGTCCCGCGCACGTGTCACGCTCGACCGCGACTTCGTCGTCGGCGAGGTCCCCCGACGGATCTTCGGGTCGTTCGTCGAGCACATGGGCCGGTGCGTCTACACCGGCATCTACGAGCCCGGCCACGCCACGGCCGACGAGCAGGGCTTCCGTCGCGACGTCCTGGACCTGGTCAAGAAGCTGGGCGCGACCGTCATCCGGTACCCCGGTGGCAACTTCGTGTCCGGGTACAACTGGGAGGACGGCGTCGGCCCGGACCGCCCGCGACGCCTGGACGGCGCCTGGCACACGGTCGAGACCAACGCGTTCGGCCTGCACGAGTTCGTCGACTGGTCGCGGGTGGCCGGGGTCGAGGTCATGGAGGCCGTCAACCTGGGCACGCGCGGCGTCGACGAGGCTCGCGCGCTGGTCGAGTACGCCAACCACCCCGGCGGCACGGAGCTGTCGGACCGGCGCCGCAAGAACGGCCACGACGACCCGTTCGACATCCGCCTGTGGTGCCTGGGCAACGAGATGGACGGGCCGTGGCAGATGGGGGCGAAGACCGCCGACGAGTACGGCCGGCTCGCGGTCGAGGCGGCCAAGGCCATGCGGCTGGTGGACCCCAGCATCGAGCTGGTCGCCTGCGGCTCGTCGGGCTCGTCCATGCCGACGTTCGGCGCGTGGGAGCAGACGGTGCTCGGGCACACCTACGACCAGGTCGACTACGTCTCGCTGCACGCCTACTACCAGGAGCACGACGGCGACCACGCGAGCTTCCTGGCCAGCGCCGTGGACATGGACTACTTCATCGAGTCGGTGGTCTCCACGGCCGACGCCGTGCGCGCCCGGGGCAAGCACAAGAAGTTCATCGACCTCTCGTTCGACGAGTGGAACGTCTGGTACCAGTCGGGCAAGGACACCGAGGACCAGCCCCACGTCATCGAGAAGGCCGGCGTGTGGAAGGAGCACCCGAGGATCATCGAGGACGAGTACTCGGTCACCGACGCGGTCGTCGTCGGCACCCTGCTCAACTCCCTGCTCCGGCACGGCGACCGCGTGAAGATCGCCAACCAGGCGCAGCTGGTCAACGTCATCGCGCCGATCCGCTCGGAGGAGGGCGGTCCGGCGTGGCGGCAGTCGATCTTCTGGCCGTTCGCGCGCACGGCCGCCCTCGCGAAGGGGGTCGTGCTGCGGACCGCCGTCACGTCCGACCGGTACGCGACGAGCCGGTTCGACGACGTGGACCTCGTCGACGTCTCGGCCACGTGGGACGAGGAGAACGGGCGGGTCGCGCTGTTCCTGGCGCACCGCGGTCTCGACGAGGACGCCGAGGTGACGGTCGACCTGCGCGGCTGGGCCGCGGGGCGGGTCACGCGCGCGGAGGTGCTGACCGTGCCCGAGGGCGGCGACCGGCACACGTCCAACACGCAGGACGCCCAGGACCGGGTCGGTCTCGTCCGGCTGGACGGCGTGCGTGCCGACGACGGCAGAGTGAGCCTGCGACTGCCCCCGCTGAGCTGGGCGGTGGTGGAGCTCGAGGTGACGTTGGCCTGACGGTTACCGTGGCGCCCGTGGACGAGGAGCGCGCGGAGGTCGGGGTCGGGCCGTGGGAGGGCGAGTGGCCCTCCGGCGAGCGCTACGACCCCGACCTCCTGGCGCACGGCGACCGGCGCAACGTGGTCGACGGGTACCGGTACTGGACGCTCGAGGCGATCGTCGCCGACCTCGACACCCGCCGGCACCCGTTCCACGTGGCCATCGAGAACTGGGCGCACGACCTCAACATCGGTTCGGTGGTCCGCACGGCGAACGCGTTCCTGGCGGCCGAGGTGCACATCGTCGGCAACCGTCGCTGGAACCGCCGCGGCGCGATGGTCACCGACAGGTACCAGCACGTCCGGCACCACGCGTCGGTCGACGAGCTGCTCGCCTGGGCCGCCGGCGAGGGCGTCCCCGTGCTCGGCGTGGACAACCTGCCCGGGTCCGTGGCGCTCGAGGGGTACCCCCTCCCGCGGGCCTGCGTGCTGCTGTTCGGGCAGGAGTCGGTGGGCCTGTCCGACGCCGCCCGAGCGGCCGCCGTGGACGTCCTGCACATCGCGCAGTTCGGCTCGACGCGCTCGATCAACGCGGGCGCCGCCGCCGCCATCGCGATGCACGCGTGGATCGCCCAGCACGCTGTCCAGGGGTAGAACGTCCCGGACGGGCACCGGCGCGGACGTGCCAGAATCGATGCGATACCCCCTCCCACGACACGCAGGAGATGCTGCAGATGGCCATCGCCACCCCCGAGGTGTACGCCGAGATGATCGACCGGGCGAAGGCGGGCAAGTTCGCCTACCCGGCCGTGAACGTCACCTCGTCCCAGAGCGTCACCGCCGCGCTGCAGGGCTTCGCCGAGGCCGAGTCCGACGGGATCATCCAGGTCTCCGTCGGCGGCGCCGAGTACGCGGCCGGCTCGACCGTGAAGGACCGCATCGCCGGCTCGCTCGCCCTCGCCGCCTACGCGGCCGAGGTGGCCAAGGGCTACCCGATCACCGTCGCGCTGCACACCGACCACTGCGCCAAGCAGAACCTCGACTCCTGGGTCCGCCCGCTGCTGGCGATCGAGATCGACCAGGTTAAGGCCGGCAAGCTCCCCACGTTCCAGTCGCACATGTGGGACGGCTCGTCGGTCCCGCTGGACGAGAACCTGGTCATCGCCGAGGAGCTGCTCGAGCTCTCGCGCCAGGCTCGGACCATCCTCGAGATCGAGGTCGGCGTGGTCGGTGGCGAGGAGGACGGCCACACGGCCGAGATCAACGACAAGCTGTACACGACCGTCGAGGACGGCCTGGCCACGGTCAAGGCGCTCGGCTCCGGCGAGAAGGGTCGCTACCTGACGGCCCTCACGTTCGGCAACGTGCACGGCGTCTACAAGCCGGGCTCGGTCAAGCTGCGCCCCTCCATCCTCGCGGAGATCCAGAAGGCTGTCGGTGACGCGATCGGCAAGGAGAACCCGTTCGACCTCGTGTTCCACGGCGGCTCTGGCTCGACCGAGGCCGAGATCGCCGAGGCCGTGGACAACGGCGTCATCAAGATGAACATCGACACGGACACGCAGTACGCGTTCAGCCGTCCCGTGGCGGACCACTTCTTCCGCAACTACGACGGCGTGCTCAAGGTCGACGGCGAGGTGGGCAACAAGAAGGCCTATGACCCGCGCGCCTGGGGCAAGCTGGCCGAGGCCGGCATGGCGAAGCGCCTCGTGGAGGCCGCCCAGCAGCTCCGCTCGGCGGGGCACACGCTCGGCGCCTGACCGCTCCTGACAAGACGAAAGGCCCCCCTTCGGGGGGGCCTTTCGTGCGTCTAGCCCTGGCTGTCGCCCACGGGTTGGAACTCCGACTCGTCGCCCTCGACCACGTCGAGCAGCTCGCCGATGCGCGTGACCTCGAGCAGGAACCGCACGGTGGGCGGTACCCGCAGCAGGCGGACCCGGTGCTGCGACCTGATGGACAGACGCGCCAGGAACGCGACGCCGGAGGAGTCCATGAACGTCACGTGGTGGGCGTCGACCTCGATGGGCAGGCCCACCTGCTCGGCCTCCGCGGTGGCCTCCTGCAGCTCCGCGCCGAGGTCGGCGTCGACCTCGCCCGAGAGCACGATCCGCGTGGCGTCCGTGCCCACGATGACGTGGACCGCCCCGGGCTCGCCGACGACCCCCGTGCCCTGGTCGCCTTTCGAGACGTCCGCAGGCCCGTCGGGGGTCGTGCTGTTACCGTCGCGCACGGCGCTCCTTTCGCTGACACCCGCTCAGAGAGAGTGCCGGCTTCTCGACGACTTCCCTGTTCGGCACGCTAGACGATCGGAGGTGGTAGCGGTCAACTCCCACGCTGCCCCTTTGTCCGATCGCGACCTCGCCGACATCCGTGACCGCGCCCTGCGAGCTACTTCGGTGCCGATCGCCCTGCTGGATGCGTCCGAGCCCGAACTGCCCGTCGTGTGGGTCAACGACGCCTTCGAGAGAGTGACAGGGTACGGCCTGGACGAGGCACGTCGGCGCCACGCCGACCTCGTCGGCGACAACGCCCTTCCGCAGGCTGAGCGCGGCCGACTCCTCCAGGCCCTCCGCACCCAGCAGCCCGTCGCGGAGGTGGTGACGCTGCGCCGAGCCGACGGGTCGCAGTTCGCGGCGCGCGCGCACCTGTCGCCCGTGCTGGACGACGGTCGCCTGACGCACTGGGTCGTGGCGCTGCAGGACCTCACCGAGCAGATCTCGCACGATGCGGAGCAGGCGGCCCTGGTCGAGGCCGAGCGGCGCGAGCGGCGCAGCCTCGGCCTCATCGCCCAGGTGTCCGACCTGCTGATGGACGTCGACGACCCGCACGCCCTGCGCGAGATCGCCGCCATGCTGCGCCGGTCCGTGGTCGGGTGGGCGGCCTTCTACCTGAACGACGGCGGCTTGCGGGCGGCCGACGGGATCGACGCCGGGCATCCGGCGACGGGCAAGGGCGCCCGGCACGGCGAGGGCCCGGTGGTGCGTGACCTGCGTCCCGACGCCGTCCAGCAGCTGCTCGACGCCGAGGTGGACCGGCCCGTCGAGCTCGAGCTCAGCGGCTCGTACGGCGTCGGCAGCGCCTCGGCGTGGCTGACCCACGAGGTCGACCAGTCGCTGGGCAGCGCCCCGGACCCCGACGACCGGCGCCTGATCGTCTTCCCGCTGCCCGGCCGGCGCCGCGTCCTAGGTGTCCTGGCGGTGCACGCGGGCGACGGGGTCGGCCTGCGCGAGCTGGAGCCGTCGGTCCTGACGGTGCTCGAGCTGACGGCTCGCCGCGTCGGGCTCGTCATCGACAACGCGCGGCTCTACGACCGCGAGCACCGGCTGGCGGAGACCCTGCAGCGCGCGATGCTCCCGGAGCAGGCCGAGGTCGACGGGCTCGACGTGTGGACGTACTACGCCCCCAACACCGAGAACGCGCAGGTGGGTGGCGACTGGTACGACGTGCTCCAGGTGAGCCCGGACGTCGTCGGCGTGGTCATCGGGGACGTCGTCGGGCACGACGTGGAGGCGGCCGCCTCCATGGGCCAGCTGCGGTCGGTGGTCCGCTCCTACATCTTCGACATCACGACGCCCGGGCCGGTGCTCGAGCGCGTCGACCAGCTGGTGGCCGGCATGCGGGTGCCGCGCGCGGCCGGGCTGGTCCTGTCGACGGTCACCCGGACGGGCGAGACGTGGCGGCTCCAGTACTCGCGCGCGGGACACCTGCCGGCGCTGCACGTGCGAGGCGGCCTGGTCACCCAGCTGGGCGACGCGGGCGGCCCGCTGATCGGGTTCGGCGGCGAGCCGCGCACCACGGCCGAGGTCGACCTCGAGCCGGGCGACGTCGTCCTGTACTACACGGACGGGCTCATCGAGCGGCGCGACCGCGGCCTGCGCGACGGCCTCGCGGCGCTGACGGCCGTGGCCGGAGCGGTCACCGCGCGGGACGCCGCGGGCGTCGGGGAGGAGCTGCTGTCGAGGCTCGCGGACCACCCCGAGGACGACGTCGCGGTGGTCGTCGTGCGCGTCCCGTCACCGACGGACGCCTCCGAGCGGACGCGCAGCCCGCGCCGTCGGCGGTGGTCGCTGCCCAGCGAGGCGGCATCGATCGGCCGCGCCCGGCACGCCGTGGTGCGCACGTGCCAGGCGTGGGGGATCGAGGACGCCGCGAGCGCCGAGCTGGTCGTCTCCGAGCTGGTCGCCAACGCCGTGCTGCACGGCTTCGGGCACGTGTCGCTGCAGCTCTACGACACGGGGGACGGGCTGCGCATCGAGGTCGAGGACGCCAACCCCGCGCCGCCGGTCACCACCGACGGCCACCCCGGGCGCGTGGGCGGCTTCGGCATGCAGATCGTCGAGCGGCTGGCGGACTGGGGCTGGCGTCAGTCGCGCGGCGGCAAGCTCGTGTGGGCGAAGGTCCGGCCGGGCCCGATGCCGGGCGAGTAGCGCCTCAGGCCGGAGCGGAGGCGCCGTCGGGCCGACGGAAGCCGGACTGCGTGACGCCGGCCTCGCAGTGGTGCTCCGCGTCGATGCGGAACAGCTCGAGCGCGCCGCAGATCTCGATCACGAACAGGTCGCGCGGGTCCGCGCCGCGCAGCACGGTCGCGCCGCCGCGCTTGCGACCCGCGTCGGCGAGCGAGATGAGGAACGCCGCCCCGGTGGAGTCCATGAACGTCACCTGGCACATGTCGATCACCAGGAGCTGGCGGCGCAGACCGACGACGCGTGCCGCGATCTCGGGGAACTGGTCGCGCTCGGCCAGGTCGAGGTCTCCGGCGACGGTGAGGGTGGTCGTCGTGGAGGAGGTCGAGATCTCGATCATGTCCCGCGCCCTGTCTGCTGAGGGGGAGTGCGTGCCGAACACGGGTCCAGGTCGGCGGATCGACTGTAGCCGCGCCGCTCGCGGCGTGCACACTGGGCGCATGAGCCACGAGAACCTCCTGGACGGCCCCGCACCGACGCTCCTGCCCGCCGACGGCCCCGACGCCGACGCGCGCGACGCGCTGTCCAGCGGGTCGACGCCGCGCGAGGCGGTGCCGGCCGCTCCCGCGTCCTCGCTGCTGTGGGCCCTGCTCGCCGAGTCCGCGCTCGCCGACGAGGGCGACCCGGTCGCCGCCTACGCGTACGCGCGCACCGGCTACCACCGGGGGCTCGACGCCCTGCGGCGCGCGGGGTGGCACGGCCGGGGCCCGATCCCGGCGTCGCACGCCCCGAACGAGGGCTTCCTGCGCTCCCTGCTCGCGCTCGCCGAGGCCGCCGAGGCCATCGGGGAGTCGGAGGAGTCCGAGCGGTGCGAGAAGTTCCTCGTGGACAGCGGGACGTCCGTCGACGAGGTCGCGAACCTGCGGTGACATGACCATTTCTTGACGATCCGGTACCCTCTCGGAGTACTGGGTCACTGCCGCCCGGTGCGTGCGCCCGGCAGTCGGAGCGCACACCGCAGGCAGGTGAGAGTGGTGATCTAGATGCCGGCCGTCGTGGTGCTCGGGGCCCAGTGGGGCGACGAGGGCAAGGGCAAGGCGACCGACCAGCTCGGCTCGCGCACCGACTACGTGGTCAAGTTCAACGGCGGCAACAACGCCGGCCACACCGTGGTGATCGGCGGGGAGAAGTACGCGCTCCACCTGCTGCCGTCGGGCATCCTCTCGCCGGGCGTCGTGCCGGTCATCGGCAACGGCGTCGTGGTCGACATCGACGTGCTGTTCGAGGAGATCGACGCCCTCGAGGCGCGCGGCGTCGACACCTCCGCGCTGCGGGTCTCGTCCGCCGCGCACGTCATCGCCCCGTACAACCGCACCCTCGACAAGGTGACCGAGCGGTTCCTGGGCAAGCGCCGGATCGGGACCACGGGCCGCGGCATCGGGCCCGCGTACTCCGACAAGATCAACCGCGTCGGCATCCGCATCCAGGACCTCTTCGACGAGAAGATCCTGCGGGAGAAGGTCGAGGGCGCGCTCGACCAGAAGAACCACCTGCTGGTCAAGGTCTACAACCGCCGTGCGATCACCGTCGAGGAGACGGTCGAGGACCTGCTGCGCCACGCCGACCGCCTGCAGCCGCTGGTCGCGGACACCCCCCTGCTGCTGAACACGGCGCTGGACCAGGGCAAGACGCTCGTCTTCGAGGCCGGCCAGGCCACCATGCTCGACGTCGACCACGGCACGTACCCGTTCGTCACGTCGTCGTCCGCCACGGCGGGCGGCGCCTGCACCGGCTCGGGCGTGGGACCGACCAGGATCGACCGGGTCGTCGCCGTCGCCAAGGCCTACACCACCCGCGTGGGCGAGGGGCCGTTCCCCACCGAGCTGCTCGACGACGACGGGGAGTGGCTCCGGCAGACGGGCGGCGAGTTCGGCACGACCACCGGCCGGCCGCGCCGCACCGGCTGGTACGACGCGGTGGTGGTCCGGTACGCCGCCCGCGTCAACGGCCTCACGGACCTCGTCGTCACCAAGCTCGACGTGCTCACCGGGCGGGACACCATCCCGGTCGCCGTGGCCTACGACGTGAACGGCCGCCGGTTCGACGAGATGCCGTACGACCAGTCCGACTTCCACCACGCGACGCCGATCTACGAGAACCTGCCCGGCTGGTCCGAGGACATCTCCGGCGCGCGCGAGTTCGACGACCTGCCGGTGAACGCGCAGCGCTACCTGCTGCGGCTCGAGGAGATCTCCGGCGTCCGCATCTCGTCGATCGGCGTGGGTCCCGGCCGCGAGGCCACGATCGTCCGGCACGAGCTGCTCAGCTGAGGTCGATCAGACGGTGGCGGTGAGGGGAGGCAGCGCCTCTTCCTGCACCGCCTCCTCGACGACCTCCGGCAGGACCAGCTCGTCGACCATGCGCTGGCGGACGACCGCGATCGGGTACAGGACGGCTGCGACGCACACGGCGGTGGCGCCCACGAACACGGCCGGCAGCCCCCACTGCTCCGCGACGAACCCGCCGAGCAGGGCGCCGATCGGCATGAGGCCGTAGCCGAGGGTCCGGCTGGCGCCGCCGACGCGGCCGAGCATCCCGGGGGCGACCATGCGCTGGCGCATCGACTGCGAGATGACGTTGCCGTTGGTGTTGAGGAACCCGAGGAAGAACAGCGCGACCCCGATCGCGGGCACGGTGGGCGAGAGCACGGGGACGAGCATGAGCAGGCCGTCGAGGGTCCAGCAGCCGAGGAGCAGGCGGACCTCGGGGATGCGGCGCCCCAGCGGCTCGGCCGCGATCGACCCCAGCACCGCGCCGACCGCTAGCACGGAGATGAGCAGCGGGTAGTGCGCGGGCTCCAGGCCGACGCGCGAGCCGGGCCCGACCATCCAGAGCACGAAGACCGCGAAGTAGCCGGTGCTGGCCATGTTCATCACGCTGCCCGCCACGAGCAGCGGCCGCAGGACGGGGTGCCGGACCAGGAAGCCGACGCCCTCGCGGATCTCGGTGGTCGCGCGGCGCTTCTCCGCGCCGGCGTGCTTGTACGTCCCCGGGATGCGGGTGGCGATGAGCAGGAGCGCGAGGACCCCGAGCCCGGCCGGGACGCCGAACACCCAGCCGGCGCCCAGCGCGAGCATGCCGCCGGCGATCGGACCGCCGACGAACGTGGCCATGACCTGCTGCGCGGCGAGCGTGCGGCCGTTGGCGGCCTCGAGGCGCGAGCGGGGCACGATGTCCGGCACGAGCGCCGAGCCGGCGAGGTCGACGAACACGTCCGTGACTCCGTAGGCCAGCACGATCACCGCGAGGGCGGCGATCGTCATGTCCCCGGACGCAACCAGCCAGACGGCCACGGCGAGGAGCACGGCTCGCGCGGCCAGACCCACCACCTGGGTGTACTTGCGGTCCCGACGGTCCACGACCACCCCGGCGGCCAGGCCGAGCACCAGCCACGGCACCCAGGCGGCGGCGGTGAGCAGAGCGATCTGGCTGGGGGAGCGGGTGAGCGTCAGGGCGTACAGCGGGACGCCGGTCTGCACGATGCCGTCGCCCAGGTTGGCGAGGCCGGTGGCGGTCAGGTGCGCCGTGAAGCGCCGGCCGAGGGGCTCGCGCGCGGCGACGTCCTCGCTCATGGGTGACTCCCGGTACGATCGAAGAGGAAACTCTGCAAAGACAACTCTGCAAAGGTATCTCTGCGAATGAGCGAGAGCAAGCCCCTGTCGTTCCGGGCGCGCGCCATCGGGCCGGAGGAGCTCAAGGCGTTGGCGCACCCCTTGCGCATGGCGATGTACGACTACCTGTCCGAGCACGGGTCGGCGACCGCCAGCCAGCTGGGCCGGCACCTGGGCGAGAGCAGCGGGCAGACCAGCTACCACCTGCGCCAGCTGGAGAAGCATGGGTTCGTCGAGGACGACCCGGCGCACGCGCGTGGTCGCGACCGCTGGTGGCGCGCGGTCGGCTACAGCCTCGACGGGCGCGACATGCTGCGCGACCCGCGCACGGCCGACGCGGCGAACGCCCTGCTCGAGGGCGTCGTCGCCGAGCGAGCGCAGGTGCTGCAGCGGTGGCTCAGCTCGGGGGACACCCCGGAGTGGGAGGCGGTGTCGCTCAACGACCGCTCGACGGGGGACCTCACGCTCGAGGAGTGCGGCCAGCTCGTCCTCGCGATCCAGGAGCTCATCGACGGCGCGCTCAAGCACGCCAAGGAGCGCAAGGCGGTGGGCGACACCGAGGGCCGGCGGCGCGTGCGCATCTACTTCGACGCCCTCCCGCTGCCGCTCGACGACGCCTGAGCCGTCCCGGGGTCGGTAGGCTCCCGAGCCGTGAAGATCCTCGTCGTCGGCACCGGTGCCCGTGAGCACGCGCTGGTGCGCGCGCTGTCCCTCGATCCCGCGGTCACCGCGCTGCACGCCGCGCCGGGCAACCCCGGCATCGGCGCGCTCGCCACGCTGCACGACGTCGACCAGCTGGACGGGTCCGCGGTCGCCGCGCTCGCCACGTCGCTGGACGCCGACCTCGTGGTCGTCGGACCCGAGGCACCCCTGGTCGCGGGCGTCGCCGACGCGGTGCGCGCCGTCGGGATCCCCGTGTTCGGCCCGTCCGCCGCGGGCGCCCGGCTCGAGGGCTCGAAGGCGTTCGCCAAGGAGGTCATGGCCGCGGCCGGCGTCCCGACGGCCGAGCCGCGGGTCGCGACGACCCTGGCGGAGGCCGAGGCCGGCCTCGACGCGTTCGGCGCCCCCTACGTGGTCAAGGACGACGGGCTCGCGGCGGGCAAGGGGGTCGTCGTGACCGACGACCGCGCGCAGGCCCTCGCCCACGCGGCCGCCTGCCTGGCCAAGCCGGACGGGCGCATCGTCATCGAGGACTACCTCGACGGCCCGGAGATCTCGCTCTTCGTGCTGTCGGACGGCGTCGACGTGGTGCCCCTGGTGCCCGCGCAGGACTTCAAGCGCGCGCTCGACGGCGACGAGGGCCCCAACACGGGGGGCATGGGCGCGTACTCGCCGCTGCCGTGGGCGCCCGCCGACCTGGTCGACGAGGTGGTCGAGCGGGTCGCCCGCCCCACGATCCTCGAGATGTCCCGGCGCGGTACCCCGTTCTCCGGCGTCCTCTACGTCGGGCTCGCGCTCACGTCCACGGGCCTGCGCGTCGTCGAGTTCAACGCCCGCTTCGGCGACCCCGAGACCCAGGTGGTCCTCGCGCGGCTCGCGACGCCTCTGGCGGGCGTGCTGCTCGCCTCGGCCGTCGGGACGCTGGGCACGTTGCCGCCGCTGCAGTGGCGCGACGACGCGGCCGTCACCGTCGTCATCGCGTCCGGCGGCTACCCCCGTGCCGTCCGCTCGGGGGACCCGATCACCGGCATCGAGGACGCCGAGGCGCTGCCCGGCGTCCACGTCCTGCACGCGGGCACCGCCCTCCAGCTGAACGCGCCCGGCGACGACGACGACGCCATCGACGGCGCGCACCTCGTCTCCGCCGGCGGCCGCGTGCTGTCGGTCGTCGGCGCCGGCCCCGACCTCGCCGCCGCGCGGGCCGCGGCCTACGCGGGGGTCGAGCAGATCGAGCTGCCGGGGTCGCACCACCGCTCGGACATCGCGGCCGCGGTGGCCGACCTCTAACCGGTCAGGCCGCGCACCTCAGCGACCACGCGCCCCACCGGGCGGAACGCCGTGTCCACCACCGTCGCCTCGGGCCACGGATCAAGCACCAGCGCGGTGACGTCCGCCCAGGTCGGCTGCCGGTGCCCCGGGATGTCCGCCACGCGCTCCTCGACCCGGCGGCTGTGCTCGGCCGGGTCCGAGCAGACCACGAGGACCTCGACGATCCGCGCGTCAGCCTCGTCGGCGACCCACCGCCAGCCCTCCTGGCTGGCCCGCACGGGGTTGACGCAGTCGGCGACGACGGGCAGCCCGAGCCGCAGGTTGTCGAGCGCCACGCGCGCCCCGGCGGCGTAGCCCGCCTCCTGGGCGTCCGGCACGGCGAGCGACGACTGCACGATCGCCTGCTCGAGCGTGTCGATCCGGACGTGGACGGCGCGCAGCTCGCGGGCGAGGGCGCGGGCGAGGGTGGTCTTGCCGGAGCCCGGCAGGCCGCCGAGCACCACGAGCAGGGATTTCTCGGTCATGGGTGCCATCATCGCGGGATGGCCACCACCACGTTCGTGTACGGCGACGGCACCTGGGGCGGGGACGCGGCAGCGACCCCCACCCTCAGCATCGAGGTCCAGGACGGGGACATCGCCACGGTCGACTACCGCCCGGCGCCCGACGGCCTCGGCCGGTTCTACCTGGGCTTCCAGCCGCGGGACTTCTTCGACGACCCGACCGAGAGCGAGCCGGTCGACCTCGACGCCGAGGCCGAGGCGTTCGCGGAGTGGGCGCTGCTGGTCGGCGCGGTCGACGTGGAGGCGAAGCACGTGCGGCGGCTGCTGGCCGAGGCGCACGTGGACGAGCCGGAGGACACGTTCGTCGAGGAGACCGTGGAGCGGCTCGTGCGGCTGGTCGGCCTGCCCATCCCGGAGGGGCTCGAGGGCGGCGACGACCTCGTCTGATCCGGCACACTGAGGCCCGTGACTGCTGCGATCCCCGGCTGGACCCCCACCTACTCGGGCAAGGTCCGCGACCTCTACCTCCCGGACAGCCCGTCAGACCTGGGTGATGTCGTGCTCGTCGTCGCCAGCGACCGCGTCTCGGCCTACGACCACGTGCTCACCCCAGGGATCCCCGGCAAGGGCGTCGTGCTCACGCAGCTGAGCCTCTGGTGGTTCGAGCAGCTGGCGGACCTGGTGCCCCACCACGTGGTGTCGACGGACGTGCCGGCGGAGGTCGCCGGTCGCGCCATGATCTGCCGCCGCCTGGACATGTTCCCGGTCGAGTGCGTCGCGCGCGGCTACCTCACCGGGTCCGGCCTGGCGGAGTACCGCATCTCGGGGTCGGTGACCGGGATCGCGCTGCCCGACGGGCTCGTCGACGGCTCGCGGCTGCCGGAGCCGATCTTCACGCCGGCGACCAAGGCCGAGCTGGGGGAGCACGACGAGAACGTGCCGTTCGAGGCGGTCGTCGAGCGGGAGGGCTCGGATGTCGCCGAGGAGCTCCGCGCGCTCACGCTGGCGGTCTATGCCCGGGCCGAGGGCATCGCGCGGGAGCGCGGCGTGATCCTGGCCGACACCAAGCTCGAGTTCGGCACCGACCCGACCAGCGGCGCGATCACCCTGGGCGACGAGGTGCTGACCCCGGACTCGTCCCGCTTCTGGCCCGCGGACCTGTGGCAGCCGGGCCGCGCGCAGCCGAGCTTCGACAAGCAGTTCGTCCGCGACTGGCTGACCTCGGACGCGTCCGGGTGGGACCGGGCCTCCGACGCACCGCCGCCCGCGCTGCCGGCGGACGTCGTGGAGCGCACCCGTGACCGCTACCTCGAGGCCTACGAGCGCCTGACGGGCACCCGCCTCGCGCTGTGACCTTTCGCTCACGCCGGTCGGCAAGGGGACGCCCGAACCGAGGTTAGGCTTACCTCATTCGTCCTCGACCGAATGGGAGCACCCTCGTGCGCATCGCGCGCCTCTCGGCCCTCGTGGCCACCGCGACGGCCGTCGCCCTGACCATGACCGCGTGCGGCGGCTCGTCGGACGACGCCGGATCGACGCCGTCGGCGTCGGCGGGCTCGGGGTTCCCCGTGTCGATCGACTCGGCGCTCGGGACGGCGGAGATCCCCGCGAAGCCCGAGCGGGTGGTCACCCTCGGGTGGGGCGCGGCGGACATCGCGTTCTCCCTGGGCACCACCCCGGTCGGCATCGAGTCCGACACGTGGGGCGGCGACGCGCAGGGGTACGAGCCGTGGTTCCGCGAGGCCGTCGAGAAGGCCGGCGACGAGCTCCCCGCGACGATCGCGATGTACCCCGAGCTCGACGTGGACGCGGTCGTCGCGCTGAACCCCGACCTGGTGCTGGCCCCGCAGTCCGGCCTGGACCAGAAGACGTACGACCAGCTCTCGGCGTTCGTGCCCGTGGTCGCCTACCCCGGGGACGCCTGGCAGACGTCGCTCGAGGACCAGGTGCACATCGCCGCCGAGGCGCTGGGCGTGCCCGAGAAGGCGCAGCCGCTGCTCGACGAGCGCGAGGCGGCGATCGACAAGGCGGCGAGCGACCACCCCGAGCTGGCCGGCCTGACCTTCGCCTACGTCTACGGGGGCGACCAGCCCGGCGCCCTGTCGGTGTACCTGCCCGGCGACCCGCGCGTCGAGCTGCTCACGGGTCTCGGCATGACGCTCGCGCCCTCGGTGTCGGCGCTGACCGCGTCGCCCGGCACGTTCGTCGCGACCCTGGGCCTGGAGAACGCCGACCAGCTGGACGACGCGCAGCTGCTGTTCACCTGGTTCAACGACGCCGACGAGCAGGCGGCGACCGAGGCGCAGCCGCTGTGGGCGCAGATCCCCGCGTTCGCGTCCGGTGCCTACGTGCCGATGCTCGACCCGCAGCTGGGCATGGCGGTGTCCGTGGCCACGCCGCTGAGCGTGCCGTGGGCGCTCGACCAGTACCTGCCGTTGATCACCGCGGGCGCCGCGCACGTCGCTCCGTAACCTTCCTCTCGTGAGCACCGTCCTCGCCCGAGCCCCGCACGCCACGCGCGCGCGGGGCTCGCGCGCGCTCGGGCTCGGTGTCGGGCTGGTCGCCGCGGTGGTGCTCCTCGTGCTGGTGGTCGGCCTGAGCATCGCCGTCGGTGCGAAGGCGGTGCCGCTCGGTGACGTGTGGTCGGCGTGGCGGCACCCCGACGGGTCGTACACCTCGACCGTCGTGGCGTCGCGCATCCCGCGCACGGAGCTCGGGCTGCTGGTGGGTGCCGCGCTCGCGGTGGCGGGCGTCGTCATCCAGGGGCTCACGCGCAACCCGCTCGGCGACCCCGGGCTGCTCGGCGTCAACGCCGGCGCCTCCGCCTCGCTCGTCGTGACAGTCGTCGTGCTCGGTGGCGCCGCAGGTCGGTCCGTGTGGGCGGCGGTCCCCGGGGCGCTGTTCGCGGCGGTCGCCGTCTACCTGGTGGGGTCGGGGGGCCGACGAGCCACGCCCGTGCGGCTCGTGCTCGCGGGTGCGGCCGTCTCCGCGGTGCTGGTGGCGCTGGTCGAGGCCGTCACTCTGGCGAGCCCGAGAGCCTTCGACACGTACCGGTACTGGGTGGTGGGATCGCTGGCAGGGCGGCCACCGTCGACGGTCACCGCGGTGCTGCCGTTCGTCGTCGTCGGTCTCGTCCTCTGCCTGCTGCTCGCCCGGCCGCTCAACGCCCTCGCGCTCGGCGACGAGGCGGCGACCTCCCTCGGCCTGCGCGCCGGCCGGACCCGGCTGCTGGGCGCCGCCGGCGCGACTCTTCTCTGCGCCGCCGCCGTCGCGGCCGTCGGGCCGATCGCGTTCGTCGGCCTCGCCGTGCCGCTGGTGGTCCGGGGGTTCACCGGCTCGGACCACCGCTGGCTGCTGCCCTACTGCCTGGTGCTCGGACCGGTCCTGCTGCTGGCCGCCGACGTCCTCGGTCGGGTCGTCGCGCGGCCCGGAGAGCTGCCCGTCGGCGCGGTCACGGCGTTCGTCGGGGCGCCGTTCCTCATCGCGGCCGTGCGTCGGGGGAGGGTCGGCCTGTGACCGCGGTCCTGACCCTCGGCCCCGCGGTCGTGCTGCGCCGCCGACGCCCGGTCGTCGTCTGCGCGATCGCGCTCGCGGTCGTGCTCGTCACCATGCTCGTCACGCTGGCGGCCGGGGAGCTCGGCATCCCGCTCGCCGAGCTGCCGTCGGTGGTCTCCGGGAACGGGACCCGCGTGCAGGAGTGGGTGCTGTGGACCAACCGGCTGCCGCGCCTGCTGGTCGGCGCGGCCGCGGGCGCGGCGTTCGCGGTAGCCGGGGCGACGTTCCAGTCCGTGACCCGCAACCCCCTGGGCAGCCCCGACGTCATCGGTCTGGGCGCCGGTGCCGCGGCGGGGGCGGCGGCCGCGGGGCTGCTGTGGCCCGGCGTGGTGCCCGTCCCGGTCGGCGCGGTGATCGGCGCGGGCCTCGCCATCGGTGCCGTCTACCTCGGCTCGGGTGCGGGGTTCCGGGCGCCGCTGCGGATGGTCGTCGTCGGCATCGCGGTCGGGGCCATGTCGCTCGCGTTCGTGCAGCTCGCGCTCGCGCGGGCCACCCGCGAGGACGCCCAGGTGGTCGCCGCGTACCTGAACGGCAGCCTCGCCGCGCGGTCGTGGGCGGACGTCGTGCTCATCGCCGTCGCGCTGCTGGTCCTCCTGCCCGCGGCCCTGGCTCTTACCCGGCCGATGCAGCTGGTCGAGATGGGCGACGAGGTCGCCGTGGCCGTCGGGGTGCCCGTCGACCGGGTGCGCACGTGGGCCGTGGTGGTCGGCGTGCTGCTCACCGCGGCGGCCGTGACCGTGAGCGGACCGATCGCGTTCGTCGCGCTCACCGCGCCCCAGATCTCGCGCCGCCTGACCCGTTCGACGGGCCCCGGCATGGTCGCGGCCGCATGCTGCGGCGCCGCGGTGCTCGTCGTCGCCGACCTGGTCGCCCAGTACGCCGTGCCCGGGGTGGTCTATCCCGTCGGGGTCGTCACCGCCGCGCTCGGCGGCGTGTACCTCGCGGTCCTGCTGGTCCGCGAGTGGAGAAGGAGTGCCGCGTGAACGGTCCACCGCTCTCGGCCGAGGGCCTCACCCTCGCCTACGACCAGCTCGTGGTCGCGACGGATCTGTCGGTCCAGATCCCGCCGGCTTCGTTCACCGTGATCATCGGGCCCAACGGGTGCGGGAAGTCGACGCTGCTCCGCGCACTGGGTCGCACCCTCAAGCCCCGCGCCGGCGAGGTGCTGCTCGACGGCGTCCCCATCGCGTCGCTCAAGAGCAAGGACGTCGCCCGGCGCCTCGCGCTGCTGCCGCAGAGCCCCATCGCGCCCGAGGCGATCACCGTCGGCGACCTCGTCGCCCGCGGGCGCTACCCGCACCAGGGGCTGCTGCGGCAGTGGTCGGCCGCCGACGCGCGCGCGGTCGCGGACGCGCTCGACGCCACCGAGGTGGCCGACCTGCGCGACCGGTTCGTCTCCGAGCTCTCCGGCGGTCAGCGACAGCGCGTCTGGCTGGCCATGGCGCTCGCGCAGCAGACCGACCTGCTGCTGCTCGACGAGCCGACCACGTTCCTCGACATCGCCCACCAGTTCGAGGTCATGGACCTGTGCGCGCGCCTGCACGAGGAGGGGCGCACGCTCGTCGCCGTCCTGCACGACCTCAACCAGGCCGCCCGGTACGCCACGCACCTGATCGCCATGCGCGCCGGGGTGATCGTCGCCGAGGGTTCGCCGTCCTCCGTGGTGACCGAGCCCCTGGTCCGCGAGGTCTTCGGGCTCGCGTGCCGCGTGGTGCCCGACCCCGAGACCGGCACGCCGATGGTGGTACCCGCGCGCCGGGACGCGCACGTCCGGCACTAGAGCGCCATCTGCTCCAGCGCGGTCAGCGGCACCCAGCGCTCGCGGTCACCGAGGGCGCCCACCGGCGCGAGCACGTCGGCGCCGACCAGCGGGCCGAGGTCGAGGCCGGTGAGGTCCTCCACGTCGGCGACCGGCACCTGGAACGTGCGGTAGGGCCCGAGCGGCGGTACCTCGTCGGCAACCTGGATCCCCACCACCAGCGACGACTGGTCGAGCACGAACGCGGTCGCCCGCAGCTCACGCTCTGCCGACGCCCACGCGGCGACCTTCCAGAAGAGCCGCGGGATGCCGATGCCGCGATACACGGGATCGTCGTCGGCCAGCACCGGGCCCGTGAACACCGACAGCCGGCTCCGGTTCGTCCGCGCGTAGCCCAGCACGTGGTCCTCGAGGCCCACCCACAGTAGCTCGCCCTGGTTGAAGGCTGAGGCCTGCGGGGCGGCGTTCGGGTAGGCGAACGTCTCGAAGTTCGCCCGCCGCGCGACCACGAGGTCGCCCCAGACCGGGTCCCTGCGCCGGACCAGGTGTCCCCGGTCGAGGTCGTTGCGCGCGTAGAGCTCCGGTCCCGCCTGCTCGTCCGCCGGGACGCGTGGGTCGAGGTGCCAGTCGTCTCCCCGCTCGAGGTCCACCAGCTGCGTCCCGTCGATGTTGACCGCCGTCGCCGCGGCGAGCCGACGCTCCGGGTCGAGCAGCACGGTGAAGTGCGTCGACGGGAGCTCCCGCACGGTCTGGGCCGGCACCGGCAGCGGCACCGGCGGCCCGAGGAACGTGGGGTCGTATCCCGCCTCTACGGTGCTCACATGGGGACCGTACCGACTGCTCTGCTTCTCCGCTCTGCTCGCCTCGTGGATACCGACGGGCTAGTCGACGTCCTGCTGCGAGAGGGCCGGGTCGCTGCGGTCGGCCCGTCGCTCTCGGCCTCCGATGCGTCGTCTGTCGCGCTCGACGGCCGGTGGCTGATGCCCGGCCTCTGGGACGCGCACGTGCACCTCACGCAGTGGGCGCTGGCCCGGCGACGGCTCGACGTGTCGTCGGCCACCTCGGCCGCCCACGCGGTGGCGATCGTCGCGAGCGCGCCCCGGCCGGTCCCCGGCTCGGCGCTCGTCGGCTTCGGCTTCCGCGACGGGCTCTGGCCCGACACGCCCACGGCCGCGCTTCTCGACGAGGCCGTCGGCGACCTGCCCGTGGTCCTCGTCTCCGGCGACCTGCACTGCGCCTGGGCCTCGACCGCCGGCCTGCGCTTCCTCGGGGTCGCGTCGCACCCCACCGGGCTGCTGCGCGAGTCCGAGTGGCTGCCGCTCTCGGGGGCCGTCGACCACGTTGCCGACGACGTCGCCGACGCCCTCGTCGACGACGCGTCCGCCGCGGCCGCCGCGCGCGGGATCGTCGGCGTGGTCGACCTCGAGATCGCCGACAACGTCGCCGTGTGGCGTCGCCGTGCCGCTGCTCGGCCCGGTCGGCTCCGGGTGCGGGCCGGCGTCTGGGAGGAGTTCCTCGACCGGGTCGTCCACGACGACCTGCACACCGGGGACACGATCGCGGGCCTCGTCACCCAGGGTCCGCTCAAGGTCATCACGGACGGGTCGCTCAACACGCGCACCGCCTACTGCCACGACCCCTACCCCGGCCTCACCGGACCCAACGCCCGCGGGATCCTGTCCGTCCCCGCGTCGCGGCTGGCGCCGCTCATGGCTCACGCGCACCGGCACGGCCTGCGCTGCGCCATCCACGCGATCGGCGACGCCGCCAACGCCCTGGCGCTCGACGCCTTCGCCTCCTCCGGCGCCGCGGGGTCGATCGAGCACGCGCAGCTGGTGTCCTGGGAGGACGTCGACCGGTTCGGGGCGCTCGGGGTGGTGGCGAGCGTGCAGCCCGAGCACGCCATGGACGACCGCGACGTCGCCGACCACCACTGGGCCGGCCGCACGGACCGGGCGTTCGCCTTCGGCACCCTGCACCGCGCCGGCGTGCGGCTCGCGCTCGGGTCGGACGCACCGGTGGCGCCGCTCGACCCCTGGATCGCCACGGACGCCGCGGTCGCGCGCTCGCGTGACGGCCGAACGCCCTGGCACCCGGAGCAGTCGCTGGAGCGCCGGGTCGCGCTCGAGTCCTCCGTCGACGGTCGCGGACTCCTGCCGGTCGTCGGTGCGCCCGCGGACCTCGTCGTCCTCGACGCCGACCCGATGACCGCCCCGCTGCGCGACATGCCCGTCGCGGGGACGCTCGTGGCCGGCGCCTGGACCCACCGCGCGCTCTGACGCTCGTCGCGTGCCCGCGCGCACGTCCGTCAGGATGGGCCGCATGCGTGCCGTGGTGATCGACCAGTTCGGTGTCCCTCCGACCCTGCGCGAGGTCCCGTCGCCGGCCTGCCCCGCCGACGGCGTCGTCCTGCGGGTCACCGCCACCGGCGTCTGCCGCTCCGACTGGCACGGCTGGCAGGGACACGACGACGACATCACGCTCCCGCACGTGCCCGGCCACGAGCTCGCGGGCGTCGTCGTGGAGGTCGGACCGGGCGTCCGGTCGTGGGTCGTCGGCGACGAGGTCACCGTCCCGTTCGTGTGCGCCTGCGGCACCTGCCCGGCGTGCCTGGCCGGCGAGCACCAGGTGTGCGAGCGGCAGCGGCAGCCCGGGTTCACCGACGACGGCTCGTTCGCGGAGCTGGTCGCCCTGCACCACGCGGATGTGAACCTCGTGCGCCTGCCCGCCGGCATGTCACCCGTCACCGCGGCGGGTCTCGGCTGCCGGTTCGCCACCGCCTACCGGGCGGTCGCGGTCCACGGCCGCGTCTCCGCCGGTGACTGGGTCGCCGTGCACGGCTGCGGCGGCGTGGGGCTGTCGGCGATCATGGTCGCCGCCGCCGCGGGTGCCCGCGTCGTGGCGATCGACGTCTCGCCCGCCGCCCGCTCGGCGGCCCTCGAGATGGGCGCGACCGCGGTCCTGGACGGGTCCGGCGACGTCGGCGCCCAGGTGCACGCCGTGACCGACGGCGGAGCCGCCGTGTCCATCGACGCCCTCGGCAGTCGCGAGACGGCCGCCGCGTCCGTCCTGTCCCTGCGCCGACGCGGCCGGCACGTCCAGGTCGGCCTGCTTCTGGGCGACGACGCCGCCCCGGCCCTCCCGATGGGTCGCGTCATCGGCTGGGAGCTCGAGATCTACGGCAGCCACGGCATGGCGGCGCACGAGTACCCGGCGATGCTCGCCCGCATCGCCTCGGGCGAGCTCGACCCGTCCCGCCTGGTCGGCCGCACGATCCCGCTCGACGACGCCCCGGCAGCCCTCGCCGCTCTCAGCGCCGGCTCGAACGGCCCGGGGATGACGGTCATCGTCCCCTGACGGCCGCGTCGTTCGGGTCAGCCCCGAAGCGTCTCGCTCGTCCTCGACCCGCTAGAGCCGGGCTCAGCCGCGTACCCGGTCGGGCGGGCGGGCTCGTCGATGCTCGCCGGCTGGTCGCCGCTCGCGTCGTGGTCGACGGGCGCCGGCTCGTCGACGGTAACCGCGCCGTCGACGCGCTCCGCCGCGGCCGCGCGCCGCCGGGATGCTCCCCACTGCGTCAGCGCGACACCCGCGAGGACCACCGCCCCGCCGACGGGCTCGTACCAGTGCAGTCCCTCGTGCAGCACCAGCACGCCCAGCGTGGTCGAGACCAGCGGGATCACGTACGTGACGCTCGCCGTCACTGTGGCACCGGCAATCGCCAGCACGCGCCAGAACAGGACGTAGGCCAGGCCGGTCCCGCCGAGGCCGAGCGCCAGGATCGCCAGGGCCGGCGCGGGTGCGAGCGGTCCCGCGAGGGGCGTCGACACCGCGAACGGCAGGATCAGCACGGCGCCGACGGCCAGCTGGATCGCCGGCAGGGCGACGTTGGACAGTCCGGTGCTGGTCAGCCGCCGCCGGCTCCACGCGTTGCCGAGGCCGTAGCAGAACGTCGCCCCGAGCAGCATGAAGCCGCCCGCCAGGTCGATCGCCCCCGAGTCCCACACGCCAAGCAGCACCGCGATGCCGCCGAACCCGAGGACCAGCCCGCCGACCTGAAGCCGGTCCGGCCGCTCGGCCGGCAGCAGCAGCGCGACGAACAGCGCCGTGAACAGCGGCGTCGTCGCGTTGACCAGCCCGGCCAGCACGGAGCTGACCCGCTGCTCGGCCAACGCGAACAGCACGAACGGGATCGCCGTCATCACCGCGCCGACGATGACGAAGTCACCGATGTTCCGCCGCTTCACCCGGACACGCTCGCGACGCACCAGGAGGATCAGCGCCAGCATCACGAAGCCGACGACGATCCGGCCGAACGCCACCTGCGTGGGGGCGAACGTCTGCAACGCCGTCGCGATGAACAGGAAGCTGCATCCCCACAGCGCCGCGAGCAGCAGGTACGGGCCGATCCAGCCGCGGGTCGAGGGCGCGGGAGAACTCATGAGCGCATCCTCTCCCGCCCTACCGACATCACTGACCACGCCTCCATGCCCGTCACTCCTTAGTTACGTCGACGACCTTGCCGCGGCTTCGAGCTCGTCACCGATGGACCGTCGCTCAAGACAGCTGCCGCGGCAGATCGAGGCCCCAGCGAGCCGGTAGTCGTCGCAGGTGGCCGTCGCCCCGAGAAGGGCACTACCCGTGTAGACGCCCACGGGGCTCAGGATGTGAGCCGGTCCGCGAGATCCGGCTTGATCCCTCAACGACGTCCGCACCCGAGGCCTCCTCGTTGGCAAGCCGCGCACCGGCCGCTGCTCGCTGCTCGCCAACACTTCAAGCCATGCCAGGGGCAGCCGCGCCGCCGGCCGAGCATTCAGCCGAGCGAGCGTCGCTGGAGTGTCGTCCAAAAGAGCCGACCGCTGAGTTAGATGGCGGTAGGCGGTAGGCGGTAGGCGGTAGGCGGTAGGCGGTAGGCGGTAGGCGGTAGGCGGTAGGCGGTAGGCGGTAGGCGGTAGGCGGTAGGCGGTAGGCGGGCGGCGGGCGGCGGGCGGCGGGTGGCTGGTTGAGCTGTCTCTAGAAGGGTGGGTCGCCGAGGTCCGGGCGTGGTGGTGTGGCTGGCCGGTGTTCGTAGGCGGAGGGGTCGACGTGGATGGGGACGGGGTGGCGGGCGTAGGTGAGCCCGTGTCGGTCGGTCCAGGTGGACACGCCGGTGGTGCGGTTGTAGGTGACGTTCCACCAGCCGTCGGTCTTGGCTTGGTGGTGGTGCTTGCACAGCGCGTGCAGGTTCGCCTCGCACGTCTGCGGCTCGTGCCCGTCGGGTGGTCTGTCGTGGTTGTAGGGCACCCGGTGGTCGATCTCGCAGCGGGTGGCTGGTTGGCGGCATCCGGGGAAGGTGCAGGTCACGTCGCGGGCTTGGATGGTGCGGGTCAGGTCCGCCCCGGGTCGGTAGGTGTCCATGCCCACGGAGCACACCTGGCCCGTGGGGTCGGTCAGGACGCGTCTCCAGGTGCCGTCCTGGGCCAGCTCGCGGGCCAGCTGGGCGGGGATCGGCCCGTAGGACCCCAGGAACCCGGGGGCATCATCCAGCCCGAGCAGCGTGGTCGCCGCGACGGACAGCTGCACCGCGACCCGCTGCCCGTGCTTGGTGGGTAGCGGGGTGCCGTCCGGGGTGGACTGCCGGTCCAGGATGCCCAGGAACACGTCGCTGAACGCGTCCGCCCGACGCTGGTCGATGGTGCGGGTGTCGCCGTCGAGGGCGGCGTGCCCGGCCAGGGCGTCGATCGCGGTGTACGCGGCGGTGGCTTCGGCGGCGGGCAGGTAGGCGATCAGCCGTGCCATCGCGTCGGGGGCCAGGTCCAGGAACACCGAGCGGCGCTCACGTTCGGCGACCCGCCGCTGCTCGGCGAGGTCGGGGTTGAGCGCGATCAGGGTGGCGCGCACGTGTCGGGTCAGCTGCGGCACCGTCATCTCGCCCGCTTTGGCGACCGCGTCCTGGATCACCGCGTCCCGGTCGCTGCCGTCGATCCCGGTGCCGGCCTTGCTGATCTCGTCCAGGATGACGTCGATCTTGCGGGCCTCGATCCCCCCGACCCTCCAGGCGTCGCCCAGGGTGGGGTGCTGGTCGGTGCCCCAGGCGCGCAGGAACAGGTTCTGCCCCGCCTGCCGCGTGCACACCAACGCACACCCCAGCTCATCCGGGACGTGCCGCAACGCATCCGGGGTCCGCGCGCCGAGCTCGCGCACGAACGTGGCCTGCACCGACTGCAGCATGTTGATCGCCTGCTGCGAGGCGGCCACCGCGTTGACCAACGCCGCCCCGGACAGGTCCGCCACCGGCAACGAGGTCACCATCCCCACCAGAGAAGCCACATCGACGTTGGGCAGCGGGAACTCCTCGACCCAACCGAGATCAACCACCCGCACATCCGGGCCGGGCACCGGCGCTGTGTCCGGACGTGATCCATGACCGGAGTCCGCCCACACCAACGCCGGCGAGGACGCCGATGCAGGGGCGGAAGACCTGGAGGCGAAGGCAGCCGACGGAAAACGGGCAGCGACAGGAGTGGAGTCGGAGGGCGGAGCTGAGGTCTCATCGTGGCTGGCGACCGGGGCGAAAGCGGCACGAACAGGCACGTCGGCAAGCAGGTCGTCGACCGCGCGATCGTCCAGAACTGCCGTCACCGTCGCCACCTCCTTCACTCGTCCTGGAGAGCCCACCGACCGGCATTCCATCGAACAAGTGTACGACGAGCCACTGACACTGGCTGCTGACCAGCGGAAACGCGGCGATCGAGACGGGGAATGGCGAACGGCCTGACTCAACAACAAGTCGCTGTCGGTGGTCGGCGAGGGGGCGTATGGGCCACCGGTCCACCGCGAACTCTTGGCTGCATAGCTCACCCCGCGATATATATCGACCATGGCGTTCCGCATGAGCGAGCAGGCGTACCTCGTGCTGCTCTCGCTCGCCGAGGAACCACGCCACGGCTACGGGATCGTGCAGGCCGTCAAGGCGATGTCGGACGATCGGGTCACCCTCGGAGCGGGCACGCTCTACGGCATCCTCGACCGCCTGGTCGAGGCGGGCTACTCGGAAGCCTCGGGCGAGGTCGTCGTGGACGGGCGCTTGCGCCGCTACTACCGGCTGACGCCCGACGGGCTTGCGGCGCTCGCTGGAGAGACCGCACGACTGACCGATCTCACGAAGCTGGCCCGGCATGTCCTCGCGGGCCGCCCGCGGCCGGCGCTGGGGACGGCGTGATGCGGGACTTCGAGCGGTCGGCCCGGTTGGGGCTCCGCGACGTCGAACTCGTACAGAGCGTCACCCTGGAGGCCCGATGACGATCGACCCGCGACTCGAGCGCTCCGTGCGCTTCTGGCTACGCGCGTACCCCCGTCGGTGGCGGCTCCGCCGGGCCGACGAGGTGGTCGCGCTGCTGGCGGACCTCGCGGCGCCGGGCGCGACCCATGTCGACGCGCCGACGGCCGCGGGGCTGGTGCGCTCGGGGTGGGCGACCCGCGCGCGGACCCGACCGCCGCTGCGCCACGCGCTCGCGTACCGGTTGTTCGACGCACGCCTGCCCTCCCGGTATCGCGGCTGGGTCCGAGACGACCTCGAGGGAGCGTCCGCCCCGCTACGGATGCTGACGACGGTCGCGGTCGTGGTCCTCGTCGTGTCCGTGCTGATGCCCCTCGCGACCGGCGGCCACCCACGGCAGCCGTCTGTGGGCACCGTGGCAGTCGTCCTGGGGATGTCCGTCGGCCTCCTGGCTCGCGGTCCGTGGCAGCTGCGCAAGCAGGCTCGCAAGCACCTCGTCCCGGAGCCGGGCGAGGAGCTCAGTGCCGACTCGCTCGTGTTCGGGATGGTGATGCGCGACCGGCTGACGGCCCGCGGCTCCATGGGAACGGCGGCCGTCGCCGTAGCAGCGGTGGGCCTGGCCGCCGTGGCGGCCTGCCTCCTGGCCCCCACCCGCCTCGCGGCCGAGCCGTGCGGGCAGGGCTGCGTTGAGACCGTCACCCGCTCGCGCGACGGTGTCTCGCCCGCTCTGCTGGCCGTGCTCGGCGCTGCGCTCGTGGTGGGCGTTCTCGCCGCCGTGCTCGCGCGTCGCCGCCTCCGCCGGCTGGTCCCCCTCCGTCCCGCGCAGCACGCACGGCGCCTCGTCGCGCCGACGTCGCGGCACGTCATGCTGGTCGCCACGATCTGCACCGGGTTCTTCGGGATCGCCTGGAGCGAGGGCGTCGGCCGCACCGACCTCTTCCTCTGCGTCGGGTTCGCGATCGTGGCGCTGCTGACCCTGCCCGCGCTGCTGGTGGCCTGGCGCGCGTCGCGTTCCGGCCCCGATGACCTTGCTCTCGTCGACGTCCTCACGATTGCACGGACGGCCAAGCTCCCGCGGGTCGACACCTACGTCGAGGGCCTCGTCCCAGCGCTCCTGGCCACCGACTGAGCACGTGCACGAGGCCGCCGAACGTCTCGCTAGAATCGCCGCGACCCCCCACCGCCGCGCGAACACCTGGAGCCCTTTCGTGGGACGAGTCGTCGTCGATGTCATGCCGAAGCCCGAGATCCTCGACCCGCAGGGCAAGGCCGTCGCCGGCGCGCTGCCGCGGCTGGGGTTCGGGCAGTTCGCGTCCGTCCGTCAGGGCAAGCGGTTCGAGCTCGAGGTCGACGGGCCGGTGACCGACGAGATCCTCGCGGCGGCTCGCGCGGCGGGTGAGCAGGTGCTGTCCAACCCGGTGATCGAGGACGTCGTCGCGGTGTACGAGGACGCTCAGGCATGACCCGGGTCGGCGTCGTCACCTTCCCCGGGACGCTGGACGACCGGGACGCCGCGCGCGCGGTCCGCCTCGCGGGCGCGGAGCCGGTCTCCCTGTGGCACGGCGACGCCGACCTGCACGGGGTCGACGCCGTGGTCCTGCCGGGCGGCTTCTCCTACGGCGACTACCTGCGCGCGGGCGCCATCAGCCGGTTCGCGCCGGTGATGGGCGAGATCGTCGAGGCCGCGAACAAGGGCCTGCCGGTGCTCGGCATCTGCAACGGCTTCCAGGTCCTCACCGAGGCGCACCTGCTGCCCGGCTCGATGATCAAGAACGACCACTTGCACTTCGTGTGCCGCGAGCAGGTCCTCTCGGTCGACAACGTCGACACCGCCTGGACCCGCGACTACGCGGCCGGCGAGCACATCACCATCCCCCTGAAGAACCAGGACGGCCAGTACGTCGCCGACGAGCACACGCTCGACGAGCTCGAGGGCGAGGGCCGCGTGGTCTTTCGTTACCAGGGCTGGAACCCGAACGGCTCGCGCCGCGGCATCGCCGGCATCTCGAACGCCGCGGGCAACGTGGTCGGCCTGATGCCGCACCCCGAGCACGCGGTCGAGGAGGGCTTCGGTCCCGACGGTGCGAACGGGCCCCGGACGGGCACCGACGGGCTGCGCTTCTTCACGTCGGTCCTCAAGGCCCTCGTCGGCTGAGAGCGTGGAGACGACCCTCGTCGACTGGGACGACCCTGACGCCGCGCGCCTGCGCACCGCCCAGCAGGACGAGCTGCGAGAGCTCTACGGCGAGGACGACATCGGTCACACGATGACGGGGGAGAGCATCCTCGCGATGGTCCTGCTGCGCGTCGACGGCGAGCCGGTGGCGTGCGGCGCGATCCGCGACGCCTCCGACGAAGGCCTGGGCGAGGGCGTCGGCGAGCTCAAGCGCATGTTCGTCGTGCCGGCGCACCGGGGTCGCGGGTACTCGCGCGCGGTGCTGACCGAGCTGGAGAAGGTCGCCCGAGACCGCGGCCTGCGCAGGCTCGTCCTGGAGACCGGCGTGCTGCAGTCGCAGGCCATGGGCCTGTACCTGTCCGCGGGCTACCACTCGATGGAGAACTTCGGCGAGTACGCGACCGAGACGTCGTCGCGCTGCTTCACCAAGGACCTGGACACCCAGCCGCGCGAGCGCCGCACCACGCAGCGACCGCCGATCGAGCTGGCCCGCGTCCCCTGGGAGGACCCGGACGCCGCCGCGCTCCGGTACGCGTTCCACCTCGACGGGTCCACGCGCTACCCCGAGTTCGCCGACGTGGGCCCCTACGAGGAGTTCGACGCCCGCAACGGGATCGGCATCCTCTCGACGGTGCTCGCGCGCATCGACGGCCGACCCGTGGGGTGCGCGTCCTTGCGGGCCACGGGCGACGGCTTCCCGGAAGGTTCCGGCGAGCTCAAGAAGGTGTGGGTCGCCGACGAGGCGCGCGGCACCGGTGTCGCCCGCGCCCTGCTCGCCGCGATCGAGGACGACGCCCGCGCGCACGGCCTGACCAGCGTGGTCCTGCAGACGGGCATCCGGCAGCCGGAGGCCGTCACGCTCTACCGCACGGCCGGCTACCGGCCCGTGCCGCCGTTCGCGCCGTACGCGGACGACTTCCTGTCGCTGTGCTTCGCGAAGGACCTCTGAGTCTCACATCGCGGGATCTTCGGTCCCAGGCCTGGTCAAGGGGTCGACCCCTTCCTACCTTGTGCGCGCCATCCCGAGCGACCGAGAGACCTGGCTCGTCGACGTCGCAGCAACCCCCCGGCCACCCGGGTGAGGGTGCTCCTGCCAGGACCGATGCGCCCGACGACCGGAAGACACGATGACCCTCCCTGACACGTTCCCTGTCGCCGTCGAGCTGACCGCCGCCGGCCTCCACCCCGCCGCCTGGCGCCTGCAGCCGACCGACCCCTTCGCCGCCCAGCACTGGGTCCGGCTCGCGCGCGCCGCGGAGGGCGCGGGCGCCACCCTGGTGATCGTCGACGACTCGGCCGCGCCGCCCGTCGAGCGGCCCGGCGCCCTCGTCGGCAGCCTGGACGCCGTGGGCGTCGCCGCCCTGCTCGGACCGCTGACCGAGCGGATCGGGCTCGCGCCCGTCGTGCCGGTGACCTATCGCGAGCCGTTCCACGTGGGCAAGGAGATCCAGACGCTCGACCACGTGAGCCTGGGCCGCGGCGCGGTGCAGGTCGACGTGGCCGCGCCTGCGGGCGCCCCGCACGCCGGCGCCGAGGCGCTCAGGTACGACGAGCGCGTCCCGCGGACCCTGCCCGACCTCTGGCACGAGGCGGACGACGTGCTCGAGGTGCTGGGCCGGCTCTGGGACAGCTGGGAGGACGACGCGATCGTCCTGGACGCCGAGCGCGACCGGTACCTCGACCGCGACCGCGTGCACGCGATCGAGTTCACCGGCGAGTTCTTCTCGGTGCAGGGCGCCTCGATAACGCCGCGGTCGCCGCAGGGCCGCCCGGTCGTCCTCGTGCGCGGCGACGAGCCGCACGCCCGCGAGGTCGCCGCCCGCCGCGCGGACGTCGTGCGGGTTGCCGACGAGGCGAGCGTGGCACTCGTGCGGGCCGCGGCGGACGAGGCGGGGCGCGAGGTGATCGTGCTGCTCGACGTGGACGTCCTGCTCGGAACATCCGACGACGACGCCCGCGCGCGCCTGGCGGCCCTCGACGCGCTCGACCCGTGGCCGACCGACGCGGTCGTCGCGGGGACGGACACCGCGGCCGCCACGCTGCGCGACCTGGTGACTCGGTCGGGTGCCGACGGGCTCACGATCCGCCCGCTCGCCGTCGCGGGCGACCTCGCGCTGCTGGGCGAGGTCATCGCGCCCCACGGGCAGGGCGCCACCCTGCGCGACGCCCTCGGCCTGCCCCGCCCCGTCAGCCGCTACGCGGCCGCCCGCTAAGGACCCCTGATGCCCAAGCAGATCCACCTCGCCGCCCACTTCCCGGGCGTCAACCACCACACCGTCTGGACCGACCCGAGCCACCACGCCGACACGCAGTCGTCGTTCGCGTCGTTCCAGCATCTCGCCGCCACCGCCGAGCGCGGGCTGTTCGACTTCGTGTTCCTCGCCGAGGGCCTGCGCCTGCGCGAGCACCGCGGCCAGCTGGTCGACCAGGACGTAGTCGGCCGCCCGGACACCTACGCGGTCCTCGCGGCGCTGGCCGGCGTCACGTCGCGGGTCGGCCTCGCCGGCACCATCAACGCGACGTTCAACGACCCGTACGAGCTCGCCCGCCAGTTCGCGACCCTCGACCACCTCTCGGCGGGCCGGGCGGCGTGGAACGTGGTGACCTCGTCGGACGCGTTCCACGGCGCCAACTTCCGCCGCGGCGGCTACCTCGCATACGCGGACCGGTACGAGCGAGCCCGCGAGGTCGTCGAGGCCGCGCGTGCCCTGTGGGACGCGTGGGCACCGGACGCCGTCGTGAACGACGCGGCCTCGGGCGAGTTCGTCCGCCCGGGCTCGCTGGGCACGGTCCGCACCGGCGGCCGCCTGGTCGACATCGAGGCGACGCCCACCATCCCGCGCCCTCCGCAGGGCCACCCCGTGATCCTCCAGGCCGGCGACTCCGACGGCGGCCGGGAGCTGGCCGCGCAGGTGGCCGACGCGGTGTTCTCGCGGCACAGCGAGCTCGCGGACGGTCAGGCGTTCTACGCCGACGTCAAGGGCCGGCTCGGGAGGTACGGCCGCCGGCCGGACGACCTGCTCATCCTGCCGGGCGCGTCGTTCGTGCTGGGCGACACGGCGGCGGAGGCCGAGGAGCGGCTGCGCGAGATCCAGCTCCAGCAGGTCCGTCCCAGCGTCGCGCGCGCGTTCGTCGAGCAGGTGTGGAACCGCGACCTGTCGGAGTACGACGTCGACGGACCGCTGCCCGCGATCGACCCGCTGGTCGACGCCCCGTCGATCACCCAGGGCCGCGCCTCGCAGTTCCGGGACCCGCTGGCCATCGCGCAGCAGTGGCGCGAGCTGTCCGAGGCGCACGGGCTGTCCATCCGCGACCTGGTCATCCGCGTGATCGGCCGGCACTCGTTCGTCGGCACACCCGAGCACGTCGCGGCCGAGATCGACCGGTACGTGCAGGAGGACGCCTCGGACGGCTTCATCCTCGTGCCGCACCTGACGCCGCACGGGCTCGACGAGTTCGTCGACACGGTGGTCCCGCTCCTGCAGGAGCGGGGCTCCTTCCGCACCTCGTACGAGGGCTCGACGCTGCGCGAGCACCTCGGACTCCCGCCGGCCGACGCCTTCGGCCGCACCGCCGCCGCCGATGTGAGGGCTTCCTGATGACGACCACGACCGAGCGTTCCACCTTCGTCGCCGACTGGGAGGAGTGGCACGCCACGCGCGAGGCCTACTTCCGCGAGCCGCACGGCTGGGTGGCGATCACCGCGCTGCACTGGCTGTCGGCCGAGCCGCGAGAACTGGCCGGCGTCCCCGGTCTCTGGTCCGCCGACGGGCTCGTGCGTGTGGAGGCCGTCGAGGGGCTGGAGCTCCCCGCCGGCACCGTGGTCGAGGACGGCGTCGCGACGCTCGACCCCGTCGAGGGCGCGCCCGGCCTGCAGGTCCGCGCCGGCGACCTCCTCCTCGAGGTCGCGCGCCGCACGGGCCACGCGATCGTCCGCGTGCACGACCCCGCCGCCACGCAGCTCGCCGCGTTCGACGGCATCCCGGCGTACGCGCCGTCGCAGGAGTGGGTGCTGACCGGCCGGTTCGAGCCCTACGACGAGCCGCGCACGGTCACCACGGGCGCGGTCGTGGACGGGCTCGAGCACCACCACACCGCGGTCGGCACCGTGCGGTTCGAGGTGGCCGGGATCCCGCAGTCGCTCATCGTCTTCGACGGTGGGGCGCGTGGGCTCAGCGTCCTCTTCCGCGACGCGACGAGCGGCGTCACCACGTACCCGGCGTCGCGCACCCTCGCGCTCGGCCCGGTGGCCGACGACGGCACGGTCACGCTCGACCTCAACCGCGCGTCGAACCTGCCGTGCGGCCTGACGCAGTTCGCCACCTGCCCGATCCCGCCGCCGGAGAACGTGCTGACGGTCGCGGTCGAGGCCGGGGAGCAGTGGGTGCGCTAGCCCGTCGAGGCGCGCACCCGCGCGATCTCCGCGTACCTCATCCACTCGTCCTCGGCCGACGCGGGCAGCGCGACCCAGTCGTAGAACAGCCGCCCGCTGTCGCCCGGTGACCAGACGGTCGCGCCGGGCAGCGCCAGCGCCTCCGCGTGCTCGGCGCTGTCCCGGCCGAGCTTGACCACCAGGCGGTCGCCGCCGACGTGCCCGGCGAACATGGTCGACCCCACCTTGAGGATCGGGCGGCCCATCATCTGCGCGCGGGTGGCGCCGCGGGCGACCAGGTCGTCGGCGATCGCGTCGTAGTCGCTGTCCGTCATGGACCGAGCATCCCGCGCGCCTCCGACATGCGGTAGCAGCGCGGCGTGCCTACGGTGGCCCGGCCGCCGCGGTCAGCAGCCCCGCGGGCGAGCCACCCGAGGAGGAACCCATGACGAACGAGGACCAGCAGGCCAAGGTCGCGGAACTGATCAAGGACGCGCGGATCGCGATGCTCACCACGGTGTCGGCCGACGGCTCGCTGGTGAGCCGGCCCATGGGCGTGCAGGACGTGGACTTCGACGGGGACCTCTGGTTCTTCGCCGAGGAGGGCAGCCACAAGGTGCACGAGGTCGAGGGCGGCAGCCCGGCCAACGCGGCCTTCGCGGACTCGACGGCCTGGGTCTCGGTCTCCGGTCGCGCGGAGGTGGTCCGGGACCGCGCCAAGATCAAGGAGCTGTGGGGCACCTCGGCCGAGGCCTGGTTCCCGGACGGTCCGGAGACGCCGGGCGTGGTCCTGGTGGTGCTCCGCGGCGAGACGGCGGAGTACTGGCACGCCAAGGGCGGCCGCCTGACGACAGCGTTCAGCCTGGTCAAGGCCAAGGTCACCGGCGAGCGCTACGACGGCGGCGAGAACGAGACCGTCCAGCTCTGAGCGGTCACATCGACGCGACGAGGTTGACCAGCAGAGCGATGATCACCGTCCCGAACAGGTAGCTGAGCAGGGCGTGGCCCAGCGCGGTCCGCCGCATCGCCGACGACCCGAGGTCGGTGTCGGAGATGGCGAAGCTCATGCCGACGGTGACGGCGACGTAGGCGAAGTCGGTGTACCGCGGCGCCTCGCGCATGTGGAAGTCGATCCCGCCGGCGCCGTCGGTCAGGTACATCCGCGCGTACCGCAGCGCGAACACCGTGTGGATCGCGGCCCACGACGTGAGGACGCTGGCGAGCACGGCGATGGTCGGCAGCAGCTGGCCGATGTTCTTCTCGACGAGCACGACGAGGACGCCGACCAGCGTGACGAGCGCCGCGAAGAGCACGACCGCGTGCGCGCCCCAGCGCGTCGGCTCCTCGCGCGTGGCGTGCGAGGCGGTGTCGTCGGGACCCATCGGAGCGACCGCCGCCCAGGTCCAGACGACGAACACGGCCGCGACGGTCGCCCAGCCGGCCAGCACCGCCGCCACGGCGGACGTCCAGCCGACGACGATGCCGACCAGGACGCCCGCCAGCGCCCCGACGATCAGCCTGGACAGCGACGACGACGCCTTCATGGCGCCAGTGTTCCGCGCGCGGCCGCGCAGGCCGGGGAGGTGTCAGCCGGCGAGTGTGTCGAGCGCCTGCGCCAGGTCGTCGACGAGGTCCGCGGGGTCCTCCAGACCGACCGAGAGCCGGACCGTCGTCTCCGCGATGCCCACCGCAGCGCGGCCCTCGGGCCCGAGCTTGCGGTGGGTCGTGGTCGCCGGGTGCGTGACCATCGACTTGGCGTCGCCGAGGTTGTTCGAGATGTCGACGATCCGCAGCGCGTCGAGCACCCCGAACGTGACCTTCTTGGCGACGTCGGGCTGCGCGCCGTCGGGGACCGCGAGGTTGAACGTGACCACCGTGCCGCCGCCGGACTGCTGCGCGAGCGCGAGCTCGTGCTGCGGGTGCGACGCCAGGTACGGGTACCGGACGAGCGAGATGCCGGGCTGCTCCTCGAGCCACGTGGCGACGTGCAGCGCCGACGCGGTCTGGTGCCGGACGCGCAGCGACAGCGTCTCCAGGCCCTTGAGCAGCACCCACGCGTTGAACGCCGACAGCGACGGCCCGGTGTTCCGGATGAGCGTCTGCACGGGCCCGTGGATGTACTCGTCGGTGCCCAGGATCGCGCCGCCGAGCACGCGCCCCTGCCCGTCGATGTGCTTGGTCGCGGAGTACACGATGACGTCGGCACCGAGCTCGAGCGGGCGGGAGAGCACGGGCGTGGCGAAGACGTTGTCGACGATCACGGTCGCGCCCGCGGCGTGCGCGAGCCGGCTGACCGCGGCGATGTCGACCAGGTCCTGCATCGGGTTGGACGGCGTCTCGAAGAACACCACGTCCGCGGGCGTCGACAGCGCCTCCTCCCACTGCGAGAGCTCGTGGCCGTCGACGTAGTCGGTGCGCACGCCCCACTTGGCCAGGATCTCGTCGAAGATCACGACCGTGGAGCCGAACAGCGCGCGTGCCGACACGATGCGGGAGCCGGAGCTCACGATCGCGGCCAGCGAGGTGAAGACCGCGGACATGCCCGACGCCGTGGCGTACGCGGCCTCGGCGCCCTCGAGCAGGCGCAGGCGCTCCTCGAACGTGGACACCGTCGGGTTGCCGTAGCGCGAGTAGAGGAAGCGGTCGGCCTCGCCGGCGAACGCGGCCTCGGCCTCGGCGGCGGCGTCGTAGACGTAGCCCTGCGTGAGGAAGAGCGCCTCGGACGTCTCGTTGAACTGCGAGCGCACGAGGCCGCCGCGCACGGCGAGGGTGTCGGGCCGCAGGTCGGCGCGCGGGGCGCGGCGGTCGTCCCAGTCCCCGGGGCCGGGGACGCGCCGGGCGCTCACGCCTGCCGCCAGGGCAGACCGGCGGCGCGCCAGCCCGTGTGTCCGCGGTGGCCGTCGGAGCCGACGTCGCCCTCGAAGCCCTCGAGCACGTTGTAGGCCGGGCCGAGGCCCGCGGACGTCGCGGCCTGCGCGGCGGCGACGGAGCGCACGCCCGAGCGGCAGAGGAAGACGACCGGGCGGCCGGCCGTGACGCCGGCGTCCGCCAGCTGCTTGAGGAACTGCGGGTTGGGCCGTCCCGACGGGTACGACACCCACTCGACCAGGGCCGAGCGGCCGCCGATCCGGGCGCCGTCGGGGATGCCGACGTAGCGCCACTCGGCGTCGGTCCGCACGTCGACGAGCACGGCGTTCTCGTCGGAGGTGAGGAGGTCCCAGGCCTGCTGGGGGGTCAGGTCGCCGGCGTAGCTCATGCAGATCCTCGTCTCATCGGTCCTGGCGGTAGCACCCTCGGCCGGGCACAGTGTGTGCCCGCGGGTTGCTGCGGCGTCGTCGAGCCAGATCTCTCGGCCGCTCTGGATGGTGCCGGTGATGCTACGCGTGCCGGGCTCGTCGAAACCAACTGGTGGACAAGGCGTCCCGGTAGGCGAGACGAACCGCGCGGTGCGTTGACAGGCGGCGCGGGGTGCCGCGACCCTCGTTGCAGGTCATGAGCGCCAGCGTCAAGCCCCGGCTCGCTGGCCGGCAACCCTCCTCCGCGGTGGGGTGCCCCGGGTGACGACCTGGCCGCGTCCCGTCCGGGGCTCGGCAAGCGCGGGGTTCCACCTGTCGAGGTGTCCCCCCGGATCGTGTCGGAGGACCTCCATGACCATCACCGCCGAGCGCGCCTCGTGTGCTTCCGTCGACGAGGTGGGGGCCCTGCTCCCGGTCGTCGGCGGCACCACCACCGTCCCGCTGGTGGACGGCACCCAGCGCGTCTACGCCAACCTCGACTACGCCGCCAGCGCCCCCGCGCTCGAGGCCGTCGCGGCGCGCGTGACCGAGGTGCTGCCGCTCTACGCGTCCGTGCACCGCGGTGCCGGCTACCTGTCCCAGGTGTCCACGGCGCTGTACGAGTCCGCGCGCCAGACCATCGCCCGGTTCGTCGAGGCGCGTCCCGCCGACGTCGCGATCATCACGCGCAACACCACCGACTCGCTCAACCTGCTGGCCGGCGTCGTGCCCGCCGGTGGCCGCGTCCTCGTCCTGGACGTCGAGCACCACGCCAACCTGCTGCCCTGGGTGCAGTCGACGGAGCGGCACGGCAACCGGACGACCATCCTGCCCATCAAGGACACGGTCGCCGCGACCCTCGACGCCCTGCGCGCCGAGCTCGCCCGGCAGCCGTATGCCCTGGTCACGATCACGGGCGCGTCCAACGTGACGGGGGAGGCGCTGCCCATCGACGAGGTCGTCGCCCTGGCCCACGCCGAGGGCGCCCGGGTGGCGGTCGACGGCGCGCAGCTGGTCCCGCACCGGGGCTTCTCGCTGACCGCGACGGACGCCGACTACGTCGCGTTCTCCGGCCACAAGACGTACGCACCGTTCGGCGCGGGGGCCCTCGTCGGCCGCCGCGACTGGCTCGACACAGGCACGCCGTACCTCGCAGGGGGAGGTGCGGTGCGCGACGTGCGGACCGATCGGACGGTCTGGCAGCCGGCGCCCGCGCGGCACGAGGCGGGCTCGCCCAACGTCCTCGGCGCGATCGCGCTGGCTGAGGCGTGCGACCAGCTGGCGGCCCTCCCCGCCGGCGCCCTCGCCGCCCACGAGGAGGCGCTCCGGGCGCGCCTCGTCGAGGGGCTGGCGGCCATCGACGGCGTCGAGATCGCGCGCATCTGGCCGGACTCGGCCGCGCCCGTCGGGGTCCTCACGTTCACCGTGCCGGACCACGACCCGGGCCTGGTCGCCGCGTACCTCGCCGCCGAGCACGGGATCGGCGTGCGCGACGGCCGCTTCTGCGCCCACCCGCTGCTCGCGCACCTCGGCGCGTCCGGCGGCGCCATCCGGGCCTCGGTGGGCGTCGGCACCACGAGCGAGGCGGTCGACCGCCTGGTCGAGGCCCTGACCCGGTACCTGGCCGACGGCCCTGCCGTCCGGTACGAGGTGATCGACGGCTGCTGGGCGGTCGTCGACGACACCCGTCCGCTGCTCGCGGTCCACGGCCTGGACCACCTGGCCGCGACCGCGGCAGCCGCCTGCGGCCCCGCCCTGGACGACTGACCGCCATCCCGGAGGCCGGCAGCATGGTCCCTCGGGTCGGGGTGTTCGGCGCCCTCGCGTTCCTGTGCGAGCTCGCGATGATCGCCCTGCTGGCGGTGGCCGGGTGGCGGCTCGGCACGAGCACGTGGGCGTCGATCGGGCTCGCGGTCGCGTTCGACGCGGTCGCGATCGGGATCTGGGCGCGCTGGATGGCACCGACGTCGGCGCACCGGCTCCGGAGCGGACCGCGGGTCGCCGCGCAGGCGGCGCTGTTCGTCGCGGTCGGCGCGGTCTGCGTCTTCGCCGGCCTGACCGCCTGGGGTGTGGCCTTCGCCGTCGTGGCGACGGGGGTCTTCGCGGCCGCGAAGGAGCCCGAGGCCGAGGTCGCGAGCTGACGGAGCCCGGGTGCATCCGGGCGGACCGGATCGGGCGAAGAGGACACAGGGTGCCCATCGGGTGCCCGCGCGGCGCGGCGCAGGGGCGTCGGTCGCGACCGTCGTCCCGCAGGAGCCACCATGAGGATCCGTCGCACGATCTCCGCACTCGTCGCCGTCGGCCTGGCCGCCGGAGCCGGTCTCGCGCTCGCCCCGGCCGCGACGGCCGCCGAGCCGCCCACCGGCACGTCCAGCCTGGCCGCGCTGCTCGCCTCCGACGGCGACACCTTCGACCGCAACTGGTACGACTTCGACATCCTCGACCAGGCCGTGGGTGCGGTGCTCGCGGCCAAGCCGACGAGCCCGGTCGCCGTGCTGGCGGACGGCACGGTCCCCCTGACCGCGTTCCTGCCCAACGACCGGGCGTTCCAGGTGCTGGTCAAGGACCTCACGCACCGCTGGTACGGCAGCGAGGAGCAGGTGTTCACCACGCTGGCCGGCGCCGTCGGCATCGACGCCATCGAGCAGGTGCTGCTCTACCACGTGGTCCCGGGCGTGACCATCGACTCCGCCACCGCGCTGGCCTCGGACAACGCCGTGCTCACCACCGCCCAGGGCGGGACGTTCAAGGTCGACGTCATCTCGAAGCGGTTCGGCATCGTGCAGCTGCGCGACCAGGATCGCAACGACCTCAACCCGTTCCTCATCCGTCGGCAGCTGGACCTGAACGCGGGCAACGTGCAGATCGCGCACGCCATCACGTTCGTCCTGCGCCCGTTCGACCTCTGAGGCCAGCCGCTGCCTCCGGTCGAGAAAGGGCCGGAGGCAGCGCGCTCAGCGCAGCGGGGTGACGGTCCCCGTCAGGTGCGGCTTGCCGGAGCGGGCATCCCACCCGGCGAACGCGAACCCGTCGGTCGGCGCGCCCGCGACCCGCACGGTCACCGTGCCCGGCAGCAGCACAGGCTTCGCGAACTCGACCGCCCAGTCGAACCTGTCCCCGCGCCCGGCGCCCACGTCGGCCAGGGCGCGCGCGGCCGTGTACATGCCGTGCGCGATGGCCCGGGGGAAGCCGAGCGCCTTGGCGGACAGCGCGGACAGGTGGATCGGGTTGCGGTCGCCGGACACCGCGGCGTACCGCCGGCCGACGTCGCCGGCGAGGGTCCAGCGGCCCGTGGGCGTCGGAGGCGCGAAGGGTGGGAGCTCCTCGGACGGCGCGTCCCCGGCCAGGCGCACCCCGCGTGCCAGGTAGGTGGACACCCCGCGCCACGCGAGCGCGCCGTCGACGGAGACCTCGGTGATCAGGTCGACCTGCGTGCCCGAGCGGTGCGGGCGCAGGTCGGCGGCCGACGCGCGCACGTCGAGCGACTCGCCGAGCGCGAGCGGACGCAGCTGGCTGACCCGGTTGGCCAGGTGCACGAGGCCGACGAGCGGCAGCGGGAAGTCGGCGCGGACCATGAGCGCCGTCGCCACGGGGAACGCGAGCACGTGCACGAACCCGGCGGGCAGGACGTCCGACGCCGACTCGCCGAGCAGGTGCTGGTAGTCCGTCAGGTGCTCGGACGACGCCCGCACCCCGCGCACCACGTACTCGACGGCGGGCAGGGTGGTCGGGCCGGGACGGACGCGGCGCGCGGCCGCGAGCCCGGCCCCGCGGGCGTACAGCCCGCCGAGCCCCGGCACCCCGGGCAGGACGACCGTCGTCGTCACTGGCCCACCATGTTCTGCCCGCACACGCGCAGCACGCGCCCGACCACGCCACCGGCGGCGGGGGACGCCAGGAACGCCACGGTCTCGGCGACGTCGACCGGCTGCCCACCCTGCTGCAGCGAGTTCAGCCGTCGCGCCACCTGCCGCGTGAGGGCGGGGATGCGCGCCGTCATCTCGGTCTCGATGAACCCGGGAGCGACCGCGTTGGCGGTGCCGCCGAACGCCGCGAGCAGGGGAGCGGTCGCGCGGACCATGCCGATGACGCCGCCCTTCGACGCCGCGTAGTTGGTCTGGCCGCGGTTGCCGGCGATGCCCGACGTCGAGGCCAGGGACACGATCCGCGGGGCATCCGTGAAGTCGCCCGACGTCAGCAGCGTCTCGTTGATCCGCAGCTGCGAGGCGATGTTCACCGCGAGCACCGAGTCCCACTTGTCGGCAGACATGTTGGCCAGCAGCTTGTCGCGCGTGATCCCGGCGTTGTGCACGACGACGTCCAGCCGCCCGTGGCGCTGCAGGGCGTGCTCCAGCAGCCGCTCGCCGGCGTCGGCGGCCGTGACGTCGAGCTGCAGCGCCGTGCCCCGCACGCGGTTGGCGACGGCGACCAGCTGCTCGCCGGCGGCGGGCACGTCGACCGCGATGACGGTGGCGCCGTCGCGGGCCAGGGTGTCGGCGATCGAGGCTCCGATGCCCCGTGCGGCGCCGGTGACGACCGCGACGCGGCCGGCCAGCGGCTTCTCCCAGTCGTCGGGCAGCGCGCCGGCGGTCGAGTCGACCGCGAGCAGCTGCCCGTCGACGAACGCGGACTTGGTCGACAGGAAGAACCGGAGGGCGCCGAGCACCGAGGGCGCCGTGACGGGCACGTCGTCGGCGAGCACGATGCCGTTGCCGGTGGACCCGCCGCGCAGCTCCTTGGCCAGCGACCGCAGCAGCCCGTCGACGCCCTGCCGGGCGGCGGCGACCGCCGGGGCGTCGTCGGCCCCCGCGGCCCGCGAGACGGTGACCACGCGCGCCCCGCGGGGCAGCGACTTGAGCACGGCGCCCGCGGCCAGCACCGGCTCCGCCAGCTGGTCGGGGTGGGTGAGCTGGGTCAGCGCGAGGATCACCGCGGCGTACCGGGTGCCCGGGGTGGCGTTCCGGTGCACGTCGAGGTCCCAGTCGTTCGACAGGACGCCGGACAGCTGCTCGGACTCGGAGCCGCGCCCGAGCACGAGGACGGCTCCGGGCACCAGCGGCTGGCCGGGCTCGTAGCGGCGCAGGGGCGCGGGCTGCGGCAGCCCGAGCTGCTTTGCGATCTTCTGGGTGACGCCGCTGTTGACCAGGTTCAGGTAGGTGTCGCTCATGGGTCAGGCCGCCTCGAGGATCGCGGTGAGGCCCAGTCCGCCGGCTGCGCAGACGGACACGAGGGCGCGGACCGGCGCGTCGGAGCCCGACGCCACCTTGCGCCGGTGGAGCTCCTTGCTGACGGTCGCGATGATCCGGCCGCCGGTCGCGGCGAAGGGGTGCCCCGCCGCCAGCGACGACCCGTGCACGTTGAGCTTCGACCTGTCGACGGTGCCGAAGGCGCCGTCGAGCCCGAGCCGCGTGCGGCCGAACTCCTCCGACTCCCACGCGGCGAGCGTGGTCAGCACGGTCGCGGCGAAGGCCTCGTGGATCTCGATCAGGTCGAGGTCGGCCAGCGTGAGGCCCTGGCGCGCGAGCAGGCGCGGCACCGCGAACGCCGGGGCCATGAGCAGCCCGTCGTCGCCGTGCACGAAGTCGACCGCGCCGGCCTCGGCGTCGACCACCCACGCGAGCGGCACCAGGTCGTGGTCGGCGGCCCACTGCTGCGAGCCGAGCAGCACGGTCGAGGCGCCGTCGGACAGGGGCGTGGAGTTGCCCGCCGTCATGGTCGCCGGGGTGTCCAGGCCGAGCCCGAACACCGGCTTGAGCTTCGCCAGCTTCTCGAGGGAGGAGTCGGCGCGCAGGTTGGCGTCGCGCGTGAGCCCCCGGAACGGGGTGACCAGGTCGTCGAAGAAGCCGGAGTCGTAGGCGGCCGCCAGGTTCTGGTGGCTGGCGAGCGCGACCTCGTCCTGCGCGGCCTGGCTGATCTCCCACTGCGCGGTGGTCAGCGCCTGGTGCTCGCCCATCGACAGGTGGGTGCGCGGCTCGCCGGTGCCGGGCGCGGACGGCGCGAGGTCCTTGGGGCGGATCTGCGCGATCGCCGCCAGCTTCTGCGTCGTGCTGCGCGCGCGCGACAGGTCGAGCAGCGCGCGGCGCAGCCGGTTGCTCACCGCGATCGGGGCGTCGGAGGTGCTGTCGACGCCGCCGGCGATCGCGGACTCGAGCTGGCCCAGGCGGATCTTGTTGCTCAGCGAGACGACGGTCTCGAGGCCCGTGGCGCAGGCCTGCTGGACGTCGTACGCGGGCGTCTCGGCCGACAGCGCCGACCCGAGGACGGCCTCGCGCGTGAGGTTGAAGTCCTTGCTGTGCTTGAGGACCGCGCCCGCGGCCACCTCGCCGATGCGCTCACCCTGCAACCCGTAGCGGGCGACGAGCCCGTCGATCGCCGCGGTCAGCATGTCCTGGTTGCTGGCCCGCACGTACGGCCCGCCGGCGCGGGCGAAGGGGATCCGGTTGCCGCCGAGGACGTAGGCGCGACGCACCTCGGGGGTGGGGGCGGGGGTCGGGGTGGTGCGGGCCATGGGCGTTCCTCTCGCATCGTCGTCGAGCGCAGGGAGGTGTCGAGCAAGGGGTGGCGCTCGAAGTGACGTGGTGTCCGAAACCCACAGTACCTGATACCTTCGGTCTCGTGAGCCCTGTCACACCGGGCCCGTCGAAGGCGACGGCCCTCACCCTGCTGAACAGCGACGCCGCGCCCCCCGGACGCGGCGTTCCCCGTGCCCTGCCCGGCCGCCGGCCCCCCGAGGACGTCTTCGCGGCCGACGGCAGGTCCACCCGCTGGGCCGACCACCGCGAGGCCCGCCGCGCCGAGCTGGTGCGCATCGCCCGCCGCACCGTCCACCACCGCGGCCCGGACGTGTCGATGGAGGAGATCGCGGCCGCCGCGGGCACCTCCAAGTCGATCGTCTACCGGTACTTCGCCGACAAGACCGGCCTCCAGATCGCCGTCGCCGAGGCCGTCGTGCTGCAGATCCAGGGGGCGCTCGAGGGCGTCCTGCGGATCGCGCCGACCCCCCGCGACGGCCTGCGCGCCATGGTCGCCGTCTATCTGGAGATGATCGAGTCGTCGCCGAACGTGTACGCGTTCGTGACGCGCAACGGCTCGGTCGAGTCCGGCGGTCCGCTCGGGCACTTCCTCGACTCGGTCACCGCCATGGTGGCCGCGCCGTTCGCGCGCGGGCTCACCGAGGAGCGCGCGGACGGTCGCCGGACCGCGCGCCGGCCCGAGGGTGGCGAGTCCGTGGAGGACGCCGCCCTCGCCGCGCGGGTCGCCCTGGCCGAGTCCTGGGCCGCGGGCGCCGTGGGCTTCGTCCGCGGCTCCGGCGAGTGGTGGCTGGCCCACCGCGACGACCCGGCCAGCCCCGACCGCGAGGAGATCACCGCGCAGGTCGCCGCCTGGCTCTGGGCCGGACCCGTCGGGCTGCTGGCTCGCGACCGGCACCGCACCACCCCTGACCACCCCGTCCCCGACCACACGCTCGCACCGGAGGAGCCCCGATGACCACCACCACACCCCGCCCCACGGTCGAGGCGCCGGACTCCGGTGACCCGCGGCTCGACGCCGACGTCACCAACGTCGACATCGAGCACCTGCACAAGGTCCTGCTGGGCCACTACCCCGAGCTCCGGCTGGCCGCGCGCACGCTCATGGCCGACGAGCGGTTCCACCGGATCGAAGGACAGTCGCTGGCCGAGCACCGCGAGCGCGTCCTCGGTCAGCTCCGCCTGCTCGCCGCGGAGGGCGACGTGCACCGCTCGTTCCCGGAGCGGTTCGGCGGCGCCGAGGACCATGGCGGCTTCCTCGCGCGGTTCGAGGAGCTCACGCACGCCGACCCGTCGCTGCAGATCAAGTCGGGCGTGCAGTGGGGCCTGTTCGCCTCGGCCATCTACCACCTGGGCACCGAGCGCAACCACGACGAGTTCCTGGCCGACGCCCTGTCGGTCAAGGTGCCGGGCGCCTTCGCCATGACCGAGACGGGTCACGGCTCCGACGTCGCCGCCATCGGCACGACCGCGACGTACGACCCGGCCACGCAGGAGTTCGTCATCCACACGCCGTTCCGTGCGGCGTGGAAGGACTACCTCGGCAACGCCGGCCAGCACGGCACGGCCGCCACGGTCTTCGCCCGACTGGTCACCGCCGGGGTCGACCACGGCGTCCACGCGTTCTACGTGCCGATCCGCGACGCCGACACCCTGGAGTTCCTGCCGGGCGTCGGCGGCGAGGACGACGGTCTCAAGGGTGGCCTCAACGGCATCGACAACGGCCGGCTGTGGTTCGACCACGTGCGGATCCCGCGCACCAACCTGCTCAACCGGTACGGCGACGTCTCGGAGGACGGCACCTACTCGTCGCCCATCGCGAGCCCGGGCCGCCGGTTCTTCACCATGCTCGGCACGCTGGTGCAGGGGCGCGTCTCGCTCGACGGCGCCGCGGTCACGGCCGCGCGCGTGGGCCTGACGATCGCCATCACGTACGGCAACCAGCGCCGCCAGTTCAACGCCGCCTCGCCCACCGAGGAGGTCGTGATCCTCGACTACGCCGAGCACCAGCGCCGCCTGCTGCCGCTGCTCGCGGAGACCTACGCCGCCGGGTTCGCGCACGAGGACCTGCTCGCCGCGTTCGACGACGTCTTCTCGGGGCGCAACGACACCCCCGAGACCCGTGAGGACCTGGAGACGCTCGCCGCGGCGCTCAAGCCGGCGTCGACCTGGCACGCGCTGACCACGCTGCAGGTCGCCCGCGAGGCGTGCGGCGGCGCCGGGTTCCTCGCCGAGAACCGGCTCACCGGGCTGCGCGCCGACATGGACGTGTACGCCACCTTCGAGGGCGACAACACGGTCCTGCTGCAGCTCGTCGGCAAGCGTCTGCTCGCCGACTACGGCAAGTCGTTCAAGCACCTGGACGCGACGAAGGTCGCCCGCATGGTGGCCGAGCGCGCCTCGGACGCCGCGCGCTACCGCACGCCGCTGCACCGGGCGGTCCAGACGATCGCCGACGTGGGCGACCCCCGCCGCTCGGCCGGCCAGCTGCGCGAGACGGCCACCCAGCGCGAGCTGCTGGTCGACCGCGTCGAGACGATGGTCGAGGAGATCGCGCAGGCGCTGCGCCCGGCCCAGAAGGCCGACCCGGCCACCGCCGCGGCGCTGTTCAACGCGCACCAGCACGAGCTGGTCGAGGCGGCCCGCGCGCACGCCGAGCTGGTGCAGTGGGAGTCCTTCACGGCGGCGCTCGAGCGGGTCACCGACCCGGGCACGCGGCAGATCCTCACGTGGGTCCGCGACCTGTTCGGGCTGACGCTGGTCGAGCGGCACCTCACCTGGTACCTGCTCAACGGCCGCCTCTCCGCCGGTCGCGCCCGCACGGTGACGTCGTACATCGACCGCCTGCTGGGGCGTCTGCGCCCGCACGCGCAGAGCCTGGTCGACGCGTTCGGCTACGAGCAGGCTCACCTGCGCGCCCCGATCGCGTCGGGTGCCGAGCAGGCGCGGCAGGACGAGGCCCGCGCCTACTACCGGGCGCAGCGCGCGTCGGGCGACGCTCCCGTGCCGGAGAAGCACAAGCGCTGACCGCGCTCGGACCCGGTCAGGTGGGGTTGCAGCGCGCCGCGATCATCTCGAGCCCGTCCACGTCCGGGCGCCACGGCTCCAGGTTCCACGTGGCCTTGTCCGGGGCGCCGAGCTCGTGGCACTCGAGCTGGTCCTGCATGCCGGGCGTGTCCGCGTCCGGCGCCTGCGTGACCAGCTGCGCCCACAGCCCCTCCTGCGCGGCCAGGCTGCGGGCGCGCGCCCAGGCGCTGGGGGTGACCGCGAGCGACCGCCCGCCCTCGGCCTCGGCCCAGACGGCGCTGTCGACCGTGACCGTCGCGAGCCAGACCCCGGCCGGCCCGGGCGTGGCCTCTGCCGCGGTCAGGCGGACCACCTCCGGTCCGAGCTGGGTCAGCTGGACGCCCCCCGGCTCGGTCGTGAGGCCGGCGGCGAACGCCCCGGCCGCGTCGCGGACCACGGCGGACCCGTCCGAGAGCGCGGTGAGCGTCATGCCCTCGGGCGCGGCGAGCCGGGCCTCGCCGCTGGGCACGCTCAGCCGGGCAGAGCCGTCGTCCTGCGGCGTCACCTCGGCGGCCGGGGCGGCCACCAGGACGGTCACGGCTCCGGACGAGAGCGGCACGCCGGTGGCGCGGACGACCGCCGGGTCGTCCGGGTCGGCGGTGACCGTTGCGGTCGGTGCCGGGCTCGGTGGCGCGACGGTGGTCGGCGCGGGGGAGCAGCCGGCCAGGGCGAGCAGCAGCACCGCGCCCACGAGTGCTGGCCGCAGGGCCGTGGCGGCGAGGTCGTGAGGCACGGCGGTTCCCCTCCTCGTCGGCCACCGGAGCACGTGCCACGGTAGGCGATGGTCCTGCCGATCCGGGGCGCCGTGGACACCGCGTCGGTGCGCGTCCGGCCCCCGGTATCCTGAGCGCTGTCTGCCGACGTCGGCTGGGCCGCCGGCGCCAACGGGCCGCGGCCCGAGCCGCGGGTCTCCACCGAGGGAATCGATGACCACCGCACCTGCGCGCGCCCCCCAGACCGACACCGTCGACGTCGCCGCCGCGACCCCGGACCAGGAGCAGCCGTTCGCCGAGCTGGGCCTCAAGCCCGACGAGTACCAGCGGATCCGCGACATCCTGGAGCGCCGCCCCACCGCGGCCGAGCTCGCCATGTACTCGGTGATGTGGTCGGAGCACTGCTCGTACAAGTCGAGCAAGAACCACCTGCGCCAGTTCGGCGACAAGACGACCGACGCCATGAAGGAGCACCTGCTCGTCGGCATCGGCGAGAACGCCGGCGTGGTCGACATCGGCGACGGCTGGGCGGTGACCTTCAAGGTCGAGTCGCACAACCACCCGTCCTACGTCGAGCCGTACCAGGGCGCGGCCACGGGTGTCGGCGGCATCGTGCGCGACATCATCTCGATGGGTGCGCGCCCGGTGGCCGTCATGGACCAGCTGCGGTTCGGCGCGGTCGACCACCCCGACACGGCCCGCGTGGTGCACGGCGTGGTGTCGGGCGTCGGCGGGTACGGCAACTCCCTCGGCCTGCCGAACATCGGCGGCGAGCTCGTGTTCGACGCCTCGTACCAGGGCAACCCGCTGGTCAACGCGCTGTGCCTGGGCGTGCTCCGGCACGAGGACATCCACCTGGCCAACGCCTCGGGGGCGGGCAACAAGGTCGTCCTGTTCGGCGCCCGCACGGGTGGCGACGGCATCGGCGGCGCCTCGATCCTGGCGAGCGAGACGTTCGACGACGCCAAGCCGTCCAAGCGCCCGTCGGTGCAGGTGGGCGACCCGTTCATGGAGAAGGTGCTCATCGAGTGCTGCCTCGAGCTCTACGCGGCGCGCGTGGTCGAGGGTATCCAGGACCTGGGGGCGGCCGGCATCTCGTGCGCCACCAGCGAGCTGGCGTCGAACGGCGACGGCGGCATGCACGTCGACCTCGAGAACGTGCTGCTGCGCGACCCCAGCCTGACCGCGGGCGAGATCCTCATGTCGGAGTCGCAGGAGCGGATGATGGCCGTGGTCCGGCCCGACCAGCTCGACGCGTTCCTGGCCATCACCGGCAAGTGGGACGTCGAGACGGCCGTGATCGGCGAGGTCACCGGCACCGGCCGCCTGACCATCGACCACCACGGCCAGCGCATCGTCGACGTCGACCCCAAGACCGTCGCGCACGAGGGACCCGTCTACGACCGCCCCTATGCCCGCCCGGCGTGGCAGGACGGGCTCAACGCGGACACCGCGGCGGCGCTGGCCCGGCCGGCCACCAACGCCGAGATCCGCGCGACCGCCCTCCAGCTGCTGGCCAGCCCCAACCTGGCCTCCAAGGCGTGGGTGACCAACCAGTACGACCGGTTCGTGCAGGGCAACACCGCGCTCGCGCAGCCCGACGACTCGGGCGTGATCCGGGTGGACGAGACCACCGGTCTCGGCGTCGCGCTGGCCACCGACGCCAACGGCCGGTACGCCAAGCTCGACCCGTACACGGGCGCGCAGCTGGCCCTCGCGGAGGCCTACCGCAACGTCGCCACCACCGGCGCCCGGCCGCTCGCGGTCACGGACTGCCTCAACTTCGGCAGCCCCGAGCACCCCGACTCGATGTGGCAGCTGGTCGAGGCCATCCGCGGCCTGGCCGACGCCTGCCAGGTGCTCGAGGTGCCGGTCACCGGCGGCAACGTGTCGCTCTACAACGGCACGGGCGAGCCCGGGCTCATCGACTCCGCCATCCACCCGACCCCGGTGGTCGGCGTGCTGGGCGTGCTCGACGACGTCGCCGACGCCACGCCGTCCGGCTGGACCGCCCCCGGCCAGGCCGTCTACCTGCTGGGCACCACGCGCGCCGAGCTCGACGGCTCCGCCTGGGCCGACGTCGTGCACGGCCACCTCGGCGGCCTCCCGCCGGCCGTCGACCTGGCCGCCGAGCGCCGGCTGGCCACGGTGCTCACGCACGCCAGCCGTGACGACCTGGTCGACGCCGCGCACGACCTCTCGGAGGGCGGCCTGGTCCAGGCGCTCATCGAGTCGAGCCTGCGCTACGGCGTCGGCGTGCAGGTGTCGCTCGACGCGATCTGCGAGCGCGACGGCGTCACGCCGTTCGAGGCCCTGTTCTCGGAGTCGACGGCCCGCGTGCTCGTCGCGGTGCCGCGCTCGGAGGAGGTCCGCCTGGTCGACCTGTGCACCGCGCGCGGCGTCCCGGCGCTGCGCCTGGGCGAGACGGCCGAGTCCTGCTCGCCCGGTGCCGGCACGCCCGTCGACGAGTCGGACCACGTGCACGGCCCCGCCGTCGAGGTGCAGGGCCTGTTCACGCTGCCGCTGACCGAGGCGCGCGAGGCCTTCGAGGCGACCCTGCCCCGCTGGTTCGGCTGAGCGCGCGCGAACCCGACATGGGTGCCGCCCCGAGCGCGGCCGGCGGCATCCATGTCGGGTTCGCGCGGTTCGCCCCTCGTATTGAGGTGGATCGGTTCCTCGGCTGTGCCTAGCGTCGAGGCGTGCCTGACGAGCTGTTCCGCGTGGTGCGCGCCGACAAGGGCGCGGTCCTCGTGCTGTCCGCGCACGAGCTCATGGCGCACGCGACGCCGCGTCGCGTGGCGCTCGATCGCGACGGGCTGATCGCCACCGAGGACGGCGAGCGGCTGCCGCCGACGGTCGGGGACTGGATGCTCGTCGACGACACCGACGAGGGCCCCCGGGCGCGGACGCTGGCCACGCGCCGGACCGCGCTGGTCCGTGACTCCGCCGGTGCCACGTCCCGCGTCCAGGCCCTCGCCGCCAACATCGACGTCGTCCTCCTGGTGGAGCACCTCGACCCCGATCCGCAGCTCGGGCGCGTGGAACGCCTGCTGGCGCTCGCGTGGCGGTCGGGCGCGCAACCGGTCGTGGTCCTCACCAAGGCCGACCTGGTGCCCGACGCGGCCGGGATGGCCGAGGAGGTCGCGGCCGTCGCGCTCGCGGTCGACGTGCACGCGGTCAGCGTGCCGACGGGCCAGGGGATGGAGCCCCTGCGTGCGCTGCTGGTCCCCGGCGCGACGCTCGTCGTCGTCGGCCCGTCGGGTGCCGGCAAGTCGACCCTGGTCAACGCGCTGGCCGGGCGCGACGTCATGGCGACGGGCGGGCAGCGGTCGGACGGCCGTGGCCGGCACACCACGACGCACCGTGAGCTGGTCCGGCTGGCGGGCGGCGCGGTGCTGATCGACACCCCGGGCATCCGCGGCGTCGGCCTGGTCGCCGACGGGGATGCGTTGGACGCCACGTTCGCGGACGTCGCGGAGCTGGCGCTCGCCTGCCGGTTCGCGGACTGCCACCACGCGGGCGAGCCCGGCTGCGCGATCCGGGCGGCGCTCGACAGCGGCGAGCTGTCCCGGCGTCGGTACGAGAGCTGGCGCCGGCTGGCGCGCGAGGCCGCCTACCAGGCCCGGCGGACGGACGCCCACCTGGCCGCGCTGGAGAAGCGCCGCTGGAAGGTGCAGACCCGGCAGTACCAGCGCGCCCTGCGGGGACCGGGTCACCCGCGCGGCTAGCCGACGGAACGAGGGACAGCGCGGACTTCGTCGACCTAAACGATTCGGATCCGCCGGTGCGCTCGCCAGGACACCCGGCGGTCGGGTTTCCTCGTCGGGACCGGGGTGCGCAGCGTCATCGTCGACGCCGAGCCGCCCCACGACCCGAGCCGCCCCGAGGAGACCCCCGCCCATGCCCACACGCAGAAGCGTCACCGCGCTGCTCGCCGCCGCGGCCGTCGCGGTGGCCGGCCTGACCGCCGTCACCGCCAGCGCCGCCCAGGCCGCCACCGGCTGCAAGGTCGACTACCGGATCACCAACCAGTGGCAGGGCGGCTTCGGTACCGACGTGACGATCACGAACCTGGGCGACCCGGTGAGCTCCTGGACGGTCGGCTGGACGTTCGGGGCAGGCCAGAAGATCACCTCGCTCTGGAACGGCACGGCCACCAGCAACGGCTCCTCGGTCTCGGTCGCGAGCCTGCCGTACAACGGCACCCTGGCCACGAACGGTCGGACGAGCTTCGGGTTCAACGCCTCGTGGAGCGGATCGAACCCGGTGCCGACGACGTTCACGGTCAACGGCACCGCGTGCACGGGCACCACGCCGACGACGACGCCGACCGCCACCGCGACCCCCACGCCGACCCCGACCCCGACGGTGACCGTGACCCCGACACCCACCCCGACCGTGACCACACCCCCGACCACCAGCGGGTTCTACGTCGACCCGACCACGCAGGCCTACCGGGCGTGGCAGACGGCGAGCGGCACGGACAAGACGCTGCTCGAGAAGATCGCCCTCACGCCGCAGGCGTACTGGGTGGGCAACTGGGCCGACCCGGCGCACGCCAAGGCCGAGGTCGCCGACTACACCGGCCGCGCGGTCGCCGCGGGCAAGACCCCGATGCTCGTCGTCTACGCGATCCCCGGCCGCGACTGCGGCTCCTACTCCGGCGGCGGCGTCGCCGAGAGCGCCTACGCGGCGTGGATCGACACCGTGGCGTCAGGGATCCAGGGCAACCCCTACGTGGTGCTCGAGCCCGACGCCCTCGCCCAGCTGGGCGACTGCGCCGGCCAGGGTGACCGCGTCGGCTTCCTCAAGTACGCCGCCAAGTCGCTCACGCTCAAGGGCGCCCGGGTCTACATCGACGCCGGCCACTCGTCGTGGCTGCCGGTGAGCACGGCCGTCAGCCGGCTCAACCAGGTGGGCTTCGAGTACGCGGTGGGCTTCGCGCTCAACACGTCGAACTACCAGACGACGGCCGACTCGAAGGCCTACGGCCAGCAGATCTCGCAGCAGCTGGGCGGCAAGAAGTTCGTCATCGACACGTCGCGCAACGGCAACGGGTCGAACGGCCAGTGGTGCAACCCGAGCGGCCGCGCGCTGGGCGACCGACCGGCCCGCGTGAACGACGGGTCGGGCCTGGACGCCCTGCTGTGGGTCAAGCTGCCCGGCGAGTCGGACGGCACCTGCAACGGCGGCCCGGCCGCCGGCGCGTGGTTCCCGAGCATGGCGCTGGAGCTGGCCCGCAACGCGAAGTGGTGACCGCCTGACAGCGGGCCCGCGGGGGATCCCCGCGGGCCCGTCGGCGACCGGGTGACGTGCGGCCGATGCTGGGCCACGCGGCCGCGCCACCGGGCACGATCGCGGGATGAGGACACCGTTCACGGTCGTCGCGGTCCTGGCGCTCGCCGCGGGCTGCGCGAGCGGTGAGCGCCCGGAGCCCTATGACGACGCCGCCGACTGCAACCATCTCTACACGCGCGGCGACCCGGGGCTCGGAGCGGGTTTCGGGTACTCCGAGGAACCGCACCCGTTCGGCACCCCGGTCCCGGTGACGGTCTGCGTCCCCGGCGGAGAAGGCACCGTGCGCCTCTGGGCCGAGGGCTCCGGCGTGACGATCACCCCCGAGGTCGGCTCGGCTCCGGACGACGGCTCGTCCGGGCTGAGCCAGGTCGCCTTCGAGATCACGGTGGAGCGAGGAGCGGCGGCCGGCCTCCGCGTCGAGGCGACCGGCATGACCTACAGCGGGCCCGACGTGGTGATCGACGACGAAGCCGGGACATGGCGGCTGAACCCGTGGGGCGACCGATTCTTCGACCGACCTCACCCGTAGCTCATGCCCATGAGCCGGCGGACGTCCCGGATCGTGGCGTCGGCCAGCTCGTTGGCGTGCGCGTTGCCCGCCGCGAGGATGTCGACGACGAGACCCTCGTCCGCCGCGAACAGGGCCCGCCGCGCGCGCAGAGGCGCCAGGTGCTCCACGAGGGCGTCGGCGACGACCTCCTTGAGCCGCCCGGCGCCGGCGGAGCCGATCTCGTCGGCGATCGACTCTGCGGGGACGCCCGTGCACAGCGATGCCAGGAGCAGCAGGTTGGCGACCTCGGGCCGGTGCACCGGGTCGTAGGTGATGGTCCGGTCGGAGTCGGTCCTCGCGGACCGGGTCGCGCGGGCCGTCTCGTCGGCGCTCGCCCGCAGCTCGATGGCGTTGCCGCGGCTCTTGCTCATCTTGCGGCCGTCGGTCCCCAGCACTGTCGGCGCCTCGGAGAGCACGCCCTCGGGTTCGGGGAAGCACGGGCCGTAGCGCTGGTTGAAGCGGCGCGCGATCGTCCGGGTCAGCTCGAGGTGCGGCAGCTGGTCCTGGCCCACGGGCACGACGTCGGCGTGGCAGAACAGGATGTCGGCCGCCTGGTGGACCGGGTAGGTGAGCAGCAGGCCGCTCATGGACCGGCCCGAGTCCGCGCGCTCCTGCTTCACGGTCGGGTTGCGCTCGAGCTCGGCGACGGACACCAGCGACAGGAACGGCAGCATCAGCTGGTGCAGGGCGGGCACGGCGCTGTGCGTGAAGATCGTCGCCGTGTCCGGGTCGATGCCCGCCGCGAGGTAGTCGAGGACGATCTCGCGGACGTTGCCACGGATGTCGCCGGCGACGTCGCGGTCGGTGATCACCTGGTAGTCGGCGAGCACCAGGAACGTCTCGACACCAGAGCGCTGCAGGCGGACGCGGTTGGCGACCGTGCCGAACAGGTGACCGAGGTGCAGCGGGCCGGTGGGGCGCTCGCCGGTGAGCATGCGGGTCATGGGTGGGGCTCCTTCGGGGTGTGCCGCGCACGCGCCCGGAGACAGCGGTGCCCCCGAAGCCGCGTGAGCAGCTCGGGGGCAGGACGACCACGGGCTGCGTCTAGTGCAGCCAGCGCCAGGTCGTCGAGGACATGCGGCGAGGGTAGCCCGCCGCGCCGGGCCGGGGAAGGGCGCGGTATCAGCCGTCGGGTGCGCGGACTCCTTCGGGCGTCCACCCGAACCGCATCCCGCTGGAGCGCCCCATGAACCTGCACGCCGACCTCAGGCACCCCGTCCTGCACCTCGAGCGCTACGACCTCGACCACGCCGTCGCCATCGACCGGGCCGCCGTCACCCTGGGCCTCACCCCGTTCGACGGCGCGGCGCCGCTGCTCCTCCTCACGCCCCGCGAGCCCTGGGCACCCGGGGGGCTGCTCGACTTCTACGCGCCGGGTCGCTGGGACTGCACCAGCGAGCAGGTGCTCATGAGCGCGATCGTGCAGCACGGCACGCCCGGCGACTGGGATGGCACCGTCGGATACGGCACCGTCGTCTCCCCGGGCGCGGGCACCTACCTCGTCGTGCTGCAGTTCTCGGGCGTCGACCAGACGATGAGCCTGCGCGGCCCCTGGGGCACCAACACCGCGCACACACCGCCACGGTCAAGGACGTCGGCTCGCTCGGCGCGTTGTGGACCAGCGTAGGCGGGGACACCCTGTCGTTCTCGTTCAGCAGCGTGACCGACGGCGGCCTTCCGGGGCTGAGCGTCTTCCGGTCGCTGTCGGTGCTGGCCGCCTGAGCCGGGCACAATCGCTGCATGCCTCCGCGTCGCCGCACCGACCCCGCCGACGGGCGGGCGGCGCTCGCGGTCTGGCGGGCGGACCCGACCGGCGTCCCGACGGCCGCCCGGCGCACCGCGGTGCGGTTCACGCTCGAGGAGCTGGCCGAGGTCGCACCCGGCAACGCCGTCGAGGTGCGGGTCCCCCCGGACGGTGCCGTGCAGGCGGTGGAGGGTCCTCGTCACACCCGCGGTACGCCGCCGAACGTGGTGGAGACGGACGCGCAGACCTGGCTCGAGCTGGCCACAGGCGCCCTGACCTGGGATGACGCGGTCGCGGCCGGGCGGATCCGGGCGTCGGGGGAGCGTGCCGACCTGCGCGAGTGGCTCCCGCTGCAGGCCACCCGGCACCGTCCGTGAGCGCGCCCTGACCTAGGATCGCGGGGTGCCGAACGACCCGCAGCCGCAGGACACCCCCGACGAGACGCCGGTCCCGCCTGCCCTCGACGCTCGCGGGGTGCCGATCCCGGCCGAGGAGGAGCTCGCAGCCGTCGCCGAGCCGGCGACCGTGCGCCACGCCCCGAAGTTCGGCGCGTTCATCACCGCCGGCGCGCTCGTCGGGATCGTCGTCGGCCTCATCCTGACCGCCGTGATCGAGCCCGCGCTGCCGCGTGCCGCGGACGGCTCCGGCTTCATCTCGTTCCTCGACGGTGAGGGCGCGGTCCGCACGTGGATGGCCGTCGCGGGCGCCGTGCTGGGCGGGTTCGTCGGCGGCCTGGTCGCGGTGCTGGCCGACCGCCGCAGCGTGCGTCGCGCGATCCCCGCCGGCGACTGAACGCTGGGCGCCCTGGCGGCCCACCTCGACGCGTGTGCGACCATAGGCACGTGGCCCCCCGCGCAGACGGACGTCTGAACCACGACCTCCTCCCCAACGAAAAAGGCCCCCAGGACGCTTGTGGCGTCTTCGGTGTGTGGGCACCTGGCGAGGAAGTCGCCAAGCTCACCTACTTCGGCCTCTACGCGCTGCAGCACCGCGGCCAGGAGTCGGCGGGCATCGCCACCTCCAACGGCCAGCAGCTGCTCGTCTACAAGGACATGGGCCTCGTCTCCCAGGTCTTCGACGAGACCGCGCTCAACGCGCTGCAGGGCCACATCGCCATCGGGCACGCGCGCTACTCCACCACCGGTGGCAGCACCTGGGAGAACGCGCAGCCGACGCTCGGACCCACGTCCGCCGGCACCGTCGCCCTCGGGCACAACGGCAACCTCACCAACACAGCCGAGCTGGTCGACCTCGTCGCCGAGCGCTACGGCAGCCAGCGGCGCGGCGAGCTCGCGCGCGGCAACACCACCGACACCGCGCTGATCACGGCGCTGCTCGCGGGGGACCCGGACCACACCCTCGAGGCCACCGCGCTCGAGGTGCTGCCGCGCCTGCGCGGCGCGTTCAGCCTGGTGTTCATGGACGAGCACACCCTCTACGCCGCCCGGGACCCGCAGGGCGTCCGCCCGCTCGTGCTGGGCCGGCTGGAGCGCGGCTGGGTCGTGGCCAGCGAGACCCCCGCGCTCGACATCGTCGGCGCGTCGTTCGTGCGCGAGATCGAGCCGGGCGAGTTCATCGCCATCGACGCCGACGGCCTGCGCAGCAGCCGGTTCGCCCCGGTGGACCGCGCCGGCTGCGTGTTCGAGTACGTCTACCTGGCCCGTCCCGACACGTCGATCGCCGGTCGCTCGGTGCACGCCGCGCGCGTCGCGATGGGCCGCCGGCTCGCGGTCGAGCACCCCGTCGAGGCCGACCTCGTGATCCCGGTCCCCGAGTCCGGGACGCCCGCAGCCGTCGGCTACGCGGCCGAGTCGGGGATCACGTTCGGGCAGGGCCTGACCAAGAACGCGTACGTCGGACGCACCTTCATCCAGCCGTCGCAGACGCTGCGCCAGCTGGGCATCCGCCTCAAGCTCAACCCGCTCAAGGACGTCATCCGAGGCAAGCGCCTGGTGGTCGTCGACGACTCGATCGTGCGCGGCAACACCCAGCGCGCTCTCGTCCGGATGCTGCGGGAGGCCGGCGCTGCCGAGGTGCACGTGCGGATCAGCTCGCCGCCGGTCAAGTGGCCGTGCTTCTACGGCATCGACTTCGCGTCCCGCGCCGAGCTCATCGCCAACGGCCTGGGGGTCGACGAGATCGCCGCGTCGCTCGGTGCCGACTCGCTCGGCTACATCTCGCCGGAGGGCATGATCGCCGCCACCGAGCAGCCCGCGTCGCAGCTGTGCGCCGCGTGCTTCACGGGCCAGTACCCGATCGAGCTGCCGCCGGACGACCGGCTGGGCAAGTTCCTGCTCGAGCAGAACGAGCTGCCGCTGGGTGCGCCCGAGGACGGGCTCCTCTCGATCGTGCCGAGCGCCGGCGGCGCCAGCGCGCTGGACCACCCGTGAGCGGGCCGCAGGTCACGTACGCCGCAGCCGGCGTCGACACCGAGGCCGGTGACAAGGCCGTCGAGCTGATGAAGGACGCCGTGCGCGCGACGCACGGGCCGCAGGTGCTCGGCGGGGTCGGCGGGTTCGCGGGGCTCTACGACGCCAGCGCGCTGCTGCAGTACCGCAAGCCGCTCCTGGCCACCTCGACCGACGGCGTGGGCACCAAGGTCGCCATCGCGCAGGCGCTCGACATCCACGACACCATCGGGTTCGACCTGGTCGGCATGGTCGTCGACGACATCGTCGTGGTCGGGGCGAAGCCCCTGTTCATGACCGACTACATCGCGTGCGGTCGCGTGGTGCCCGAGCGCATCGCCGGCATCGTGCGGGGCATCGCGGCGGCGTGCTCGGTGGCCGGCACGGCGCTCGTCGGCGGCGAGACCGCGGAGCACCCCGGACTGCTGGGTCCCGGCGAGTACGACGTGGCCGGTGCCGCGACCGGCGTGGTCGAGGCCGACCGGCTGCTCGGGCCGGAGCGGGTGCGCGCGGGCGACGTGCTGCTGGCGCTGGGCTCGAGCGGCCTGCACTCCAACGGCTACTCGCTGGTGCGCAAGGTGGTCTCGGTGGCGGGCTGGACGCTGGACCGCCACGTCGACGAGCTCGGTCGCACCCTCGGCGAGGAGCTGCTGGAGCCCACCCGCGTCTACGCGAGCGACTGCCTGGCGCTGGCCGATCGTGCGGGCGTCGACGGCCTGCACGCGTACAGCCACGTGACCGGCGGGGGACTCGCGTCCAACGTCGCGCGCGTGCTGCCGCAGGGCCTCGTGGCCGACATCGACCGCGGCGGATGGACGTTGCCGCCGGTGTTCTCGCTGGTCCAGCGCCTGGGTCAGGTCCCCTGGACCGACCTCGAGGGCACGTTGAACCTCGGCGTGGGCATGGTCGCGATCGTCGCGGCGGACGCCGTGGACGGCGTGCTCGCGCACGCCTCGGAGCTGGGCCTGCCCGCCTGGGAGCTGGGCACCGTGCGGCATGCCGACCCGGCCACCGACGTGGTGGGGGCGCCCGGCTTCATCGCGGGCACCAAGGGCGTGCACGGGGGAGCCGTCCAGCTCGCCGGCTCCTACCGGGTCTGACGCCGTTCCTCACCACCTGCGCAGACACGCGCGCACCACCTGCGAGAGGTGGTGCGTCGCGGGTCCCTGCGCGTCAGCGCAGGTGGTGAGTACGGTCAGCGATCGTCGTCCGACCAGCGTCGGTAGTCGTCGCTGTCGTCGTCAGTGTCCGTGTCCACAGCCGCGCGGGGGCGGTTGTCGGTCACGACATCGTTGTGGCCGTGCGACGTGAGCTCCTGCTCGAGAGCTCGGTAGTTGGTCTCCGGGCTGAAGTACTTCAGCTCCCGGGCCACCTTCGTCTGCTTAGCCTTCTGACGGCCGCGCCCCATGGCATCGACCCCCTCTTACGTGGATGCGGGGCGGCTCCGTGCTGACACGTGCGGCCCCGGGGTGCTGAATCGTCTCTTCGTGGGGCAACGGTACATGCTCGTTCGGTATTCCGACCACTCGCCGCGGGCGACACGCGTCACGTCGGCCTGCCGCTCGCCCCCCGCGTGCCGACGCGCCGGCACGGCGATTCGGACCAGCGTCCAACTTGGATGCACACTAGATCCGCGCGTCGACGTGTATGACCGTTTGGTCGGGTTTAGGGTGGTGCTACTCGACCGGGTAAGCGTCGGTCCGCGGCCTCGATGGCGCAGCATGAGAGATGTATGAGAGTCGTGTGAAGGTTCGTTACCGTTCCGTGTCCCGGAATGCGACATCTGCGGCTTTCGTTCATGCTAGAGGGAGATGTCCCGGTTTCGACTCTCCGGAGTGCCGTGGCACCACGATAGAGAACGTTTCACACCAGTGAGACCCGCACCACCCGCACCTGAACTGGCCGGGGCGCCGACACCGTCGGAGTCGCAGGCCGCACGCTTGCCAGGAGGCAGCTGATGAACGCACATCCCACAGAATCCGAAGCACTGCTCACGCCCTCCGAGGTCGCGACACTGTTCCGGGTCGATCCCAAGACCGTCACCCGCTGGGCGAAGGCCGGGAAGCTGTCGTCGATCCGCACCCTGGGTGGTCACCGTCGTTACCGCGAGTCCGAGGTGCGCGACCTGCTGAACGGCATCCCGCAGCAGCGCCCGTCGGACGGCTGAACGACCGTCCCTGCCCGGCCGAGGTCCGTCGACCCTCCTCGACGCGCCCTCGGCCGTTGAGTGCCCGGGGTCGGCCGGCATCTGGTCCGCACGGCATCACAGCTCCGAGCGTCGCACCGTCGCGACGCTCGGAGCTGTCGTGTCTGCGGCTACTCCCCGCTGCTGCGGCGGTTCGCCGCGATGATCAGCGCGAGCAGCATCGCGGCCCCGGCCACCGCCCCACCCAGGATCGACAGCGCCTTCTTGCGCGCCTCCGGGTCGGCGTCGCCGCTGGTGGCGTCGCTCCAGAGCTGGCGCCCCGACTCGACCGCTCGCCCCGCCTGCGCCCGCGGGTCCAGGCGGGCCACCAGCTCGTCGACGGTCGACGCCAGCTGGGCGCGCGTCAGGGCGAGCTCGGCCTCCAGGGCGACCGTCTCCGGCGTGCTGAACGGGGTCGGGGGCTTCTTGTCCGGGGTGGGCTTGTCGGCCTTGGCGTCGCTCATGACTGGAATCCTGCCTTCACCGCGGCGATGTCGTGCTGCACGTTCTCGATGGCCAGCGCCGGCGTGGGCGGCGACCCGGCCTTGATCCGGTTGATGCCGACCAGCACGAGGACCGCGATGACCAGCAGCAGGACCGCGCAGACGATGAGCGCGGCGAGCCACAGCTCCAGCCAGATGTCGAGCACGATGATCGCCAGAGCGATCCCGGCGGCGATCAGGTAGAGCGCCAGCACGACGCCCGCGGCCACCAGGCCGGCACCGAGGCCCAGCTTCTGCACGCGTCCGGTGACCTCGGCCTTCGCGAGGTCGATCTCGGCGCGGACCAGGCGCGCGGCCTGCTCGCTCAGATCGGACACCAGCTGGCCGAGCGACTTCTCGTCGCCCGGCAGTCCCGACTGCGTGGTCATGGGCACGACCTCTCGTCTGCGCGTACGTAGAGCACTCAGTCTGCTGGTCAGCGATGCGGCGCGCGAGGGGGGCGCCCGGTTCACCCGCCGACGGTCAGTCCGCCCAGGGGTGCACCTGCTCCTCGGCCGGGTGGACCGGCTCGTGGATGCGGACCACGGAGACGGCCGGCCGCGGCGGCAGGTGGCGCTTGGCCCAGGCAGCGACACCCCCGCCGATGAGGATGAGCGCGACGCCGATGATGAGCGCCGAGAGCCAGGGGTCGACCGCGTGGGCCAGGCCGAGCACGGCGGAGGTGACCAGCAGGGCCAGCCCGAAGAACGTGAGGAGCGCGGCCGCGCCGAACCCGATCGCCGACGGTCGCACCTCGACGGCACGCGCGCGGACGCTGCTGGAGACCGCGTCGATCTCGGCCTGGATCGCCTCGCGCACGTGGTCCTCGACCTGCTCGAACTTCTCGCGCGCGCGCTCCGCCAGCGGCTCGGTGAACCGGTCGAAGAAGCTGCGGGGTCGGTCGGAGCCGGACGTGCTGGCCATGGGTCCTCCTGGTGCGACGGGCGGTGAGGCCAGACTAGGAGCAGAACCGCTGGTCGCAGGGTTGCCGCGCACACGGAGCCGTACGACGAAGCCCCGCGCCGGATGGTCCGGGCGGGGCTTCTGGGTGTGGCCACTGGCAGGGTCGAACTGCCGACCTTTCGATTTTCAGTCGAACGCTCTACCAACTGAGCTAAGTGGCCGAAACGACGAGCGACCCCGACGGGACTTGAACCCGCGACCTCCGCCGTGACAGGGCGGCGCGCTAACCAACTGCGCTACGGGGCCTTGGATGATGCTGCAAGGCCGTACTGCTGATACTGCGTGTCCTGCTCGTACCCCCAACGGGATTCGAACCCGTGCTACCGCCGTGAAAGGGCGGGGTCCTAGGCCGCTAGACGATGGGGGCTTGTCCAACGCGAACATCCAACCCCCAACGCCGAGGCGCCGGATGACCGGTGACGAGCATACGGGGTCCGCGGCCCGAACTCCAAAGTGAGCACAGAGTGGCGGTGATCACGCGCCTGTGCCCCGCAGATGAGCAGGCAGGATGGTGCCCATGGTCGACATGTCGCGCGCCGAGTTCGAGGACGCCGTGCGCGACGCGCTCGACGAGATCCCCGACGAGCTCGCCGCGATGATGGACAACGTCGTCGTGCTGGTGGAGGACCGGTCCCCCGACGATGAGCCGGAGCTGCTGGGGCTGTACGAGGGCACCCCGCTGACCGAGCGCGGAGACTTCTGGGCCGCCGGCTCGCTGCCGGACCGCATCACGATCTTCCGGCTGCCCACCCTCGCCGTCTGCGACGACCGGGCCGACGTGGTCGAGGAGGTCGCGATCACCGTGGTGCACGAGATCGCGCACCACTTCGGCATCGACGACGAACGGCTGCACGAGCTCGGGTGGGGCTGATGGGCCACGACCACGGGCACGCGACCGCCGCGCAGGCGCACCGGGGGAGGCTGCTCGCCGTCCTCGTGCTGACGCTCGTCGTTCTGGTGGTCGAGGTGGTCGGCGGGCTGGTGTCCGGGTCGTTCGCGCTGATCGCCGACGCGGGCCACATGCTCACCGACGCCGCGGGGGTCGGGCTGGCGCTGGGCGCCACGGCCCTGGCCGCCCGGCCCGCGACGGCCGCCCGCACGTTCGGGTGGCAGCGCGCCGAGATCCTCGCCGCACTGGCGAACGGGCTGGTCATCGCCGTGGTGGGGATCGGCGTGATCGTCGGCGGCATCACCCGCCTGGTGACGCCGCGGCCGGTGGAGGCCGGCCTCATGCTCGCGGTCGCCGCGGTCGGGCTCGTCGCCAACGCCGTCGGGCTCGCGCTGCTCAGCCGCGGACAGGCGGAGTCGCTCACCGTCCGGGGTGCCTACCTGGAGGTGCTGGGCGACCTGCTCGGTTCGGCGGCCGTCGTGGTCGCCGCCGTCGTGGTGCTGACCACCGGGTTCACGCGCGCCGACGGGATCGCGTCCGTGGTCATCGGCCTCATGATCGTGCCGCGCGCGGTCGCCCTGCTGCGCGAGGTGGGCGCCGTGCTGCTGGAGGCGACGCCGCGCGGGGTCGACCTGGACGCGATCCGGTCGCACATCTGCGGGGTCCGGGGCGTGCTGGGCGTGCACGACCTGCACGCCTGGACGATCACGTCCGGCGTCCCCGTGCTGTCGGCGCACGTCGAGGTGCCCGACGAGCTCCTGTCGCGCGGCGAGGCCGGCAGGGTGCTCGACGACCTGCGGCACTGCCTCGCCGGCCACTTCGACGTGGACCACTGCACGTTCCAGCTGGAGCCCCCGTCCACCACGGGCAGCGAGCACCACGCGCACGCGTAGGGTCGCTGCATGGTTGCTGTGGGGATCACGCTGCTGCCGCAGGAGCGCTGGGCGTCGGCCCGTCGCAGGTGGCAGCAGGCCGAGGAGTGGGGCTTCGACCACGCGTGGACGTACGACCACCTGGCCTGGCGGAGCCTGGTCGACGAGCCGTGGTTCGCCACCGTCCCGCTGCTCGCGGCGGCGGCGGCCGTGACCGAGCGGATCGGGCTGGGTACCTGGGTCGCGTCGCCGAACTTCCGGCACCCGGTGCCGTTCGCCAAGGACGTCATGGGTCTCGACGACATCAGCGGCGGCCGGTTCGTGCTCGGGGTCGGCGGTGGCGGTGAGGGTTTCGACGCCACGGTGACCGGCGACCCGCCCACGCGCGGGGAGCGGACGCGGCGGTTCGAGGAGTTCGTCGGGCTGCTCGACCAGCTGCTGACGCAGCCCGTCACGTCGCACCAGGGGGAGTTCTACCGCGCCGACCAGGCCCGCATGATCCCCGGCACGATCGCCCGGCCGCGCACGCCGTTCGTCGTCGCCGCCAACGGTCCGCGGGCCATGGCGCTGGCCGCCCGGTACGGGCAGGGCTGGGCCACCTACGGGCCGGCGTACGCGACCGAGGACGTGCCCGACGACCCGACCGCCGCGCAGGAGCAGTGGTGGACCGGGCTCGCCACGATGCTCGAGCAGCTCGACGCCATCGAGGCGACCGCCCGCGCGGTCCGTGAGGCCCCGCTGAGGCGGTACCTGAGCCTGGACGGGGCGCCGATCTTCTCGATGACGTCGCTGGACCTGGTGACCGAGGGGATCGAGCGCGCCGCGGGCCTGGGGTTCACCGACGTCGTCGTGCACTGGCCGCGCGCCGAGGGGATCTACGCGGGCAGCGAGGCGGTGCTCGAGGGCCTGGTGGAGCGGCTGCCGGAGCTGCAGGCGCTCTGAGGTCAGTGGGCCTGGCGCGCTTGCCAGGCGCTGGTGACCATGTCGAGCAGCGAGTGGCGCATCTGCCAGTCGAGGTCCCGGGCGGCCAGCTCGCCCGACGCCACGATGCGGGCCGGGTCGCCGGGGCGGCGCGGGGCGGTGTCCGGCTCGAACGCGATGCCGGTGCCCTCGGCCATGGCGGTCATGATCTGCCGCACCGAGACGCCCTCGCCGGACCCGAGGTTGTAGACGGGCTCCAGCGTGCGGCCGGCCGCGAGGGCCTGCGCCGCGGCGACGTGCGAGTCGGCGAGGTCGGCCACGTGGATGTAGTCGCGGACGCAGGTGCCGTCGGGCGTCGGGTAGTCCGTGCCGTTGATGCGCGGCGTGCGCCCCTCGGCCAGGGCCTCCAGCACCAGGGGGAAGAGGTTGTGCGGGCTGGTGTCGTAGAGGTCGGGGGTGGCCGAGCCGACGACGTTGAAGTACCGCAGCGACGTGTGCCGCAGGCCGGCGGCCGTGCCCTGGTCGCTCAGCAGCCACTCGCCGATGAGCTTGGACTCCCCGTACGGGGACTCGGGAGCGGTCGCGGTGGCCTCCGTGACCAGGTCGACGTCCGGGGTGCCGTAGACGGCCGCGGACGAGGAGAACACGATCGCGTCGACGCCCTGCGAGGCCATCGCCTCGAGCAGGTGCACGGTCCCGGTGACGTTCTGCTCGTACGTGTGCAGGGGGCGTTCCACCGACACGCCGGCGTACTTGAAGCCGGCCAGGTGCACGACGCCGACCACGCCGTGCTGGGACAGGGTGTCCGCGACGAGGTCCGTGTCGAGGATCGAGCCCTCCACCAGCGGCACGTCGTCGGGCACGAAGCCGCGGTGCCCGCTGGAGAGGTCGTCGAGCACCACCGTCTCCAGGCCGACCTGCCCGAACGCCCGCACCACGTGCGACCCGATGTACCCGGCACCTCCGGTGACCAGCCATGTCATGCGCCCGAGCGTACCGACGACGCGGGCGGGAGGCGGGCGGCGTCCGTGGACGAAGAAATTCTCGCGGAGCTGCATCCGCGGACGGGCGTCGGACCGAAGGGGGTCGCGAGGGTGGCTGATGCGCTCGGGAAGATGCTCAGTATGCTGAGCATCTTCGACGGCGGTACGCACGGACCGGTTCCAGCAGCAGGACGGGAGGGCTCATGCAGCCAGAGCCACAGGTGACGGTCCGGACGGCCGACGCCGCCGACCTGGCGCAGGCCGTCGAGGGCGCCATGGCGGTGACGTCGGAGGTGCTGCGGGACTTCCTCGACGCGCGCGTCCGCGCGACGCGGGGCCGCTCCGACGTGGCGGCGCGGCTGTGGACGGACCTGGCGGGCGTCGTCGGCGGCAAGCTCATGCGCCCCCGCCTCGCCGTCGCCGCCTACCTGGGCCTGGGCGGCAGGGACCCGGGGGCCGTCGCGCCCGTGGCGGCCGCGATCGAGGTGCTGCACACGGCGATGCTCGTGCACGACGACCTGCTCGACCACGACGAGGTGCGGCGGGGCCGGCCCAACGTCGCCGGCGCCACGCGCGCCCGGCTCGCGGCGCAGGGTCTCGACGAGCGGAGCGTGGCGGACCAGGTGCTCGCGGCAGGCGTGCTGGCGGGCGACCTCGCGATCGCCTCGGCGTTCTCGCTGGTGGCCGCCGCTCCCGCGGACCCGGCGACGCTGCTGAGGGTGGTCGCGCTGCTGGGCGAGGGCATCGAGACCACGGTGGTCGGCGAGCTCCTCGACGTCGCCGCGTCGCTGAGCGCGCCGCGGGACGTCGACGCGCTCGCGGTCGCGGAGCTCAAGACGGCCGCCTACTCGGGCGCGCTGCCCCTGGTGGTCGGCGCGGTCCTGGCGGGTGCCGACGAGGGTCGGACGGCGCAGCTCGGGGCGGTCGGCTCGGCCCTCGGGGTCGCGTTCCAGCTGACCGACGACGAGCTCGGGGTGTTCGGCGACCCGGCGGTGACCGGCAAGTCGGTGCTGTCGGACCTGCGAGAGGGCAAGCGCACCGAGCTGCTGCGCCGGGCGTACGCCATGGCGGGGGCCGCGGGGTGTGCCGTGCTGGACGCGCAGGTGGGGCGCGCCGACCTCGACGAGGACGGCGCGGCGGCGGTGCGCGAGGTCATGGTGTCGAGCGGCGCCCTCGACGAGGTGCGCGAGCTGACGCGGCGGACCGGGCTGCGCGCGCGCGAGCTCGCGCTCGGCGGGTTGCCCGAGCCGCTGGGGGGCTACCTTGTGGGCGTGGTCGACGACCTCGTGGGACGGGGTCACTGAGTGGCGGGGGACACCATGGCGCAGGCGCGGTCAGCGCGTGACCGGGCGCTCCGGCTGTACGACACGACCGCCGCCCGCACCAGCGCCGGCGTGCTGGCCGCCTACTCCACGTCGTTCGGGCTGGGCACCCGCCTGCTCGGGCGGCGCGCCCAGCAGGACATCCGCGCGGTGTACGCGCTGGTCCGGCTGGCCGACGAGGTGGTGGACACCTACCGCGGCGAGGACGCGGGCGCCGAGCTGGACGAGCTCGAGGAGCAGACCGCGCGCGCCCTGCGCACCGGGTACTCGACCAACCTGGTGGTGCACGCCTTCGCCCGGACCGCGCAGCGCGTGGGCATCACCGCGCGCGAGACCGCGCCGTTCTTCGCGTCGATGCGCGCCGACCTCACGGTGCGCGCGCACGACCGCGCCAGCTACGAGGCGTACGTCTACGGCTCCGCCGAGGTGGTCGGCCTGATGTGCGTGCGCGCGTTCCTCAACGAGGGCCGGGGGCCCGGAGACGCCGTGCGCGAGCCCGACGAGACGCAGGTGGCCGGCGCGCGGGCGCTGGGCGCGGCGTTCCAGAAGATCAACTTCCTGCGCGACCTGGGTGCCGACACCGAGGAGCTGGGCCGCACCTACTTCCCGGGGACCGAGCCCGGTCACCTCGACGCGGCGCAGCTGCACGCGATCCTCGACGAGATCAACGCGGACGTCGCCGTGGCCCGTGCGGCGGTGCCGAGCCTGCCGCGCCGTGCGCGCTACGCGGTCGGGGCGACGCTCGCCCTCTACCAGCGCCTGCTCGACGAGATCGCGACGCGTCCGCCGGAGTCGCTGCTGGTGGGGCGCGTCCGCCTGCCGACGCCCGTCAAGTTGCTGGTGGTCGGCGAGTCCGTGCTGGCGGAGGCGCGGGCGGGTCGCGCGGTCGACGCATGAGCCCCGGTCGCGTCGTCGTCGTCGGTGGCGGCATCGCCGGCCTGACGACCGCCGCCCTGCTCGCCCGCGGTGGCGCGCTGGTCACGCTGCTCGAGCGGCACGACCAGCTGGGCGGCCGCGCCGGCAGCCTGAGCGTCGACGGCTTCCGGTTCGACACCGGCCCGTCCTGGTACTTCATGCCCGAGGTCTTCGCGCACGCGTTCGCGCTGCTCGGGGAGCGGATCGAGGACCACGTCGAGCTGGAACGGCTGGACCCGGCGTACCGGCTGTTCCCGGAGGGTGCCGAGCCGTTCGACGTCGTCGGCGACCCCGAGACCAACTGGGCGACGTTCGACGCCCGGGAGCCCGGGGCGGGCGACGCGATCCGGCGGTACACCGAGGACTCCACCCGCGCCTACCGGACGGCGCTCGACTCCTTCCTCTACACCACGTTCGCGCGGCCCGACCGGCTTCTCTCAGCCGAGGTCCTGCGCCAGACCGGCACGTTGGCGGGGCTGCTCACGGGCACGCTGGCCGACAAGGTCGCGGCGACCGTGAGCGACCCCGTGCTGCGCCAGGTGCTCGGTTACCACGCGGTGTTCCTCGGGTCGTCGCCGTACCGGGTGCCGGCGCTCTACTCGTTGATGAGCCACCTCGACCTGGTCGACGGCGTACGTTTCCCCCGCGGCGGGATGTACACGGTGATCGAGGCGCTCGAGCGGATCGCCCGCAAGGAGGGCGTCGACGTGCGCACCGGCGCCGAGGTGGCCCGGATCGAGATCGACGACGACTGGCCGTCGGTGCGGCACCCGCGCAGGTCGGGCACGGCGCGCGGCGTCCGGCTCGCCGACGGCACGCTGGTGCCGGCGGACGTCGTCGTCTCCGCCGCCGACCGGCACCACACCGAGACCGCGCTGCTCGGCCGGCACCGCGACCTGCCGGAGGACTGGTGGGAGGACCGCGGGCCCGGGATCTCGGCGCTGCTGATCATGGCCGGCGTGCGGGGATCGCTGCCCGAGCTGGCGCACCACTCGCTCTTCTTCACGCGCGACTGGCCGACGAACTTCGAGGACATCCTGGGTACCGGCCGCTCGACCGCGCCCGGCGGGCTGCGCGTGCCCGAGGTGGCGTCGATGTACGTCTCGCGGACGACGGCGAGCGACCCGACTGCCGCGCCGCCGGGGCACGAGAACCTGTTCGTCCTCGTCCCCTTTCCCGCGGACCCGTCGCTCGGCGCGGGGGACCGCGCGGCGATGGACCGGCACGCGGACCGGTACCTCGACCAGGTGGGCGCGTGGGCCGGCATCGCCGGGCTGCGCGAGCGCGTGGTCACCCGTCGGGTGGTGGCGCCCGCGGACTTCGCGCGCGACTTCTCGGCCTGGCGCGGCACGGCCCTCGGCATGGAGCACACCCTGCGGCAGAGCGCGATGTTCCGCCCGGGCGACGCGTCCGCGCGCGTCCCCAACGTCCTGCACGTCGGGGGTGGCACGATCCCCGGTGTGGGACTGCCGATGTGCCTGATCAGCGCCGAGCTCGTGGTCAAGCGGATGCTGGGCGAGACGTCCTCGCGCCCGCTGCCCGCGCCCCTGCGCCCGGGGTTCCTCGCGGCTGCGCGGCCCCGCGGGGTGTGGAGCGAGTCGGTCGGATGAGGTTCGCGTACCTCGGCGCCCTCGTGCTCTCGCTGGGCGGGCTCGCCGTGCTGGACCGCCGGTTCCGGCTCGCGTTCTGGTCCGACGGCCGGCGGGCGGCGCTGACCCTCGGGATCGGTGTGGTGGGCTTCCTCGCCTGGGACGCGATCGGCCTGCTGCTCGGCATCTTCGCGCGCGGCGACTCGCCCCACATGACCGGCCTGCTGCTGGCCCCCGAGCTGCCGGTGGAGGAGGCGTTCTTCCTCGCGCTGCTCTGCTACACGGCCCTGCTCGCCTGGCGCTGGGTGGACCGCGCACGGGGAGGCGACGAGTGACGAACATCGTGCTCAACGTCGTCGTCCTCGCGGTGCTCGGCGCGGTGTCGTTCCCGGTCCTGCGTCGGATGCGGGCGATCCCGCTCGTCGCGACCGTGGTGGTGCTGTGCGCGCTCACCATGGTCTTCGACACGCTCATGATCTCCGCCGACCTCTACGTGTTCGACCCCGACAAGATCCTCGGCGTCTACCTCTGGGGCGCCCCCCTGGAGGACTTCGCGTACGCGATCGCCGCGGCCGTCGGGATGCCGGTGCTCTGGGTGGTCCTCGGACGTCGGCGTCGGCAGGAGCCGGAGTGAGAGAGGTCCTGGCGGCGTCCCGCCCGTTCTCCTGGATCAACACCGCGTACCCGTTCGCCGCGGGGTACCTGCTGGCCACCGGCGGCCGGATCGACGCCACGTTCGTCGTCGGCACCCTGTTCTTCCTGGGCCCGTACAACCTGCTGATGTATGGCATCAACGACGTGTTCGACTACGCGTCCGACCTGCGCAACCCCCGCAAGGGAGGCATCGAGGGCGGGCTCGTCGAGCCGGGCCGGGCGCGGCAGGTGCACCGCCGGATCCTGTGGGCCTGCGTCGTCGCGACGGTGCCCTTCGTCGTGTACCTGCTGCTCGTGGGCGATGCCGCGGCCAACGCGACCCTGGCGCTCGTGCTCTTCCTCGTCGTCGCGTACTCGGCGCCTGTGCTCCGCTTCAAGGAGCGCCCGGTGCTGGACTCGCTGACGTCCGCGATGCACTTCGTCGGCCCCCTGCTGTACGCGTTGGTGCTGGTGGGCGCGGACCTGAGCGCGAGCACGACCTGGCCGGTGCTCGTGGCGTTCGTCCTCTGGGGGATGGCGTCGCACGCGTTCGGGGCGGTGCAGGACGTGCGGGCCGACCGCGAGGGCGGCATCGCGTCGGTCGCGACCGCGCTCGGGGCGCACCCGACGGTCGTCGCGTCGACCGTGCTCTACGTGCTGGCCGCGGCGGTCCTGCTCGTCGTGCCGTGGCCGGGGTCGCTCGCGGCGGTGCTGCCGATCCCCTACGCGGTCAGCACCGCCTCGTTCTGGTCGGTCCACGACGAGGACTGCGAGCGGGCGAACGTCGGCTGGCGCCGGTTCCTCTGGCTCAACCTGGTCACCGGGTTCCTGGTGACCATGCTGCTCATCGTCATCGCGCGGACGAGCTGACCGTCCAGGTGGCCTCGGCGTCCTCGCGCACGACGAGGTAGCCGCCGGCGTGGACGTCGGCGCCGTCGTCCGTGCGGTCGCCCCCGACGAGGTCCAGGCCCGGCCCGGTCACCCGCGCCGCGACGTCGCCGTGGTTCAGCACGAACAGGTAGTCGTTCTCCGCGCCCCGCCGCCGCACGACCTCGACCCCGGCAGGTCGGTCCGGCACCACGGGCTCCAGGCCCGCCGCGGACGCGACCTCCTCGAGCAGGGCGCGGGTCGCCGCGAGGTCCAGGTGCGTGGAGACGTACGTGACCGTGCCGGCCCCGCGACGCGCCCGCGTGAGGGCGGGCCGACCATCCAGGTCGCCGCCGACATAGCGGCGCAGCACGTCCGCGTCGGACGGCTGCACGAGCTCCGACCACACCGACCCCGTCGAGCCGTCGTCCAGCGTCACGGTCTCGTCCGGGGCCAGCGGGGCGACGTGCTCGACCCGCAGGCCGACCAGGTCGCGCAGGCGGCCGGGGTAGCCGCCGGTGACGACGTGCAGGTTCTCGTCGGCGATTCCGGTGAACGGCCACACGACCAGGTGACCGCCGCCCTCGACGAACTGCTCGACCGAGCGGACGGCCTCGTCGTCGAGCGCGAACATGCTCGGCACCAGGAGCACGCGGTAGCCGGACAGGTCGGCACCGGGCCGCGTGAAGTCGACGGGCAGCCCGGCGTGCCACGCGGCGCGGTGCACCGAGCGCACGGCGTCGGAGTAGCTCAGGTGGTCGGACGGCAGGCTCCGGTTCTCCAGCGCCCACCAGCCCTCCGCGTGCCACCAGACGGCGATCCCGCTGTCGTGCAGGCGACCGTCGGCGGGCGGCCGCAGCACCTCGGCGATCGAGCCGAGCACCGAGCCGAGCTCGCACACGGCACGGAACGTCGCGGAGTCGGCACCCGCGTGCGGCACCATCGCGCCGTGCCAGGCCTCCGAGCCCGCCGCCGACGCACGCCACTGGAAGAACAGCGACGACTGCGCCCCGCGCGCCACGTAGCCGAGCGAGTTGCGCACCGCTCGTGCGGGGTCCTTGAACGCGATCCGTCCGTCGGTCGAGATCGAGCTCATCGACTGCTCCATGAGCAGCCACGGCCCGCCGTCGGCCCACGAGCGCGTGAGGTCGGAGCCGTAGGCGACGTGCGCCTCGCCGTCCGGGCCCGTGGTGTCGAGGTAGTGGTCGACGGACGGCACGTCGAGCTCCGCGGACCAGCTCCACTGCTCGAGGTGGTTCCACGTGGGGAGCATGAAGTTGGTCGTGATGGGGACCGTCGAGCCGGTGGCGCGGATCTCGGCGCTCTGCTCGCGGTAGGCGTCGAGCATCTGGTCGGAGAAGAAGCGCCGGAAGTCGACGGACTGCGTCGGGTTGTGCAGGTACTGGGTCGCGCGCGGCGGCAGCACCTGGTCCCACGACTCGTAGTGCTGGCTCCAGAACGTCGTCCACCACGCCTCGTTGAGCGCGTCGAGCGTCCCGTACCGGGCCTGCAGCCACGTCCGGAACGCGGCTGCGACGTGGTCGCACCAGCAGTACGTGCCGTACTCGTTGTGCACGTGCCAGGCCTGGAGGGCCGGGTGCGCGCCGTACCGCCGCGCCAGGACACCGGCGATCGAGCGGGAGGCCTCGCGGTAGGCCGGGGCACAGACGCAGTACGTGTCCCGGCTGCCGTGCCACAGGCGCGTGCCGTCGGCGAGCACGGGCAGCGCGTCGGGGTGGGCCGCGGTGAACCACGGCGGCGGGGAGGCCGTCGGGGTCGCGAGCACGACTCCGATCCCGCCCGCGTGCAGCGTCTCGACGACGTCGTCGAGCCAGTCGAGCTCGTAGCGGCCCTCCTCGGGCTCGAGCAGCGCCCACGAGAAGACCCCGACGGTCGCGGTGTTCACGCCGGCGCGCTGCATGAGCTCGACGTCCTGCGCCCAGACCTCGCGCGGCCACTGCTCGGGGTTGTAGTCGCCACCGAACCAGAAGCGGTCGGGGACGAACGGGGTGCGGGTCATCGGGTCTCCTGCGGGGTGGTCATCGACCGTCCGGGCCGAGCCAGACGCGCTGGTCGGGAACCAGCGTCGCCAGCTCGTCCCACAGGTCGGCGGGAACGGGGTACCGCGCCCAGGCGAGCGCGTCGTCGATCTGGTGCGGCCGCGTCGCCCCGACGATGGTCGACGCGACGCGCGGGTCGCGCGTGGAGAGCTGCAGCGCCGCGGCGGGCACGGGCACGCCGTGCCGCGCGCACGCCTCGCGGATCGCCGTGAGCGCTGCGACGTGCTCGGGTGTGGCGGGCCGGTACGCGTACGTCGGGACGGGCTGCGGATCCTTCGCGAGCATGCCGCCGCCGAACGGCGCGGCGTTGAACACCGCGACCCCGTGCTCGACGGCCGCGTCGAGCAGCGCGTCGGCGGACCGGTCGAGGAGCGTGAGCCGGTTGTGCGTCACCGCGGCGTCGAACACCCCGAGCCGCACGAAGCGCTCCATCATGGCCGCCGGTCCGCCGGCGACGCCGACCAGACCCACGACGCCCTCGTCCCGGAGCGCGAGGAGCGCCTCGAGCGGGCCGCCCGGCGCGGTCGCCGCCTCGAACGTGAGGCGCTCCGGGTCGTGCAGGTGCACCAGCGGCAGCCGGTCCAGGCCGAGCCGCTCGAGGCTCTCCTCGACCGAGCGCCGGACGCGGTCGCCCGAGAAGTCGTCGCCGGCGGGATCGACCTTCGTCGCGACGACGTGGCCGGCGGGCACCCCACCCAGCACGCGCAGGACCGCGCCGATCCGCTCCTCGGACCGGCCGTAGTTGTTGCCCGTGTCGAGCGCGGCGAGCGGGCCGGTGAGCGCCGCGGTGATCGTCGCCGCCGCGGTCTCGTCGTCGACCCGGTCCCGGCCCAGCGCCGAGGCGCCGACGGTCAGCACGCCCACCTCCACGCCCGGCCCGACCACCCGGCGCGCGGCCGGGTCGGGAGACGCGCTCATCCCTTGAGCCCGCCGCTGATGAGGTCCAGGCGCCAGAACCGCTGCAGGAAGAGCAGCAGCGCGACCAGCGGGATGATCGACACGGCCGCGCCGATGATCGCGACGCTGTACAGCGCCGGCTCGCCCGACCCCTTGGACAGCAGCGTGTAGAGGCCCACCGTGATCGGGTACCGGCTCTGGTCGGACAGCATGATGAACGGCAGCAGGAAGTTGTTCCAGATGCCGACGAACTGCAGCATGAAGACGGTCACCATGCCGGGCAGCATCATCGGCACGCCGATGTTCGTGAAGATCCGCGCCTCGCCCGCGCCGTCGAGCCGGGCGGCCTCGATGGTCTCCACCGGGACGGCGGCCGACGCGAACACGCGGCACAGGTAGATGCCGAACGGCGAGACGATCATCGGCAGCAGCACGGACGCGTACGAGCCGGCGAAGCCGAGCTTCGACATGAGCAGGTACTGCGGGATCGCCAGGGTGATCCCGGGGATCAGGACGCCCGCGAGGATCGAGTAGAAGACCAGGTTGCGGCCGCGGAACTGGTACTTGGCCAAGCCGTACCCGGCCATCGCCGAGACGACCACCGAGAGCACCGCGCCGACGCCGGCGTAGAGCAGGCTGTTGAGCGCCCAGGTGCCGTACTGGCCGCCGCCGTAGGCGAACAGGTCGTGCAGGTTGTCGACGAGGCCGCTGCCGGGCGCGAACGTGAACGTCGTGAACAGCTCGGAGCGCGACTTGGTGGACGCGACGAGCACCCACGCCACGGGCACCAGGCAGTAGAGCGCGCCGACGAGGATGACGGCGGTCGGCAGGGCCTTGGTGAGGAACGGGGTGCGCACGGTGTCGTGCGCGAGCGTGGGCTGGGACATCAGCTCTCTCCGAAGGCGCGCTTCTGCGTCAGCCGCAGGAGGATGACGGACAGCGCGACGGTGCAGACGGCGAGGAACACCGAGCCGGCGGCCGCGCGGGGCAGGTCGTCGCGGACGAAGGCGTCGCGGTAGATGGTCATGAGCGGCACCCAGGTCTGGGAGATCGCACTGGTCATCGGACGCAGGGTCGTCGGCTCGCCGTAGACCTGGAGCGTGCCGATGAGGGCGAACAGCCCCGTGAGCACGAGCGCGGGCGTCACCAGCGGAACCTTGATCCGCCAGGCGATCTGCCACTCGTTCGCGCCGTCGATGCGGGCGGCGTCGAACAGCTCGGACGGGATGCCCCGCAGCGACGTGTAGATGATGATCATGTTGAACCCGACGCCGCCCCAGATCGCGATGTTCGCGACCGAGCCGAAGATCTCCGGGTTCTCCAGGAACGGGATCGTGCCCCAGCCCAGCTGCTCCGTGATGTACGAGAACGGGCTGGTCAGGGGCAGGTACATGAAGCCCCACATGAGCGTCGCGACGACGCCGGGCACTGCGTACGGGATGAAGATCGCCGTACGGGAGAACCGCTTGGCCTTCGTCGCGCCGAGGTCGAGCAGCAGCGCGAACAGGAGGGCCAGCCCGAGCGTGAGGGGGACCGCGATGGCGCCGTAGATCGCGAGGCGGCCGAAGCCGGCGAGGAAGTCCCGGTCGGAGAGCGCGGAGACGTAGTTGCCGAAGCCGATGAAGACCTCCTCACGCTTGCCGAAGGCCCCGCCCGGCATGAGGCGCAGCCCGCGGAAGCTGAGGTAGACCGAGTAGAGCATCGGCACGAGCAGGAAGGCGACGAAGAGCACCACCGCCGGCGCGACGAACACGTAGGGGGCGATCGGGGAGCGCCGGCTCCGCCTGGTCGTCGGGATGCTGCCGGTCGACGTCGTCGTCGGCGCAGTCGTCGTGGTTGTCATGTCCCTCTCCACCGGCAGGCCCGGCCGCGGCGCCCGGACGGACGCCGCGGCCAGGGCCGTGCTCACTCGCTGACGTCGAACCCGGTCGTCTTCATGTCATCGACCACGACCTTCTGCGTGGCCGTCAGGGCGTCGCGCAGCGGCGTCCCGTCCTGCACGGCCTTGGCCATCGCGTCCTGGAACGCGGACTGCGCGACGTTGACGTTCGGGCCCCACGAGATGTTGGGGATCGTGTTGCCGGCGATCGTCGAGGCGAGTTTCCAGAAGTCCGTCTGCTGGGGCATGAGCAGCGGCGGGTCGGACGTCTCGGCCTTGGTCTGGCCCAGCGTCGACGCGGGGTACTGGCCCGTGGACAGCTGGATGCCGGCGCCCTCGTCGGTCGAGTTGATCCAGGCCGCGAACTCGGCGGCCTCCTTCGGGTGCTTCGACGACGTGGTCACGACGACCGCCGAGCCGCCCTGGTAGGCGACCTTGCTGTCACCGGGAGTCCACTGCGGCAGCGGGGCCATCGCCCACTGGCCGGCCATCGACTCGGCGACGCCGTAGATCACGCCGGGCGCCCACAGCGCGGACGGCCACGACAGCACCTGCCCGGCGTTGACCTCCTGGTTCCACTGCGGCGTCAGCAGGTCCTCGACCTTGATGAGGTCGTTGTCGATCAGGTCCTGCCAGTAGTCGGCGACCTGCTGCGAGGCCTCGTCGTCGATGCCGACCGTCCACTTGTCCCCGTCGACCGACCACCACTTCGCGCCGGCCTGCTGGGCCATGCCCGCGAAGAAGCCGAACTCGGAGGTGTTGAACGTGGCCAGGTACGCGCTCGGGTCGGCCGTGTGGACCGCCTGCGCCGCCGTCTTGAACTCGGCCCAGGTGGTGGGCACCGGGACGCCGAGCTCGTCGAGCCGCTTCTGGTTGTAGACGAACGCCATGGGGCCGACGTCCTGCGGGATGCCGTAGATCGCGTCGTTGAACGTGGTCAGGCCCCACGTGGAGTCGGTGAACTTCGACTTGAGGTCGTCGTCGACGTAGTCCGTGATGTCGGCGGCGACGTCCCCGACGATCATCGCGGGCAGCGTCTGGTACTCGACGACCGAGACGTCTGGGGCGTTGCCGGCCCGGGTCGCGGTGAGCAGCTTGGCGGAGGAGTCGGTGCCGCCGCCGGCGTCGGTGTGCTTGACCTGGATGTCGGGGTGCGCCTTGTTCCAGGCGTCGACCATCGGGTCCTGCGCCGTGCCCCACGCCCAGTAGTCGAGCGTGACCGGGCCGCCGGCGGTGGAGTCGTCGGAGCCCGACGAGCCGCCGCCGGAGCAGCCGACGAGCAGTGCACCGACGGCGACCAGGGCGCCTGCGGCGGTGATCACTCTCGAACGCATGTTTCACATCTCCCTTGACGTGGGTACTGAGGGGTAGGGGTGCGGACCCCGTCGAAGCGAAGCGCTTCGATGACTGATGCGCGACATCGTGTGCCCGATCCGTCCCCGGTGTCAACCGGTCGGCGACATTGATTCGTGGCCGACGTATGGCGATGGGAGATCATTTCGAAGCGCTTCGAGCGACGAATTCGAAGCGCTTCGATGTCGACCCGGACGGCGCGCCGCCATGATCACCGCAGGTCAGGCAGGGGGTGCGACGCTCCCGCGCTGCTCCAGCGTGGGAGAGACCAGGCGCGTCTCGCCGGGGCCTTCCTGGCGCAGGCGCGCCATCGCCATCTCGACCGCGATCCGGCCGATGTCGTGCCCCGGCACGGTGATCGCGTCGACCGGGTGGCGCAGGCTCTCGGCGATGTTCGCGGCGCTGATCGCCACGAGCGACATGGCGCCGGGCACGGGCCGGCCGGCCCGCTCGAGCGCGTCGACGACGCCCGCGAGGGCGGCCTCGTTGTGCACGACGAGACCCGTCACCTCAGGGTGCTCGGCGAGCAGCTGCTCGACCACGGCGACGCCACCGGCGTACGTGGGGTCGCACGGCAGGACGTGCACCTCGGCCCCGCTGTGGGTGGCCTGGTCGACGACGCCGTCGCGCATCCGGATGGCGTAGTTGGCCCGGCGCTCGAACCGCTGGCGGGACGCGCCGACGAGCGCGAGACGCTCGTGACCTGCACCGACGAGGGTCCGAGTGGCCAGCCGGCCGGCCGCCGCGAAGTCGAGGTCGACGCACGCCAGGCCCGAGGTGTCGTCGGGCACGCCGATGAGGACGGCGGGCAGGTCGAGGGCGCGCAGCGACGGCAGGCGCGCGTCCTGCGCCTCCACGTCCATGACGATCACGGCGTCCGCCAGGGAACGGGCCGCGACCCGGCCGATCTCCTGGACGTCCTCCTGGGTGAGCAGCAGGACGTCGTGGTCGAACGTGCGGGCGGCGGTCACCACCCCGGCGACGAACTCCATGATGATCGCCACGTTGATCCCGGGCCGGAACGGCACCATCAGCGCGATCACGTTGCTGCGGGCCGACGCCAACGCCTGCGCCCCGGCGTGGGGGTGGAAGTCCAGGTCGCGGATCGCGCGCTCGACCCGCTCCCGGGTGGGCTGGGAGATCGGCCGCTTGCCGCTGATCACGTAGCTCACGGTCGACAGGGAGACCCCTGCCGCGCGGGCCACGTCGCCGATGGTCGCCATGGCGCAAGATTAGCGGTCCCTCGGGCCGCGCAGCCCCAGAATGCATGCGGGGAGGTCGCGGTGCATTTCTCGGGCTGAGCCGCACCGCCTTCGGTCGGCAGCACTAGGCGTGGCGTCGCCCGTGACGTACGCTCCGTCAGGCGAAGCGCTTCGACGATCCGTGCGGTCGGACCGGGGCAGGACCGAGAGGACGACGATGAAGTTCACCGACGGCTACTGGCAGACGCTCCCGGGCACGAGCGTGCTGCACCCCCGTGACATCGCGGACGTCGTCGTCGGCGACGCCGACGTGCGGGTGTACGCGCCCACCGCTCCGCAGCTGCGCCGAGGCGACTCTCTCAACCGGCCGCTCGTCTCGGTGGCGTTCGACAGCCCGATGGACGACGTGATCCGGGTGCGCATCGAGCACTTCAGCGGCGGGGTGGATGCGGGTCCGCACTTCGAGGTGGCCGAGGGCGCCGCGGACGTGAAGATCGTCGGCCCGGACGACGGGTTCGTCACGCTGCGCAGCGGCGCCCTGAGCGCGCGCATCGCGACGGCGGGCGCCTGGCACGTGCGGTTCGAGGCGGACGGTCGGGTGTTGACGTCGTCGTCGGCGCGGTCGGTGGGGATCGTCACCGATGCGGCGGGTGAGGCGTTCGTGCACGAGCAGCTCTCGCTCGGTGTGCGTGAGCACGTGTATGGGTTGGGGGAGCGGTTCGGTGCGTTCGTGAAGAACGGGCAGTCGGTGGACATCTGGAACGCCGACGGCGGGACCTCGAGTGAGCAGGCGTACAAGAACGTGCCGTTCTACCTCTCCGATGCCGGGTACGGGGTGTTCGTGGACCACCCCGGGCGGGTGTCGTTCGAGGTCGGCTCGGAGGCGGTGTCGCGCACCCAGTTCTCGGTGCCCGGGCAGAGCCTGCAGTACTACGTGATCCACGGCCCGACCCCCAAGGACGTGCTGCGCCGGTACACCGCGTTGACCGGGCGCCCGGCGCTGCCGCCGGCGTGGTCGTACGGGTTGTGGTTGTCCACCTCGTTCACCACGGACTACGACGAGGCCACGGTGACCTCGTTCGTGGACGGCATGGCCGACCGTGGGTTGCCGTTGAGTGTGTTCCATTTCGACTGCTTCTGGATGCGGGCGTTCCACTGGAGCGACTTCACCTGGGACCCGGCCACGTTCCCCGACCCCGAGGGCATGCTGGCCCGGTTGCACGCCAAGGGGTTGCAGGTGTGCGTGTGGATCAACCCCTACATCGCGCAACGCTCCGCCCTGTTCGAGGAGGGCCGCGCCGGCGGGTTCCTGGTCACCCGGGCCGATGGGTCGATCTGGCAGACCGACCAGTGGCAGGCCGGCATGGGCCTGGTCGACTTCACCAACCCGGCCGCGGTGGCCTGGTTCCAGGGGCACCTGCGCCGCCTGCTGGCCCAGGGGGTGGATGCGTTCAAGACCGACTTCGGCGAACGCATCCCCACCGACGTGGTCTGGCATGACGGGTCGGACCCGGCGCGGATGCACAACTACTACACCCACCTGTACAACCGGGCCGTCTTCGACCTCCTGGTCGCCGAGCGGGGTGAGGGGGAGGCGGTGCTGTTCGCCCGGTCCGCCACCGCCGGTGGGCAGCAGTTCCCGGTGCACTGGGGTGGGGACTGTGAGTCCACGTTCGTGTCCATGGCCGAGTCCCTGCGCGGCGGCCTGTCCCTGGCCGCCTCGGGGTTCGGGTTCTGGAGCCACGACATCGGCGGGTTCGAGGGCACCCCCGACCCGGCCGTGTTCAAACGGTGGGTCGCGTTCGGGATGCTGTCCTCGCACAGCCGCCTGCACGGCTCCAGCTCCTACCGGGTCCCCTGGGCGTTCGACCAGGAAGCCGTCGAGGTCACCCGCACGTTCACCCGGCTCAAGCTGTCCCTGATGCCCTACCTGGCCGCCGCCGGCATCGAGGCACACCAGCACGGGACACCCGTGATGCGGCCCATGGTGCTGGAGTTCCCGCACGACCCCGGCGCCGCGAGCATCGACACCCAGTACATGCTCGGACCCGACCTGCTCGTCGCCCCCGTCTTCACCGCCGACGGAGACGTGGACGTGTACCTGCCCGAGGGCACCTGGACCTCGCTGCTCACCGGCCACCAGGTCACCGGCCCCCGCTGGGTCCACGAACGACACGCCTTCGACTCCGTCCCCCTCTACGTGCGCCCCGGCACCGTCCTGCCCGTCGGCGCCCGCACCGACCGCCCCGACTACGACTGGGCCGACGGCATCACGCTCCGACTCTTCGAGATCCCCGACGGACACCGCTCGCTGACCACGATCCCCGCCGTCGGAGACCGCGGGGACGTCACGTTCGTCGTGCAGCGGACCGGCGACGAGGTGCGCGTGGAGGCGCGGGGCGCGAGCGCGCCGTGGTCCGTGCGGGTCGAGCCCGCCGGGGCGCGGCCGGTGCTGACCGCGGCCGGGGGACCGGGACGGTCGGTGGCCACGGTGGACCTCGCGGCGGTCTGATCCCGCTCAGGGCTCCAACGGGTTGACGGGGAGCGCGTCCGGTGGGCGGTAGCGAGCGACCAGCACGCGCGCGCCGAGGAACGTCAGCACCCACAGGACGATCACCAGGGCGCTCTCCGCGACGGGCGTCACCAGCCACGGGAGCAGGTCGGAGAAGCCGGGGCCCGGTGTGCCGCCGGACAGGGCGACGCCCACCGTGGCGCCCGCACCCGTCTGCCACCAGACCCAGCTGAGCCCGGCGGCGGGGACGGCGTAGGCGGCTGCCCGCCCGGGCGCGGGCCGCCGGGCCAGGAGCACGGCCGCGCCGACGACGAGGACCAGGAGCAGCGTCGCCGTCCGGACGACCGTGACCCGGGAGGGGATCAGCTCGCCGGAAAGTGTCGCGCCGTACGCGGTGAGGCGGACACCGGGCAGCACCCACAGCGGGGCGGTGAGGGCCGCCGCGACGACGGCGAGCACGCGGACCGGGGACTCGTCGCCGACGAGAGTGACCACGCCCGTCGTCGCGAGCGCGCCGAGCAGCAGCACGAGGGCGGGCAGCAGGAGGTCGGCACCCGACGAGCCCTGGACCACGACCGAGGAGAGCGGGGCGTACGCGAACCAGCCGAACGAGCCCTGGGGCTGCCACCACCACACCGCACCGAGCGTGACCGCGGGAAGGGCGAACCAGGCGGCCCACCGCGCCGCGGTCGAACGCCGGCGGACGACGAGGGCGGCCACGGCCAGCGCGGCGAGGGCCCCGGCGACCACCAGACCGGCGCGCGGACCGGGAACCTGGCGCACGGGCGGGAAGAGCGCCACCAGCGCGACGACCACGCCCAGCACCCCGGCCGCGACGGCGCCGGCGACGACCAGCCTGTTCCGCATGGCGCCAGGCTAGGGGCGAGCAGCGTGGTCGCGAGGGCGTTCCGGGTGGCTACAGTCCCCACCATGGCCAACGCGAGCACCGTCGACTGGACCGTGTTCGTGCTGGTGGTGGGGCTGCGCCTGGTGGTCCCGCTCTTCATCCCGCGGTTCCCGCTGCCCGCGATCCTGGCCGCGCTGGTGATCGACGGCCTGGACAAGTCGATCTTCGCGGCGTTCACCGGCCTGCCGCTCGACAACTACCAGTCGTACGACAAGGCGCTGGACATCTACTACCTGACGATCGCCTACCTCGCGGTGCTGCGGAACTGGCGCAACCCGTTCGCCGTGGGGGTCGCCGCGTTCCTCTGGTACTACCGGCTGGTGGGGGTGCTCGCCTTCGAGCTCACCGGCGCGCGCTGGCTGCTCATGGTGTTCCCCAACACGTTCGAGTACTTCGTCATCGCCATCGAGGTGGTCCGGACCCGGTGGGACGCGAGCCGGCTGAGCAAGGCGGCGCTCCTGTGGACCGCGGGGCTCATCTGGGTCGTGATCAAGCTTCCGCAGGAGTGGTGGATCCACGTCGCCCAGCTCGACTTCACGGACGAGTTCGGTCGGCTCGTGGACGAGCGGCCCTGGGTGTGGGGCGTCCTGGCGGTCCTCGCCGTCGTGCTCGTGATCGCCGGGCGCCGGCTGTCCCGTCGGCTGCCCCCGGCCGACTGGCCGTTCACGCTGGACGCCGACGTGGTGGCGGAACGGGTCGGGTGGCTGCCGCGACGGCCGGTCGCGGTCGCGCCGTCCGGCCTCCGGCACGTGGTCGAGAAGGCGGTGCTGGCCGGGCTGGTCACGGTGATCATGGTCGAGTCGTACCCCAGCGTGCAGGCGCGGCCCTCGGTCGTGGCGCTCGTCGTGACGGGCACGGTGCTGGTGCACGCCGTCCTCGCGACCTGGCGGCGGCGCGACCGCCCGCTCGCCGTCCAGGTCGCCGTGAACACCGCGATCAGCGTGGTCGCCATGCTCGTGTTCGCCGCGTTCGCGACCGGGCAGCGCGGCCAGGTGTCCGTCGGGGACGTCCTCCTCTTCGCCTACCTCGTCGCGCTCGTCGTCACGCTGTACGACCGCTACGCGGCGCGCCGCGAGGCGTGCCTCGCGACGGCCGCCTGACGCCTCAGCCCTGCCCGCGCAGGTTCCTCCACTGCTCGCGGCGGTCGGCCTGCTCGATCGGGTCCGGCACGGGCAGCGACGCCAGCAGGCGTTGCGTGTACGGGTGCTTCGGTGCGCCGAGGACCTCGTCGCCCGTGCCCTCCTCCACCAGGACTCCGCGGTGCAGCACGGCGATGCGGTGGGCGAGCAGGTCGACGACGGCCAGGTCGTGGCTGATGAACAGGCACGCGAAGCCGAGCTCGGCCTGCAGGCGGGCGAACAGGTCGAGGACGCGCGCCTGCACGGACACGTCGAGCGCGCTCGTCGGCTCGTCGGCGATGAGCAGCTCGGGACCGAGGATGAGTGCCCGGGCGAGGCTGGCGCGCTGTCGCTGGCCACCCGAGAGCTCGTGGGGGAACCGGTCGCCGAACGCCTTGGGCAGCTGGACGGCCTCCATGAGCTCGTCGACCCGCGGGCGCGCTTCGACCGGGTTCGGCGCGAGGCCGTGCACGACCATCGGCTCGGCCACGCACTGCGCGATGGTCAGCAGCGGGTTGAAGCTGGTGGCCGGGTCCTGGAACACGAACCCGATGCGCTTGCGGACGGGCTTGAAGGTCTTCTCGCGCACGCCGAGCATCTCGACGCCGTGCACCTTGAGCGACCCGCCGCTGACGGGCGTGAGGCCGGCGATGGCCCGACCGATCGTCGTCTTGCCGCTGCCCGACTCGCCCACCAGGCCGAGCACCTCGCCCGGGCGGATGGCCAGGTCGACGCCGTCGACGGCCGTGAACGCGGGCTGCCGCAGCCGGCCGGGGTACACGATGCGCAGGTCGGTCGCCTCGACCACGGGCGTGGCGGACTCGTCGACGACCATCGCCTCGAGCTCGTCGGCCACGCGCACGCGGTCGCGCAGGCGGCGACCGCCGACGCGCGGGACGGCGTCGAGAAGCTTGCGCGTGTAGGGGTGCTGCGGCGCCGCGAACAGCGTCCGCACGTCGGCCTGCTCGACGATCTCGCCGTTGTACATGACCGCCACGCGGTCGGCGAGGTCCGCGACGACGCCCATGTTGTGCGTGATCAGCACGATCGCCGAGCCGAACTCCTGGGGGAGCCGGCGCAGCAGGTCGAGGATCTCCGCCTGCACGGTGACGTCGAGCGCCGTCGTCGGCTCGTCGGCCACGATCAGGCCCGGGTCGAGCACCAGGGCCTGCGCGATGACGATGCGCTGCTTCTGGCCGCCCGAGAACTGGTGCGGGTAGTGGTCGACGCGGTGCTCGGGGTCGGGGATGCCGACCAGGCGCAGCACCTCGATGGCCTGCTGGCGCGCGTCGTCCTTGGACAGCCGCCGGTGGGCGCGCAGGCCCTCGGCGATCTGCCAGCCGACGGGGAACACCGGGTTCAGGGCGGTCGACGGCTCCTGGAACACCATCGCCGCGTCGCGACCGCGCACGTCGCGCAGGTCGCCTGCGCTCATGGTGACCACGTCGTGGGTGGCCGAGCCGTCCTTGCGCGTGAGCAGCACGGCGCCGCTGGTCAGGGCGGTCTCGGGCAGCAGGCCCAGGATCGACCGCGCGGTGACGGTCTTGCCGGAGCCCGACTCGCCGACGATGGCGAGCACCTCCCCGGCCGCCACGGTGAGCGTGACGCCCTCCACGGCGCGGACCGTGCCGGAGTCCGTCGCGAACGAGACGTGCAGGTTCTGGATGTCGACGACGTTGGTCATGAGCGGTCCTCGGTCTCTCCGTACAGGTTCGAGGGCGCCTCGAGCTCGTCGATGGTGCCGAAGTCGTCGTCGGCCACCCCGCCGGGGACGGCCACGACGGGGCTCACCGGCGCGGCGGCCTTGGCCCGACGACGGGTGCGCAGGCGCGGGTCGGCCAGGTCGTTGAGCGACTCCCCGACGAGCGTGACGCCCAGCACGGTGAGCACGATCGCGACGCCCGGCGGGATGGCCGTCCACCAGATGCCGCTGGTCGCGTCGGACAGCGACTTGGACAGGTCGTAGCCCCAGTCCGCCGCCGCGGTCGGCTCGATGCCGAAGCCGAGGAACCCGAGGCCCGCCAGCGTCAGCACGGCCTCGGAGCTGTTGAGCGTGAGGATCAGGGGGAGCGTGCGGGTGGAGTTGCGCAGCACGTGGCGGCCCATGATCCGCAGGTGGCCGGAGCCGATGACCCGTGCTGACTCGACGAACGCCTCGGCCTTGACCCGCACCACCTCGGCGCGGACCACGCGGAAGTACTGGGGGATCATCACGACGCTGAGCGAGATGGCCGCGGCCATCACCCCGCCCCACATCGAGGACTGTCCGCCGCTGATGACGATGGCGACGACGATGGCGAGCAGCAGCGACGGGAACGCGAACAGCGCGTCGGCGATGACGACGAGCACGCGGTCGACCCACCCGCCGAAGTACCCGGACACCAGCCCGAGCGCGACGCCGAGGAAGATGGACAGCACGACGGCCACGACGATGACGAGGGCCGCCGGGCGCGCGCCCCAGATGGTCCGGGACAGCACGTCGTAGCCGCCGACGGTCGTGCCCAGCCAGTGCTCGGCGGACGGCGGCTGCTGCGAGCCGAAGTTGACGTCGCCCGAGGACAGCTGCGCGTACCCGTAGGGCGCGAGCAGGGGGGCGAACACGGCGGTCACGACGAAGATCGCCATGAGCACGAGTCCGCCGACGAGCATCGTGCGCTGCAGGCCGACGCTGGTGCGGAGCTGACGGAGCACGGGCAGCCGCTTCCAGAACGCGGTGTGCTCGGGCGCCGCGGGGGCGGCGTGGACGGCGTCGGGGCCGTCGAGGGGCGTGAGCGCGGTCATCAGTACTTGATCCTCGGGTCGACGAGTGCGGCGATGACGTCGACGATGAAGTTCGTCAGCGCCACCACGACGGCGAGCAGCACCACCAGGCCCTGGACGGCGACGAAGTCGCGCGCCAGCAGGTACTGGACCAGCTGGAAGCCGAGGCCCTTCCACTCGAAGGTCTTCTCGGTGAGCACGGCACCGCTGAGCAGCAGGGCGACCTGCAGGCCGATCACCGTGATGATGGGGACGAGCGCGGGCCGCCACGCGTGCTGGCGCAGCAGGCGCCGCTCGTTCACGCCGCGCGAGCGCGCCGCCTCGACGTAGCCGGTGGACAGCGTGCCGATGACGTTGGTGCGGACGAGCCGCAGGAAGATCCCGCCCGTCAGCAGGCCGAGCGCGACCGCGGGCAGGATCGCGTGCTGGATGACGTCCCAGACCACGGCGGGATCCCCGGTGCTGATCGCGTCGATGAGGTAGATGCCGGTCCCGGCGCCGTTGCGCTGGATCTCGATCTGCGCGTCGGTCGAGGCGCGTCCGGCGACGGGCAGCCAGCCGAGCCAGACGGAGAAGACGAGCTTGAGCAGGATGCCGGCGAAGAACACGGGCGTCGCGTAGGCGACGATCCCGGAGACGCGCAGCGACGCGTCGACCCCGCGGTCGCGGCGGGCGGCGGCGATGCGGCCCAGCGGGATACCGATGAGGAGTGCGACCAGCAGCGCGTAGACCGCCAGCTCGAGGGTCGCCGTCCCGTAGGTGACGACGACCTGGGTGACGGGTCGGTTGTCGGAGATCGTCGTGCCGAAGTCGCCGTGCAGCAGCTTCCCGAGGTAGTCGAGGTACTGCACGATGATCGGCCGGTCGTAGCCGGCGGCGTGGATCCGCTCCTGCAGCTGGTCGTGCGTGAGCCGCCCGCCCAGCGACGCGGTGATCGGGTCCCCCGTCGAGCGCATGAGGACGAAGACGGTGGTCACCAGGATGAAGATCGTGGGGAAGATCAGCAGGAACCGGATCAGCAGGTAGCTGCCCAGGTGGCCCCCCGATCGCCTGCTCTTCGCGGCCGGGGTCGCCGGCGCGGTGGGTGCTCCGGGCGCGACGCCCGTGGGCGCTCCGGTGGTGGTGGAGGTCATGGTTCCTGCCTGTGCATGGTCATCCCGCGGCGTTGCGGTGCGGACGAGCCGGACGGCCCCGCCCCCGATTGTGCTCGGGGACGGGACCGTCGGCCGGTTGTGCGGTGTGTCAGCCGTTCGAGAGCGCGCCGTAGCGGAACTTGAACGAGGCGTCGAGGGTGTCCTCGGTGCCCTTCACGTCCTTGCCGACGACGGCCACCTGGGCGCCCTGCAGCAGCGGGACCGTGGACAGGTCCTTCGCGACGGCGTCCTGGATCTGCTCGATGAGCTTGGTGCGCGCATCGGGGTCGGTCGTGGTGGCCTGCTGCAGGATCATGTCGTTGACCGTCGGGTTGTCGTAGTGGTTGGCCAGGAAGTTCTCCTTGAGGAAGAACGGCGTGAGGTAGTTGTCGGCGTCGGAGTAGTCCGGGAACCAGCCGAGCTGGTACGCGGGGTAGACGTCGGCGGTGCGGTCCTTGGAGTACTGGACCCACTCGGTGGTCTGCAGGTCGACCTTGAACAGGCCGCCCTTCTCCAGCTGCTCCTTGACCAGGGCGTACTCGTCGGCCGACGACGGACCGTAGTGGTCGTTCGAGTACTGCAGGCTGAGCGCGACCGGCGTCGTGACGCCGGCGTCCTCGAGGGCCGCCTTCGCCTTGTCGGCGTCGGGGCCGCCCTCACCGTCGCCGTAGAGGCTCTTCAGCGACTCGGTGGCGCCCGTGAGGCCGTCCGGCACGTAGGAGTACAGGGGCGTGTAGGTGCCCTTGTAGACCTGCTCCGACAGCGGCTTGCGGTCGACCAGGTCGGCCACGGCCTGGCGCACCGCGAGGGCCTTCGCCGGGTCGGCGTCGTCCGTCTTGGCGCCGTACGGCTGCGTGTCGAAGTTGAACGTGATGTAGCGGATCTCCCCGCCGGGTCCGTCGACGACCTTGACCTTGTCGGAGGTCTTGAGGTCCGCGATGTCCGTCGCCGAGAGGCTGCGGAACGCCACGTCGATGTTCCCCTCCTGGATGTCCAGCTTGAGGTTCGACGAGTCCGCGTAGTACTTGACGTTGACCTCGTCGGTCTTCGCCGGCGGCAGGACACCCTTGTAGTCGGGGTTCGCCTTGTAGGAGATCAGCGAGTTGAAGTCGTAGCCCGTGATCGTGTACTGCCCGGCGAAGGCGTCGCCGTCGACGATCTCGTTGTCGGGCGTCAGCGCGTCGGCCGAGAAGACCTCCTCGTCGACGATCGGGCCCGCGGGGCTGGACAGGATCTGCGGGAAGATCTGGTCGTTCTCCGACTTCAGGTGGAAGACGACCGTCGTGTCGTCGACCGCCTCGGTGCTGTCCAGGTTGTACAGCAGCGACGACGGCCCGTTCTCGTCGGCGATCTTGACCATCCGGTCGAACGAGAACTTCACGTCCGAGGCCGTCAGGTCGTGGCCGTTGGCCCACTTCAGGCCGGGCTTGAGCTTGACCGTGTACTCGGTCGGGGCCGTGAACTCCGCCGAGTCGGCGATGTCGGGCTCGACGTCCGGGCTGCCGTACGGGGTGTTCATGAGGAACGGGAACACCTGGTTCATGACGGCGAACGAGCCGTTGTCGTACGAACCGGCCGGGTCCAGCGTGGTGACCTTGTCCGTGGTGCCGATCGTCAGGGCGCCGCCGGCGGCGGAGGTGCTGCCGCCGTCGCTGCCGTCGTCGTTGCTGCCCGAGCAGGCGGTCAGCACGAAGGCTGTCGCCGCGAGTCCCGCGGTCGCCGCGAGGACGCGGCGACGGGAGGGTGCGAGGGAGGTCATGCAATACCTCTTCTGTCAGGGCCACGGGCGCGCGAGGGGCGCCCGCCGGCTGGGTTCTCAGTGGGCTATGGGTAGCACACAGATGTGTCAGGCATCACGAGGGTCTTACCGGTAAGTAACATCCACATCTCGGGATGGTCACGATCGTCCGGAGATTTCTCGGGGGATCCCGTCCTCGTCGACGTTCTCCGGCTCGTCGGAACGCACCCCGAGCAGGCCCGCCACCAGCGGACCCGTCAGGCCGTAGACGATCGCGGTCGTCAGCACGACGCCGAAGACCACGGGGATCAGCTGCGGGAACGGTTCGCCCTTGTCCTCGAACTGGAGCGCGAAGACGCTCGCGGTCGACGCGGCGACGATGCCGCGCGGCGCCATCCAGGCGACCATGCCCCGCTCTCGACGGGTCAGGACGGTCCGCGTCGTGGCGAGCCACGCCGCGAGCGGGCGCAGGCCGAGGACCAGGAGGCCGACCAGCACCAGCGTCTGCGGGCCGTAGTGCAGCAGCGCGTCGAGGTCGACGCGCGCGGCCAGCAGGATGAACAGGGACCCGATCAGCAGCATGCCGACGTGGCTGCCGAACTCGTGCAGCGCGTCGAGCCGCACCCACGGCTGGTTGGCGAGGGCGACACCGAGCGCCGTGGTCGCCCAGAGCCCCGACTCCTCGTAGAGCGCCTCGGCCGAGGCGAAGGCCGTGAGCGCGACGGCGACCCCGAGCGCGACGTGCGTGGCCGGCGGGACCTTGCCGACCGCGACCAGCGCGAGGAAGACGCCCGCAGCGACCAGCCCGGTGAGGATGCCGGTCAGTGCCGTCCAGCCGAGGTGGGGCGCGCCGTCGTGCAGCGCGAGGTTCACCATGCCGAGCGCGACCGTCGCGCCGATCGGGTCGATGAAGATGCCCTCGAACGCGAGCACCGACTCGAGCGGCTGCTTCGGCCGGATCACCGCGAGCATGGGACCGACGACCGTCGGGCCGGAGACGATGAGGATCGCGCCGATGACGGCGGCATGGTCGAGCGGCAGGTCGAACACCCAGCGCGCCAGCACCGTCGCTCCGAGGCCCGTGACGATCGCCCCCATGGTGACGAGCCCGAGCACGGGACGTCGCGCGCCGCCGTGCAGCCGCGAGAGGTCCAGCTTGAGCGACTCCTCGAACAGCAGGAGGCCCACCGCCATCGACACCAGCGGGAACAGCGCGTCCCCCAGGATCGCGTCGGGGTTGACCCAGCCCAGCACCGGGCCGACCAGCAGCCCCAGGACCAGCAGCGGGATGATCGAGGGGATGCGGACGGCCTTGCCCAGGATCTGACCGAGGACCCCGAACAGGACGATCGCGGCGATGCCGGCGGTGAACCCGAGCTCCATGTCGGCCATTGTGTCGGCCGGTGCGCGTCAGTGGGCGGGCTGCGTCTGCTTGCGTCGCGGGACCAGGTGCAGGACGGCGACGACGACCGCGCCGACCACGAGCCCGACGAGCGCGGACCCGAGCGTGTCGACCAGCCACGCGAGCAGCCCCCCGACCCCCGGCACGCCGTGCACGGCGTCCTCGAGGTGGTGCAGCAGCTCGGAGGGGGCGTGCCAGCCCAGCTCGTCGACGCCGGCCAGCAGGATGTGGCCGCCCACCCAGAGCATGGCGACGATGCCGACGGTCGAGAGCACGGAGAGGACCTTCGGCATGGCTTTCACCAGCACGCGCCCGGTGGCGGCGGCCGCGGTGTTGCTGCGCCCGGCCAGGTGGAGGCCGATGTCGTCCATCTTGACGATGAGCCCGACGACCCCGTAGACGAGCGCGGTGATGACCAGCGCCACGATGGCCAGGATGATCGCGCGGGACAGCAGCGGCTCGTCGGCCACCTCGTTGAGGGCGATGACCATGATCTCGGCCGACAGGATGAAGTCCGTGCGGATCGCGCCGCTCACCATCGACTTCTCGGTGCCCTCGCCCTGCGCGGCGACCGGCGTGGTCGTGTGCTCCTTCGCGTGCCCGCTGACCAGCTCCCAGATCTTCTCCGCGCCCTCGTAGGCGAGGTAGGTGCCGCCGACCATGAGGATCGGCGTCAACAGCCAGGGGAGGAACTGGCTGAGCAGCAGGGCCGCCGGGAGGATGAACAGCAGCTTGTTGCGCAGCGAGCCCACGGCGATCCGTCGGACGATCGGCAGCTCGCGGTCGGGCGTGAAGCCGTGGACGTAGCGCGGCGTCACGGCCGTGTCGTCGATGACGACGCCCGCGGCCTTCGCGCTGGCCCGGCCCGCGGCGGCGCCGACGTCGTCGACCGAGGCCGCGGCGAGCTTGGCCAGGGCGGCGATGTCGTCGAGAAGCGCGGCGAGTCCGCCTGCCATCGGTACTCCCTCGGTCGTCGGGCCGGAAGGGTGATCCTGGCACAGCAGCCGCGTCGTCGAGATACGCTCCCGGCACCCGAACGGAGGTGTGCCGTGCCCACCGATGACGACCGCCCACCGAACCCCCAGCCCTGGCCACCGCAGCGATCGCGCCGTGCCCTCACCGGCTGGCAGGGCGTGGGGCTGGCGCTGGCGATCGTCCTGGGCGTCTGCGGACTGGCCGTCCTGGCCTTCGGCGTCCTGTTCGTCGTGGGCATGAACCAGTGGGCGAGCAACAAGTGAGGGGCGACCTGCGGGCGCACGTCCGGCTCGTCGTCCTCATGGCGCGGCCGGCGCTGGTGCTGCTGCTCGGCAGCTACGCCGCCATCGGGCTCGCGCAGCACGGCGCGGCAGACGACGCGTGGCGCACGATGGGCGTCCTCGTCGTCGTGGTCGGCTACCTGCTCGCGTCCGTGGTCCTCAACGACATCGCCGACGTCGCCGTCGACCGGATCAACCTGGCCGGCGACCGGTCGCGGCCGCTGACCACCGGGAGCACGCCGCGCGAGCTGGTGCTCGTCGCCGTCACCGGAGGCGTGCTGGCGGTGGCGTGCGCGGTGGCGCTGGGCTGGCAGGTGGTCCTCGTGCTGGTCGCCGGCCTGCTGGTGGCGACCGCGTACTCGGTGCCGCCGCTCAGCTTCTCCAAGCGCGGCGTGGTCGCCTCGCTGGTGCTGCCCCTGTGCGTCGTGGCCGTGCCGTACCTCGTCGGGCTGTTCGCGGCCGACCCGCGGCTGCGCCCCGGTGACCTCGCGCTGCTCGGCGGGCTGTACGTCGCGATCATCGGCCGGCTGCTGCTCAAGGACTTCCGCGACGTGCGCGGGGACACCCTCCTGGGCAAGCGTACGTTCCTGGTCCGGTACGGCCGGCAGGTCACGTGCCGGACCAGCGCGGTGCTGTGCGTCGTCGGCGGCGCGGTGCTGCTGCTCGCCGTGCCCGACCGCAGCGCCGCGCTCGTCGCCGTCTACGCGGGCGGGCTGGCCGTCGTGGTCTGGTTGCTGGTGCGGCTGGCGTCGAGCACGGGTCCGCGGCAGGACACCGTGCTGGTCGCGGCCGTCGCGATCGTCGGCCGCGGCCTGCTCCTGGCGCTGCTGGCGCACCTGTCGATGAGGCCGTTGGGCTGGACGGTGCTGCAGCAGGCGCTGGTCGTGCTCGCCCTGGGCGTGCTGACGATCGGGCTGGCCTCGGACATGCTGCGGTACGGCCCGCGCGTGCGGGGCACCGTCCCCGCGGTGGAGGAAGTCACAGCTCGCGACGCATGAGCACGCGCGGCCGGCCGCCGCTGTGCGCGGTCGTCGGTGCGGCCCGCGCGAACCCGGCCGCCTCGAACAGGCGGCTGGTGCCGACGTAGCCGGAGATGAGGTCGACGCGGTCGCCCGAGCCGATGTCGATCGGGTAGCCCTCGACCACCTTCGCGCCGCTCGCCCGGGCGTGGGCGACGGCGCCCTCGAGCAGCTCGTGCATGAGGCCCTGGCGGCGGAACCGCGGCCGGACGACGAAGCACACGACGCTCCACGCGTCCCGCTCGTCGACGAACGGGATCGTTCGCGAGTGCATGAGCCGCCGGTAGCTGCGCCGCGGGGCGACCGAGCACCAGCCGGCCACCTCGCCGTCGACGTACGCGAGCACGCCCGGCCCGGGTTCCTGCGCGCACTCGTCGCGCATGTACTGCCCGCGCTCGTCGTTGGGCACGCGGCTGTCCCGGTACGCCATGCACCAGCACCCGCCGCCGCCCGGCTTCTTGACGCCGACGACCTCGAAGAAGTCCTCGTAGCGCCCCACGGCTGGCAGCACCTCCACGCTCATGCCGGCCACGCTAGGCCGGGCCGCCCACGCTCACCGCGCGGAGCTGTGCGAGCGTCTCGCGGACCCGCGTGGCCAGGTCGGCGGACGAGGGGTCGGTGACCCAGAGCTCGAAACCGACCGAGAACGCCGAGACGCCCGCCTGGGCGGCGAGCGCGGCAGCGGGGTTGGCGACGCCGCGGGCCCGCAGGGCGACCGTCGCGGCGGTGGCCAGGGCGGCCATCTTGAGCAGCTCGCGCTCCTGGAGCGCGGTCGTCGCCGCGATCACGGTCGCCCGCGTGCGCGCGTGCTCGCGGCGCTCCTCGAGCATCGTCGCCGCGTCGGCGAAGGCGTCGCCGACGACGTCGATCGGCGCGAGCCCCGCGGGAGCCTGCGCGATGGCGTCGACCAGGCGCTGCTGAAGCACGGCCGACCCGTCGAAGAGGACCTCCCGCTTGTCGGCGAAGTGGCGGAAGAACGTGCGCTCGGTGACGCCCGCCCGCTCGGCGATGTCCTCGACGGTCGTCTGCTCGAAGCCTCGCTCGGCGTACAGCTCCAGCGCCACGCGCGCGAGGCGCCCGCGCGCGTCCGGCTCCCATCGACCCATGCGGAGAAGTCTAGTGATGACAGAGCCTGACATCGGGCGTACTGTCGTGATGACAGTTACTGACATCGATCTGAGGAGTACCCCCATGCGTGTCTTCGTCACCGGTGCCTCCGGCTGGATCGGCTCCGCCGTCACGGCCGAGCTCCTCACGGCAGGGCACGACGTCGTCGGCCTCGCCCGCTCGCCGCGGTCCGCCGACGCCATCGCCGCCGCCGGTGCCGCGGTCCACCGCGGAAGCCTCGACGACCTGGAAAGCCTGCGCAAGGGCGCCGTCGACGCCGATGCGGTCATCCACCTGGGCTTCAACCACGACTTCTCCGACATGGCCGGCGCCTGGCGGACCGAGCGCGCGGTCGTCGAGACGTTCCTCGACGTGCTCGAGGGGTCCGACCGCCCGTTCCTGCTGGCGTCGGGCGTCGCCGGGCTGACCCCCGGACGCGTCGCGACGGAGAACGACGCGAGCACCCAGCGCGGCCCCGACAGCATGCGCGGCGGCGCCGAGAACCTCGCCCGCGACCACGCCGACCGCGGCGTCCGGTCCGTCGGCCTGCGCTTCGCACCCACCGTGCACGGCGAGGGCGACCACGGATTCGTCGCCACGATCGCGGGGATCGCGCGGACGACCGGGGTCTCCGGCTACGTCGGGGACGGCTCGGCGCGGTGGCCGGCCGTGCACCGGCTCGACGCCGCCCACCTCGTGCGCCTCGCGCTCGAGGGCGCGCCCGCCGGGTCCGTGGTCCACGCCGTCGCGGAGGAGGGCGTGCCCACGCGGGACATCGCCGAGGCGCTCGGTCGCGGGCTCGGCGTCCCGGCCGCGTCCATCGACCTCGCGGACGTCACCGAGCACTTCGGCTGGATCGGCCGGTTCTTCGCGATGGACGCGCCCACGTCGAGCACCCTCACCCGCGAGCTGCTGGGCTGGGAGCCGACGCACCCGGGCCTGCTCGACGACATCGCCGCCGGGTACTACACGCGGGGCTGAGCGCCCCGCGTCCCGGTCAGCGCTCCGGCGCCTGCTCGTCGATGCGGTGCCGCTCGTCGTGGATCGCCGCGCCCGCCGCGACCAGCTTGAGCTCGTGCGCGCGGAAGTGGTGACCGCAGAAGAGCAGCTCCAGCCCGTCGGCCGTCGGGAGGGTCGCCTTCACGTACGCCTGCGCGCCGCAGCGGTCGCAGCGGTCCTGGCGCGTGAGCTCGGCGGCGGTCGTGTGGAGGTCGACAGTGGCGGTGGTCATGGGCGGGCACCTCGTCTCGCTGGGGGAATGACTGCTCATCCGAACCGTCGCCCCGCGCGGGCGATTCCGGATCTGTGTTCGCTCAGCGGGGAACCCGCCCGACGAGCCCGGTTGAGACCATGGGTGGGCCCCGTGGGGATCGAACCCACAACCCGCGGATTAAAAGTCCGCTGCTCTGCCAATTGAGCTAGAGGCCCGGGGAATCAGGCAGTCCGGTCGGAGAACCCAGCGCACCGCTGCCGTGGTTCAGCCGCTCCGACGGCCATCGCTTCCAGATCGAAACCCTATGGCACGTTCCCCGTTCGCCCCGTGCGGAGGACGCTGGACCTCGTGGGAACCGCGGACGACGGCAGCGTGGTGGGACGCGCCACGCTGCTGCTCGAGATCGTGGAGGCCGCCGGCTGCATCCGCCAGGCGGACCTCGCCCGTGACGCCGGGCTGCCCAAGCCGACGGTGCGGCGCATCGCGGCCGACCTCGTCGCCCGAGGTCTGCTCTCGCGCTGCCCGGACGGGTACGAGCTCGGACCGCGCCTGGTCTCCCTCGGTGCCGCCGCGCTCGCTCGGCACCCGTTCCGGGCGGCGACCGCACCGCACGTCCAGGACCTGCTCGCACGCACCGGTGAGGTGGCGTTCGTCCAGACCGTCGAGCCCGATCTGACCATGGTGACGTTGCACGTCGCGTACGGGCAGAGTCGCGCCACCGCGGTGTCCGCGACCCTGGACGGGTGGCCGACCGTCGAGCCGGCGGAGCCCGCCATCCTGCTGAAAGCGGCCGGCCGCATCGCGTACGCCGAGCACCCGGATCGCGTCGAGGCGCTCCTCGCGGCGGGGCTGCGTCGGCGCACGCGGTACTCGGCGCCCTCGCGCCGCGCGTTGCTGGCCGCGATCGACGCGACGCTCGAGCGCGGCACCGCGGTCGAGCGTGAGGAGCACACCCCGGGATGGTCGTGCATCGCGTCGGGCATCCGCGACCATGACGACCACGTCGTCGGAGTCGTCGGCGTGATCGGCCGGTCGGGTTCGTGGGACCCGCAACGCCTCCAGGGTCCGATCACCGTCGTGACCGACGCACTGTCGGCGGCCATCCCGCTGGCGCTGCCCGAGGTGCGCCGCGCGCTCGAGCGGCCGCCGGGCTTCTGACCTCGGGCCACTGAGTGGCCCGACGTCCTGCTGCTCGAGGGTGCGGCGCTGGCACCATCGAGCTGAGCGCTCAGCCCGTCATCCCATCTCCTCGTCCGCCGGCCCGCAAGGGGTCGGCGGGCGCGCGACGTGCGGCTGGACGCCGCCGGAAGGACCGTGCATGGTCCACGCGACGCGGCACCCCAGCGCTCACCTCGAGACGGTCATCGAGTTCGAGGTGGCCCCCGACGAGCCGATGGGCTCGGTCGCGCACGAGCCGGATGAGCGTGCCCTGAGCGTGCGGCGGGTCGTCGCGTCGGCAGGCGCGACCCTCGCGGTCGTGCTCGTCGCGGTGGTCGGGACCGCGATCGCGACGGGGCCGGCGCCGGCGGCCGAGCGGGAGGCGGTTCCCGCGTGCCGGCCCGTCGGGGCGCCGGAATCAGCCGACGGGGAGTGGCTCGCGTGGTGCTCGTGGCCGGCGCCGACGTCGGGGCTGGCCGGCGTCCAGCGCATGGGGTCGCCGTGACAGGGACGCCGGTCACCCGCCGGGTCACGACCGGGGCAGGACCGTCAGCACGCGGACGAGGTGCTCGCGGAACTCGGCCATGAAGGCGCGCAGCACCGCCTCGGTGTCCTCCAGCAGGACCTCACCGTCGTCCGAGAACATGCCCGGCGCCCACCGCAGGTAGGCCTCGGGTGCGGTCATCTGCCGGGCGTTGACGAAGCTGAGCACCCCGCGCAGGCTCTGCTGGGCCAGGGCCGTGCCGATGGGACCCGTCGACATGCCGATCACCGCGGCCGGGATGTGGTCGAAGGAGTTCTGCCCCCACGGCCGCGAGGCCCAGTCGATGGCGTTCTTGAGCGCGCCCGGGATGGACCGGTTGTACTCGGGGGTCACGAACAGGATGGCCTGGACGGCGGCGATCGACTCCTTGAGCGCTCGGGCCTCGGGTGGGAACGCCTGGTCGTAGTCGGGGCTGTACAGCGGCAGGTCCCTGATGGGGATCTCGCTGAGCTCCAGGTCGTCCGGTGCCAGGCGCGTCAACGCCGTCGCCAGGGTGCGGTTGATCGACGTCGACGACAGGCTGCCGACGAAGTACCCGACTCGATACGTGGTCATGGCTCACCACCTCACTGCGAGGGCGCTCAGAGCGGTTCAGGCCACCGTACCCGCGCGGAACACCCGCCAGACGGTCGGCAGCATCTGCTTGCGGGGGACGCCCCGCAGGATGCGCGTGATCTGCCTGCCGGCGACGATCGCGCCGAGGACGCCGACCACGGTCTGCACCACGACGAGCCCGACGAGCGCGGCCTGGACGTCGAGGCCGGTGACCTCGGCGATCACCGGTGCCGCGAGCCACACGGGGATCCACCAGAGCAGGATGAGGAAGACGCCCGCGCGCAGCCGGGCGGGCGAGACCGGGGCGCTCGCGTCGGCGTCCATCAGACTCCCTGCGGCGGCGCGGCCGGCAGGCGCACCGCCACGCGCAGCCCTCCGGCGGCCCGCGGGGTGAGCGTCAGCGCTCCGTCGTGCGCCCGGACGATGCTGTCGACGATCGCCAGGCCGAGGCCCACGCCGGCGTCGTGGCCGTGCACGCGGGCGGTGCCGCGCTGGAACGGCTCGGCGAGGGTCGCGACGAGCCCGGCATCGAGATGGTCGCCCGTGTTCTCGACGATGACGACGACGAACCCCGGGCGGGCCGCGGTGCTGACCTGCACGCCGCCGCCGTCGGGCACGTTGTGGACGATCGCGTTGTGCACGAGGTTCGTGATCATCTGCAGCAGCAGGGCCCGTGACCCGAGGGTCCAGGTGATGTCGCCGGTGGTCTCGAGCCGCACGCCGCGCTTCTCCGCGAGGGGCAGGAGCGTCTCGGCGGCCTCCTCCGCCAGGAGGGACAGGTCGACGCGCTCGACCGTGAACGACCGTTGGTCGGCGCGGCTGAGGACGAGCAGCGCCTCGGTGAGGTCGATCGCGCGGGCGTTCACCGCGTGGAGCCGGTCGAGGAGCTCGGTCTGGTCGTGCTGGGGGTCCTGCCGGGCGACCTCGAGGAGGGCCTGGGTGGTGGCCAGCGGGGTGCGCAGCTCGTGGGAGGCGTTGGCGGCAAACCGGCGCTGCTCGGCGACGTGCGCCTCCAGCCGGGCGAGCATGGCGTCGAAGGCGTCGGCCAGGTCGCGGAACTCGTCCCTGCGGCCCGGGAGCCGGATCCGGTGCGAGAGCGACCCGCTCCCCGCGGTGCGGCTCGCCTCGGTGATGCGCTGCAGCGGCGCGAGCATCCGACCGGCGAGCACCCACCCGCCGACCAGCCCGAACACGAGCAGGAACCCCAGCGCGAGGGTCGCCTTGGGCGCGAAGGCGCGCCAGAGGTCGGACCGGCCCGGCACGAAGATGCTCGGCGCGAAGCCCTCGCCGGGCGCCGCCCGCGGATCGGGCAGCGTGACGGCCTGATCGGGCACGTAGCGCAGGAGGAACACCCAGACGACGGCGATGAGCAAGAACCCCGCGACCATCAGGAAGCCGGCGTAGCTGAGGGTCAGCTTGAGCCGGACGCTCAGCCCGGGCTCCCTATCCACGCGCGACCTCGATGCGATAGCCCGCGCCGGGCACGGTGGCGATGAGCCACGGTTCGCCCAGCCGCTTGCGCAGCGCCGAGACAGTGATGCGGACGGCGTTGGTGAAGGGGTCCGCGTTCTCGTCCCACGCCCGCTCGAGCAGCTCCTCGGCGCTGATGACCCCGCCGTCGGCCGCGACGAGCACCTCGAGGACGGCGAACTGCTTGCGGGTCAGCGGGACGTAGCGGCCGTCGCGGTAGACCTCCCGGCGGAACGGGTCCAGCCGCAGGCCGGCGACCTCGAGCACCGGCGGCCGATGGTGCGCCCGGCGGCGGTCCAGCGCGCGCAGCCGGAGCACGAGCTCGCGCATCTCGAAGGGCTTGGTGAGGTAGTCGTCGGCGCCGAGCTCGAACCCCGACGCAAGGTCGTCGATCCGGTCGGCGGCAGTGAGCATGAGGATCGGCATGCCGCTGCCGGACGCGACGATGCGCTCGGCGACCACGTCGCCGGACGGCCCGGGGATGTCGCGGTCGAGGACGGCGAGGTCGTAGGAGTTCACGCCCAGGAGCTCCAGGGCGGTGTCGCCGTCGCCCGCGACGTCGGCGGCGATCGCCTCCAGGCGCAGGCCGTCGCGGATGGCCTCGGCCAGGTAGGGCTCGTCCTCGACGATCAGCACGCGCACTCTCTCGACTCTACGAGCCGCGACATATCGTCGGGATATCGAGATCCGCATACGCGCTCACAACGCCGGCGCGCGTTCGCTGGGCGCATGTCACGCTCCCAACCAGCGAGAACGGCCGGCCGCCGTTCCCGATCCGTCGTCCTCGTCGCCCTGGCCGTCGCCGCCCTCGGCGCCGTCCTCGGCCACCAGTCCTCGGCGGCCACGCCGTCGCCTGCCCTGCCGTCGTCGGCGGCGCCGCGCCCGCACGACGAGCCGCCCCGCCTGGCGGCGGCCGCCGCGGTCGGCGGCCAGCTCTGGGCCGACGGCGACGTCCCCGACGGCCTGACGGTCTTCGACGACGACGTGCCCGCCGTGACCAACCTCGACCCGGACCTCCTCGACGCCCTCCGCCGGGCCGCGACGCAGGCCTCCGCGGACGGGATCGCGGTCGTCGTCAACAGCGGCTGGCGGTCCCGCGCGTACCAGGACCGGCTCGTGGGCGAGGCCGTGGCCGAGTACGGGTCGGCCGAGGAGGCGGCCCGCTGGGTGGCGACCGCGGACACGTCCCCGCACGTGCATGGCGACGCCGTCGACGTGGGACCGTGGGACGCGACGACGTGGTTGTCGCAGCACGGCGCCGGGTACGGGCTGTGCCAGATCTACGACAACGAGCCCTGGCACTACGAGCTGCGGCCCGACGCCGTCGCCGACGGTTGCCCCGCCCGGTACGCCGACCCGACGCACGACCCGAGGATGCAGCAGTGACGACGACCGAGGTGGCCCCCGGGACGCGAGCGCGGACCACGACGCAGCTCCGCCTGCTGTTCGTCGTCTACCTCGCGCTGCTCGTCTGGGTCGTGCTGTGGAAGCTCGAGGCGCCGTGGGACACGGAGACCGGCGGCCGCATCGTCAAGCTCGTCCCGTTCGTCGCGACGAGCGGCGCCGGTGCCAGCACGCGCTTCGACGTCGTCGCGAACGTCCTGCTCTTCGTCCCCTTCGGCCTGTACCTCGGGCTCCTCGCGCCGTCCTGGCGGTGGTGGAAGGTGGCGGGTGTCGCGGCTGCGGCGAGCGTGGCGCTGGAGGTCTCCCAGTACGTCCTGGCCGTCGGGAGCTCCGACCTCACGGACGTCGTCGTCAACACGGCCGGCGCCGTGGCCGGGTTGGGTCTGCTCGCCGTGACCCGCCGCCGGCTGCGCGCGAGGACCGCCACCGTGATGACGCGGGCCTGCGCCATCGGGACGGTGCTCGCCGTGCTCGCGAGCGTCCTGGTCGTCGTCTCGCCGCTGCGCTACGGGCCGCCTCGGGACGTCAGGTGCACGACCGTCGGCGGCTCCGTGCGGTGCGGGCCGCCCGGCGAGCTCACCAGCCCGGGCGGCTGACAGCCCAGGGCGAGCCGGCGTGCCCGAACGGTGCGGGGGTCGGGTGCCAGACCGGCGGGGCGACGTACGTGAACCGGGCCGAGGTCGTCGAGGCGCCCGCGGGGGTGGTCACCGACACCCGCACGACGCCCTTGGCGTGCTTGGGCACGACGACCGCCAGCGTGGTGCCGCCCAGGACGGTGACCTTGGTCGCCGCCACGCCGCCGAACGAGACGGTCGTGCGGCCCTTGACGAAGTTCTTGCCGGTGAGCACGGTCAGCGTCCCTCCGGTGGTCAGGCCGACGTCCGGCAGGGCGCGGTCGACCACCGGGAGCATGCCGCCCGCTGCCGGAGCCACCGTGTGGCTGACCTGGGCCGACGAGGAGCCGTACGTCGCGTCGCCGGCGAACGTCGCGCTGACGGTGTGCGCGCCCGCGGCGAGGGTGGACGTGCTCAGCACCGCGGAGCCGCCGACGAGCGGGACGGTGACGGCCGCACCACCGTCCACGACGAACGCGACGGCGCCGGTCGGCGTCGACGCGGCGGCGGCGACCGTGGCGGTGAACGCTGCCGGCGCACCGGTCGGGGTGGGCGCGGCCGGGCCGGTCAGCTGCAGCGTCGTCGCGACCTTCTCGTAGGTGTACGTGCTCGGGGCGCCGGGCCGGCCCTGGGTGGTGACGACCACGTCGACCGGGCCGGCGGCGTGCGCCGGAGCTGTCGCGACCAGCGACGTCGGCCCGCTGACCGCGACCGCCGCGGCGACGCCACCGAAGGTCACGCTGCTGTCCGGGCCGAAGCCGGTCCCGGTGACGGCCACCTGCTCGCCGCCCAGGACCGTGCCGGAGGACGGGGCGAGGGAGGTGATGCTCGGGGGCTCGGCGCCCGGCACGTAGTCCACGACGGCGGCGGCGGTGCCGTACGTGGAGTCCCCGACGTAGTACACGTCGACCCACGGGTAGGTGCCCTGGTCCACGGCGTCGAACGTGAGCGTCGCGTGCCCCGTGGCGTCCAGGCCGGCGTCGGCGTAGACGACCTCGTTCGCCAGGGTGGTGCCCACCCACACCGAACCGGTCGGCACGCCCTGGGCACCGGTGACGGTGACGTCGATGGTGAACGGCTCGCCCAGCACCGGCGGGTGCGCGACCGTGGTGACGAGGGTCGCCGGCGCCGAGCCCTTCGCACCTGCGTGGATGTCGATACCCGCCGCGGTGCCGCCCGCTGCCAGGACCACCGGCGTCGCCTGGCTCGACCGGGTGACGCCCGGGGTGGCGGCGTAGTACGTCCGCACGACCTGCGGGGGGAGGTAGGACGACACGGAGACGCGGTACGTCCCGGGCGGGAGCAGGTTGATCGAGTACGAGCCGTCGCTCGCGGTGCTCGCGCCGTTCTGCCCGTCGGCCCCGACGGCCATCACGCTGGCGCCCGACAACGGAGTGCCGCCGGGCCCGAACGCCGTGCCGGTGATCGTCACGCCCGCCAGCAGGGTCATGTCGTGCAGCGTGACCGTGGTCGCGCCGGCGACGTGGACCAGCTCGGCGTCGTCCCAGCTCGCGGTCCCCGGGTAGACGACACCGACAAGGTTGGCGCTCCAGTCGGACTGGGCGTTGACGCGGTAGTCGCCGTCGGCCAGCCCCGCGATCGCGTAGGTGCCGTCGGCGCCCGTCGTGGCGCCACCACCGCCGCCGCTGTCCGTCGACGCGTAGACCTCGATGCCGGCCTTCGGCGTCCCGTCCGGTGCGAGGATCCGACCAGCGATCGTGCTGCCGCGCGCGAGCACGGCGTCGTGCAGGGTGACTGCCGCGCCGGACGTCAGCGGGACGACCGCCTGCTCGTCGTAGGTCCGTGCGTCGTCGTAGTACTCCGAGACCCACGGCGAGCCGTTCGGCGCGGTGAACCCGATGCGCCATGAGCCCGGGCGCAGGCCGGTGGCGAGGTAGGTGCCGTCGGGACCCGAGGTGGCCGAGGTCAGCTGCGCCGCCGCCGACGCCAGCTGGACGCTGACCCCCGAGATCGGGTTGCCGTCCGGGTCGAGGACGAGGCCACCGATCGAGCCGGCGCGGTCCAGCGTGGCGTCGATGCCGGTGACGTCGGCCGCCGTCACGGTGATCCTCGTCGGGTTCCACATGACGGCGTCGTCGTAGGTCTCGCCGAGCAGCGCGCTGCCGGCCGGCGGCACGAAGCTCACGGTGTACGAGCCCGGGAGCAGGTTCCCCACGGTGTAGTGGCCGGCGGCGTCGGTCGTGACCGGGCTGCCGTACGGCGACACCGTCACCGTGACGCCCGCCGCGGGTGCGCCGAGATCGTCGACGACCGTGCCGGAGATCGTGTACGCCCCCAGGCCGACGTCGGCCAGCGCGCTGGACGGTGCGAGCGCACCGAGGCCGAGCAGCGTGGCGACGGCGGCCAGGAAGCCGACGAGCCGACGGACGGCGGGACGGGACGACGACGGCGTCATACGGGGAACCCCCTGGTCGAGCGCCTCGGGACAGCCCGGCGCGGGGGAAATGTACCGGTCCGGCGGGTGCCCGCGAGGGCGTTTCGTGGGTGTTCATCCGCTCGGGTGCAGGGGCCGGACGGTGTCAGGCCGGGTGTGGCGTGGCGAGCGGGCCGGCGCCACCCACCTTCAGGCGTGCCGGGGAGGCCCCAGCCGTGACCCGCTGAGCGTCCTCGCACGCGACGTCGACGGGCGGCGGCATGTGCACGTAGCGCCCGCACGGGCCCAGGCACGAGCTGGCCGACGAGCGCATGTGGTCGCCCGGGCACGCATCCAGCGGTGCCTGCGCCGACTGGCCCGGGCTGGGCGCCGGCGTGGTCGCCGGACGGGAGGTTGCTCCCAGGATGCTCGCGGCGAGCACGACCACGAGGCAGGTGGCCCCGACCATGGCCCGCGCGGCGCGGGCGACGGGAGGCGGCGGACCCTCGGGAGAGGGCTCGTCGGGGGTGAGCGGGTCGTCCAGCTGCACCGTCGACATCTTCACGCGACGCATCGGCTCCTCCTCGGGGAGCTCGACGGCTCCGGAGGTACGAACGTCTCGTCGGGACATACCGGGCGTCATGGGACATCGGCCCGCCCCCGCCGGGCGGAACGCCCGACCGCGTGGGGGCAGTCGCCCCCGGTCCCCGGGTGGGGCGACAATCGCTCCAACCCGCGACGGAGGAGTCCCATGGCAGCGACGCCGCTCACCACCCTGCTCGCGGGGTGCGTCGCGGAGCGCGCGCAGGTGCGGACCGACGAGCTGAGCCGGCGGGCCCTGGCGCACGACGCCTCGCACGTGCTGCTCGTGCCCGAGGCGGTGGTGGCCCCCCGCAGCGCGCTGGAGGTCGGTGCACTGCTGCGCGCGACGGCGGGCGCGGGTATCCCGCTGACGTTCCGGTCGGGCGGGACCAGCCTCTCCGGGCAGGCCGGCACCGACGGTGTGCTCGTCGACGTGCGCCGGCACTTCCAGGGCGTCGAGGTGCTCGATGGGGGCGCCCGCGTACGGGTGGGGCCCGGCGTGACGGTCCGGCGGCTGAACGCCCAGCTGGCCCCGGTCGGCCGGCGGCTGGGGCCGGACCCGGCCAGCGAGGTCGCCTGCACGGTGGGCGGCGTGGTCGCCAACAACTCCTCGGGCATGGCCTGCGGCACCACCGAGAACAGCTACCGCACGCTGGAGTCGCTGGTGGTGGTCCTGCCGTCCGGCACGGTCGTCGACACCGGCGCCGCCGACGCGGACGAGCGGCTGCGCGCGCTCGAGCCTGCGCTGCACGCGGGTCTGCACGCGCTGCGGCGGCGGGTGCTCGACGACCCGGCGTCGGTGGCCACGCTCGCTCGGCAGTTCGCGATGAAGAACACGATGGGCTACGGCCTGAACGCCCTGGTCGACTTCGACTCGGCCCCCGAGATGCTGGCGCACCTGGTGGTGGGCAGCGAGGGGACGCTCGCGTTCGTCGCCTCGGCGACGTTCCGCACGGTGCCGCTGCGCCCCCACGCCGCGACGGCGCTGCTCGTCTTCGACGACCTGTACGCGGCCAACCGGGCGCTGCCGGCGCTCGTCGCCACCGGCGCCGCGACGGTCGAGCTCATGGACGCGACCTCGCTGCGCGTCGGGCAGACGCTCGTCGACTGCCCGGCGGCGGTCGGCGCGCTCGCCGTGGAGCGGCACGCGGCGCTGCTGGTGGAGTACCAGGCGACGACCGCCGACGAGCTCGCGTGGCTGGTGGGCGAGGCGCAGCCGGTGCTGGGCGACGTGCCGCTGACCTCCGACCCCGGCACGCGCAACCGGCTGTGGACGCTGCGCAAGGGCCTGTACACGTCCGTGGCCGGCGCGCGGCGCAGCGGGACCACCGCCCTGCTGGAGGACGTGGTCGTCCCGGTGGAGCGGCTGGCGGACGCGTGCGCCTCGCTCACGACGCTGTTCGGCCGGTACGGCTACGCGGACGCGGTGATCTTCGGACACGCCAAGGACGGCAACATCCACTTCATGCTCACCGACCGGTTCGAGTCGGCGGACCAGCTGGCGCGGTACGCCGGCTTCACCGAGGACCTGGTGAGCCTGGTGCTCGACAACGGAGGCTCGCTCAAGGCCGAGCACGGCACCGGCCGCGTCATGGCACCCTTCGTCCGGCGCCAGTACGGCGACGAGCTCTACGACGTGATGCGCCAGGTCAAGCGGCTGTTCGACCCGCGCGGGCTGCTCAACCCGGGCGTCCTGCTCTCCGACGACCCGCACGCCCACCTGCGGCACATCAAGCTGGCGCCCACGGTCGAGGCCGAGGTCGACCGCTGCGTCGAGTGCGGCTACTGCGAGCCGGTGTGCCCGTCGCGGGACCTCACCCTGACCCCACGGCAGCGGATCGCGCTGCGCCGCGACATCCGCGCCGCGGAGCTGGCCGGCGACGACGGCACGGTCGCGAGGCTCGAGCGCGCCTACGAGTACCCGGGCGTGGACACGTGCGCGGTCGACGGCATGTGCGCGACCGCGTGCCCGGTCGGCATCAACACCGGGCTGCTGGTCAAGACGTTGCGCCGGGAGAACCTGTCCGCGCCGGCCGGGGCCGCGTGGAAGGCGGCGGCGACCCACTGGGGCGCGACCACGGCGCTGGCGTCGACCGCCCTCACGGTGGCCCGCGCGGTGCCCGGTCCGCTGGTCCCCGCCGCCACGGCAGTCGGACGCGCGGTCCTCGGGTCCGAGACCGTGCCGCAGTGGACCTCCGACCTGCCCCGCGGCGGTGCGTCACGCCGCCGACCTCGACCGAGCGCCCCGGCGGACGCCGTCTACCTGCCCGCGTGCGTCAACGTGATGTTTGGTCCGGCCGAGGGCGACGGGGTCCAGGTGGCGTTCGAGGACCTCTGTGCGGACGCGGGGCTCACGCTCCTGGTCCCCGAGGTCATCGAGGACCTGTGCTGCGGCACGCCCTGGTCGTCGAAGGGCGCCGCGGCCGGTCACGAGGTCATGCGCGCCGCCGCCCTGCCCGTGCTGCGCGAGGCCACCGACGGCGGGCGGCTGCCCGTGGTGTGCGACGCCTCGTCGTGCACCGACGGCTTCCGCCAGCTCGTCGGGGGCGACGTGCAGGTGGTCGACGTCGTCGCGTTCGTCGCCGACCGCATCCTGCCCGTCCTCGGGCCGTTGCGCCGGCTCGAGTCGGTGACCCTGCACCCGACCTGCTCGTCCACGCAGCTGGGTCTGGACCCGGCGCTGCGGGCCGTCGCCGAGGCGGTCGCCGAGACCGTCACCGTGCCTCTCGACTGGGGGTGCTGCGCGTTCGCGGGCGACCGCGGGATGCTGCACCCGGAGCTGACGGCCGCGGCGACCCGCCGAGAGGCGGCGGAGGTCGCGCGCCTGGGTGCCCAGGCGCACGCCAGCTGCAACCGCACCTGCGAGCTCGGCATGACGCGGGCCACGGGCGCCACCTACCGGCACGTCGTCGAGCTGCTGGCCGAGCAGGCCCGCCACTAGCCGCACCACCCGTTCGGCACCATCCAGCAAAGGAGCAGAGATGAACCCGGAGACCACGGCACTCGTGCTGATCGAGTTCCAGAACGACTTCACCAGCGCGGGCGGCGCCCTGCACGGCGCGGTGCAGGAGGTGATGGAGAGCACCGGCATGCTCGCGCACGCCCGGACCGCGCTGGAGGCCACCCGGGCGGCCGGCGCCACCGTGATCCACAGCCCCATCGCCTTCCAGGCGGGGTACGGCGAGATCACCGCGCACCCTTACGGCATCCTCAAGGGCGTCGTCGACTCGAACGCCTTCGTCAAGGGCTCCTGGGGCGCCGACTTCGTCGCCGACGTCGCGCCCGTCGAGGGCGACATCATCGTCGAGGGCAAGCGCGGCCTCGACGCCTTCGGGTCGACGAACCTCGACTTCATCCTGCGGTCCAAGGGCATCACGACGGTCGTGCTGGCGGGCTTCCTCACCAACTGCTGCGTGGAGTCGACCATGCGCTCCGCCTACGAGAAGGGCTTCGAGGTCATCACGCTCACCGACGCCGTGGGCGCCACCTCGCAGGCCGAGCACGCCAACGCGATCACCTACGACTACCCGATGTTCTCCAAGCCGATGACGGCCGACGAGTACGTGGGGACGCTGCGGGGAGCGGCGGTGACGGCCGACGCCTCGCGCGGCTACTGACGGGTGAACTGGCTGGCGGTGAACACCGCGCCCTGCGGGTCGCGGACCCTCGCGGTCCGCGTCCACGCGGTGTCCTGCGTGGCCAGCACCTCGCCGCCGTGGGCGGTGGCCGCCGCCGTGGTCGCGTCGCGGTCGGCCACGGAGAACGAGACGTGCCAGTGGGACGTCTCGTCGGCGCGCGCGGGCACCACCCAGCCGATGGCGTCGGCGAACCCGGGCGGCGCGGACACGGCCGCCTGGCGCGCGTGGATCTCGGGGTCGACCGTGGCGGCAAGGTGGTCGCCGTAGCTCGGGACGCGGATGAGCGTCCCGAAGCCGACGTCCGCGACCTCCCACCCGAACGCCTGGGCGTAGAGGGCCTGGGCGGCGGCGGGGTCGCTGGTGTGCAGGTCGCTGAAGTTCCAGGCGCCCGGGGTGTTGACCACCTGCGCGCCGAGGCGCCGCTTCGGCTGCCACAGCCGCAGGTCGGCGCCCTGCTCGTCGGTGAACGCTGCCCACGTCCCGCCCTCGCCCGCGACCGTGGGGCCCGTGGTGACCGTGCCGCCGGCCGCGGCGACCCGGGCCAGCGCGGCGTCCAGGTCCTCGACGGCGACGTAGGTGTGCCACGCGGGGTCGGCCGGCGCATCCCCGGCCGGGTCCGTCGGGCCGCCGATGCCGGCGGCGTCCCGACCGTCGACCTGGGCGATCACGTACCGGGACGGCAGCCCGGGCGGCGTGGCGTCCTGGAACGTCCAGCCGAGGACGGCGCCGTAGAACGCTTTCGCCGCCTCGACGTCGCGCTGCTCGATGTCGACCCACGACGTCACGCCCGGGGGATAGGTCCGCTGCTGCTGCGCCATGCGGCCAGGCTACGAACGGACACGGACAGCCGTCACCCCCGCAGGTCGAGCTCCAGCAGCGTGCAGGAGAAGTCCGCGAAGTCGCGCTGCCCGACCGCCGTGAACCCGTACGCCTCGTAGTAGGCGCGGATCACGGGGTTGGTCGTGCGGCAGTCGAGGCGGAACAGGCCGACCCCGGCGGCGCGCCCGCGCTGCGCGGCCCAGTCCAGCAGCGCGGTGCCGAGCCCTTCGCCGGTGTGCCCGCGGTCCACCATGAGGCCGTGCACGTACACCGCGGGGGTGTCGTCGTCGCCCCAGAAGTCCGGGTCCGACCACAGCAGGCGGACGGTGGCGACGAGCCCGGCGCCGTCCCGCACGACGTGCCACTCGCCCGCGTCCACCTGGGCGGCGATGCGCTCGCGCGGCAGCGACCCCTGCGGCCACTGCACCGTGCCGTTGGCGGCCATCCAGTCCTCGAGCGACCGGCGCAGCGCGTGGATGGCGTCGACGTCGTCGCCGGTCGCGACGACTGGCGCGAGGTGGGTGCGGAGCGGCGACCGGTCGCCCACCAGCCACAGGTGCCCGAACGGGTCGACGAAGCTGCCCTGCCGGTGCGGGCCCCACGGCATGTCGTGGGTGCGGACCGGGTCGACGCCGCCGTCCGCTCCCGCGTCCACCGCGCGCGCGACGAACGCGTCCGGGTCGTCGACGAACACCTCGACGCGGACGGTCCGGCTGCCCAGCGTCTCCGGCGTGTCCCAGCGGTTGCCCTGGGGCTGACCGAGGAAGAACGGTGCCCCGTCGACCGAGAGCCCCACGACGGAACCGAGGTCCCACCGGATCGTCGCGCCGAGCGCCCGTCCGTACCAGCGGGCGGCGGCCGCCGCGTCGGGGACGGCGAGCATCACCGAGATGACGGGCGGGTCGACGGTCATGGCGCCTCCGTGAGCAGGTCGGGGCCGATCTGGTCGATCGAGCGCACACCGCACAGTGCCATGGTGAGGTCGAGCTCGGCCCACAGGTTCTCCAGCACCGCGCGGGCTCCGTCGGCGCCGGCCAGCGCCAGGCCGTACACCCAGGGCCTGCCGACGAGGACGGCCGCGGCCCCCAGCGCGAGCGCCTTGACCACGTCGGCACCGCCGCGGATGCCGCTGTCGAACAGGACGGGGACCCGACCGTCGACCGCTTCGACGACCCCCGGCAGCGCGTCGAGCGAGCCGATCGCGCCGTCGACCTGCCGCCCCCCGTGGTTGGACACGACGATGCCGTCGACCCCGTGGTCGAGCGCGAGCCGGGCGTCGTCGGGGTGCTGGATCCCCTTGAGCACGATCGGTAGGTGCGTGCGCTCCCGCAGCCGGGAGAGGTCGTCCCAGGTCAGCGACGACCGCGAGAACACGTCGAGGAACGTGTCCACGGCGGCGCGCGGCAGCGGCGAGCGGAGGTTGGTGCGCAGGTCCCCGGGATAGTGCCGGGCGATCGACAGCAGCGCGCGGACGGCGGCGGGCGTCGGGCGGTCCGTCGACGAGCTCGTCGTCGCGGAAGCAGCACGTGCCTCCACCAGCCGGCGGAACGCCGGGTCGCTCGTGTACTGCGCGATGCCCTCCGCGCGGGCGAAGGGCAGGTAGCCGAGGTCGAGGTCCTTGGTGCGCCAGCCGAGCACGTGGGTGTCGAGCGTGACGACGAGCGCGTCGCTGCCGATCGCCGCGGCGCGCTCGACGAACGAGTCGACGACGTCGTCGTCCTTGCTCCAGTAGAGCTGGAACCACCGCGGGGAGTCGCCCAGCTCGGCGGCCGTCCGCTCCATCGGGACCGAGCCCTGCGACGAGATCACCAAGGGCAGGCCGAGCGCGCGGGCGGCCCGCGCGGCGGCCAGGTCGGCGTCGCGGTGCGCCATCTCCAGCACGCCGATGGGCGCGAGGAGCAGCGGCGCCGGGAGCCGGCGGCCGAAGAGCTCCACGGAGGTGTCGCGGGTCTCGACGTCGACGAGCATCCGGGGGACCAGCCGGTGCCGGGCGAACGCCTCGGTGTTGGCCCGCGCGGTCTGCTGCTGCCCGGCGCTGCCCGCGACGTACGCCCAGGCGGCCGGGCTCATCCGCCGCCGGGCCGCCGCGGCGAGCCGCGCGGGCTCGACGGGGACCGGAGGCCGCCGCCCGAACACCCCGGCGCGGTAGATCCGGGACTGCACGTCTCGGCCGGAGAATCCGCTCACGACGCGAGTCTGGCACGCCAGGGGTGCACTCTCAGGGCCTCCCTCGTCGACGTCCGGCGGCCTACCGTCGAGGCATGGACACACGCACTCTCGGACAGGGCCTCGAGGTCTCCGCGATCGGCCTCGGCTGCATGGGCATGAGCCAGAGCTACGGCCCGAACCCCGGCGACCGGCAGGAGATGATCGGCGTCCTGCGCGGCGCGGTGGACCGCGGGGTCACCTTCTTCGACACCGCCGAGGTGTACGGCCCGTTCGTCAACGAGGTGCTCGTGGGTGAGGCCCTGGCTCCCGTGCGCGACCGGGTCGTGATCGCGACGAAGTTCGGGTTCGACCTGCACCCCGACGGGTCGCACCACGGCACGACGAGCCGGCCGGAGCACATCAAGGAGGTCGCCGACGCCTCCCTGCAGCGCCTCGGGATCGACGTGATCGACCTCTTCTACCAGCACCGGGTCGACCCGCAGGTGCCCATCGAGGACGTCGCGGGTGCGGTCGCCGAGCTGGTCCAGGCCGGCAAGGTCCGGCACTTCGGGCTGTCCGAGGCGGGCGCGGGGACGATCCGGCGCGCGCACGCCGTGCACCCCGTCACGGCTCTGCAGAGCGAGTACTCGCTGTGGACGCGGGACCCGGAGGCCGAGGTGCTGCCCGTGCTGGCGGAGCTGGGGATCGGCTTCGTGCCGTTCAGCCCGCTGGGCAAGGGGTTCCTCACGGGGACGGTCGATGCAGCGACCACGTTCACCGAGAAGGACATCCGCACGACCATCCCGCGGTTCAGCGAGGAGAACCGCCAGGCCAACCAGGCGCTGGTCGACCTGGTCACCGAGATCGCCACGCGGCACGCGGCGACGCCGGCGCAGGTGGCGCTCGCCTGGCTGCTTGCGCAGCAGCCGTGGATCGTGCCCATCCCCGGCACCCGGCGGCTGAGCCGGCTGGAGGAGAACATCGGCGCCGTCGACCTCGAGCTGAGCGCCGACGAGCTCGCCCGGCTCGGGTCCGCGGCCGACGAGATCGGCGTGCACGGAAACCGCTACAACGATGCGGGGATGCGCGCCGTCGGCCTGTGACCGTCAGCGCGCCCGCACCAGGTCGAGCTCGAGCCAGCGGGCGAGGTCCTCGATCTCCGCGTCCACAGCCGCCGCGTCGGCCGCGCTCCACGGGACGTCCTGGTGCACCGCGTGGACCCGCAGCACACCAGCACGGACGTCGGCGGCGGCGTCCAGCTTTCCGACGAGCCGGTCGCCCAGCAGGATCGGCAGCGCGTAGTAGCCCCAGCGTCGCTTGGCGGCGGGCTTGAACATCTCCAGCGCGTACTCGAACTCGAAGATCTCCGCCATCCGCTTGCGGTCGCTGAGCAGCCGGTCGAACGGCGACAGGAGCGCCGCCCGCCCCTCGAACGGGCCCCCGAGCAGCTCGGGATCGACCCGCCACTCGCCGCGGACGCCCTCGACGACCGCCGGCTCGCCGGCCTCGCCCACGGCCACGGGCTCGACCGGCTGCTCGGTGCCGGTGGGCCGCGCGATGCCGAGGGCGCGCAGGCGTCGCTCGTCGCGGATCCGGCGGGCCTCGTCTGCCGGTGGGAAGGGCTCGTCGGGGTAGATCCGCTCGGCCAGGTCCCAGAGCCGGTCGCGACCCTGCCGCCCGGCCACCGCGACGTCACCGCTGTGCACCATGACCTCGAGCATCATCACGACGTTGCGGTTGTTGTTCCAGCCGGACGAGCGCCACGGCCGCACGCACGTGTCCGGCAGCTCCCGCGCCGTCAGCGGACCGTCGGAGCGCAGCAGCTCGAGGATGTCCTGGCGGCAGCCCTCGTTGTCGTGCAGCCAGCGCGCGTTCGCGACCTGCCAGCCCTTGACGTCCGGCCCCACCCCGGGCCAGTCCTCCATCTCGGCGCGGAACAGCGCGATGTCCTCGGGGACGCGGACGGTCCCGCGGAAGTCGAGCAGCGACAGGTCGTCGAGGGAGTCGCTGAGCTCGCCCGGGTCGTACGCGGAACCGAGCCGGCTCCACAGGACGAGGTCCGCGCTGGGCGCGACCGCGCTGGTGGGCTCGAGCTGGACCATGGTGAGGCGTCGCACGGTCTCGTGGACGTCCGTCGGTCGCTGCGCGGTGAGCAGCTGCGCGCGGACGGCGACCCGACGGGCGTCGGCGCGCGAGAGGGCCTCCATGCCCGGCGACCCTACGACCACCGACCGACACCCGCGCTCGCTAGGGTCGCCGCATGATCCGGACGCTGGCCGTCGAGCGCTACCGCAGCCTGGACGAGCTGGTGCTCGGGCTCGACCGGCTCACGGTGGTCACGGGCCCGAACGGGAGCGGCAAGACGAGCGTCTACCGGGTGCTGCGGCTGCTGGCCGACATCGTGCGGGACGGCGCGATCAGCTCGCTGGCCCGCGAGGGCGGCATGCGCTCCGCCCTCCACGCCGGCCCGCGCCCGAAGGGGCCGGTGGCCGTGCGGCTCGGCGTCGCGACCGAGGACCTGTCGTACGCGATCGACCTCGGCCTGCCGCAGCTGGGGCCGTTCAAGCTCGACCCGGAGATCAAGTCCGAGGTCGTCTGGTCGGGTCCGGTGCTGCGCCCGTCGACCATGCTCACCGAGCGCGTCGGGATGCGGGTCAGGAGCCGCGACGACGACGGGACCTGGCGCGACGCGCCGCTCGCGGTCAGCCAGCACGAGTCCGTCATGGCCGTGCTCGCCGACCCGGCCGCGACGCCGGACCTCTTCGCGCTGCGGGAGCAGGCCCGGCGCTGGCGGTTCTACGACCACCTGCGCACCGACGCCGACGCCCCCGCCCGCCGGCCCGGCGTCGCGACCTTCACGCCCGTGCTCGCGCCCGGCGGTGACGACCTGGCCGCGGCGCTGCTGACGATCGGGCGCGTCGGGGACGACGAGACCCTGCAGGCCTGCGTGGACGCCGCGTTCCCCGGCTCCCAGGTGGTCGTCGACGAGGACGAGGACGGGACGTGCCGCGTCCGCATGACCCAGCCGGGCCTGCTCCGGGCGCTCTCGGCGGCGGAGCTCTCCGACGGGACGCTGACGTACCTGCTGCTGCTCGCGGCGTGCCTGGCCACCCGGGCGCCGGACCTGCTGGTGCTCAACGAGCCCGAGTCCAGCCTCCACCCGAGCCTCATGCCGGCCGTCGGCGCGCTGGTCGCGTCCGCGTCCGAGCGCTCGCAGGTGCTCGTCGTGACCCACTCGGGCGACCTGGTCCGGGCCCTGCGGGCCGCCGGCTCGACGACGGTGGAGCTCAGCAAGAACGGGGCGTCGACCACGGTCGCCGGGCGCGACCGGTTCGACGGCCCGCCGTGGAGCTGGCCGAAGCGCTGACCCCTTCCCGTCGGCGGACCGCGGGTCTACGGTTTCGATGGCTGTCCGCCCGAGGCAACGGGGCCTCGGGCTCAGCCGCTGCGAGGTTCCGTTGACTGCTCCGACCTCCGACGCCGCACCGCTCGGGTTCCCCGAGACCGGCAAGGGCCTCAAGGGCGGCGCGCTCGGCCTGGTGTCGAGCGTCGTCGTCGGCACGGCGTCCACCGCCCCGGCGTACAGCCTCGCGGCGAGCCTCGGGTTCGTCGTCGCGGGTGGCGGGGCGATCCTGGCCGGCGTCAAGGCGCCCGCGATCATCCTGCTCGCCTTCGTCCCGATGTACCTGATCGCCGTCGCCTACCAGGAGCTCAACCGCGCGGAGCCGGACTGCGGGACCACCTTCACGTGGGCGGCCCGGGCGTTCGGCCCGGTCACGGGCTGGCTGGGCGGCTGGGGGATCATCGCCGCCGACGTCATCGTCATGGCGAACCTCGCGCAGATCGCCGGGGCGTACTCGTTCACGTTCGTCGCGGACCTGGGGTGGGAGGCGGTCGGCGACCTCGCGTCGAGCACCCTGTGGACCACGGTCGCGGGCCTGCTGTGGATCGCGATCATGACCTACATCTGCTACCGCGGGATCGAGGTCTCGGCGCGCATCCAGTACGTCCTGCTGGCCATCGAGGTGGCCGTGCTGCTCATGTTCTCGGTGGTCGCGCTGGCCAAGGTCTACTCCGGCAACGGGGAGTCGTACTCCCTGATCCCGTCCTGGGACTGGTTCTGGCCCGGCGGGCTCAGCATCGCCGACGTCATCGCGCCCGCGCTGCTCACGGCCGTCTTCATCTACTGGGGCTGGGACACGGCGGTCTCGGTCAACGAGGAGTCCGACGACCCCGGCCGGACCCCCGGCCGCGCCGCCATCCTCTCGACGCTGCTGCTGCTCGTCACCTACACGCTCGTCTCGACCGCCGCCGTCGCATTCGCGGGCGTCGGGACCACGGGCATCGGCCTCGGCAACCCCGACAACGCCGACGACGTGTTCGCGGCGATCGGGCCGGCGCTGTTCGGCGACACGGCGCTCGGACACGTCGGGCTGCTGCTGCTGTCCGCGTCGATCCTCACGTCGGCGTCCGCGTCGACGCAGACGACCATCCTGCCGACGGCCCGCACCACGCTGTCGATGGCCGCGTACAAGGCGATGCCCGCCGCGTTCGCCAGGATCCACCCGCGGTACCTGACCCCGGGCGTCTCCACGATCGCGATGGGCCTGGCGTCGATGCTGTTCTACGCGATCTTCACGCTGATCAGCCCGAGCCTGCTGACGGCGCTCATCGGGTCGGTCGGCCTGATGATCGCGTTCTACTACGGCCTCACGGGCTTCGCGTGCTCGTGGTTCTACCGGCGCACGTTGCACCACAAGCCGCGCGACTTCGTCATGCAGGGCGTCCTGCCGTCGCTGGGCGGCCTGATCCTGCTGGTCGCGTTCGTGTACGCGCTGAAGTCGTTCGCGGCGGTCGACTGGCTGCAGGACGACGACGGCAACGACGTGACGATCTTCGGCATCGGAGCGGTGGCCGTCGTCGGCGTCGTCGCGATCCTCATCGGCGCCGTCCTCATGGTGGTCTGGCGGCTCCGGGAGCCCGCGTTCTTCCGCGGCGAGACCCTGCCACGGGCCGGGTCGCACGACCTGGTGCTCGTGGGCTCCACCGCCGCCGACGAGCCGGTGTTCCGGCTCCCCGACTCGGGGCTGCCGGGCATCGTCATCGCCCCCGACCTGTCCAACCTGCCGCCGGGCGCCCGGGCCGTGGACCCGATGTCCGGCACCGAGGTCGACGACGAGCCGGGCTAGTCGCCCGCGACGACCTTCGCCTTGGCCGCGCGGTACTCCTCGTCGTCCAGGTCACCGGCCGCGTGCAGCCGGCTCAGGCGCTCGAGCCGGGTGGTGACGTCGTCGACGGGCGGCGCCGGATGCGCGGCGCCGTGCTCCTGCCTGCTGCGCTGGAAGGCGTCGGCCCCGTCCTTGGCGGCGGTGACGGCTCCCTTGGTGAGCGCGACACCCGTCTCGCCGACCGCGACGACCGCGGTGGCGCTCTTCGACGTCAGCGAGCCCTTGGTCGTGTCGCTCACGGGCAGCTTGCCGATGCCGGCGGCGACCACGCGCTGCACGTCCTGGGCGATGCCGAGCCGCCGGAGCCGCTCCTCGAGGGAGGCCTTCTCGTCGGGGTCCATGCGCCGATCCTGCCCCATCGCGCTGCCCGGGGCAGAGGGGCCCCGCGTGCTACTGTCCGCAACAGGACGCTTGACCATTCCATGACCATTGCGAGGCGCAGGAAAACCGCCTCTGCGACGACCTGGACGTGAAGGACGACGATGACCGAGGCAGCCCCGCTCCAGCCCCCCGCGCCGCAGTCCGCGTTCGCGCTCGAGGCGCCCGCGCCGGTGTCCCCGGTGGCGACGACGGCGGCCCCCACCATGGCTCCGCAGATCCCCGAGGCCGCCCTGCCGGGGCTGGACGCGAAGGTCTCGGCGTACGTCGACGGCCTGATGTCCGCCCAGCTCGGGTCCCCCGAGCTGGCCCGCAAGGCCGACGACATCCGCCTCATGGGCGACTCCGACATCCGCGCGGCGGCGGAGACGTCGAACCGCCTGCTCCAGGCGCCGGTCAAGGAGCTGCGCGAGGGCGGGGTCTCCGGGACGTCGCAGGTGAGCAAGTCGCTGCTGGACCTGCGCAAGACGGTGGAGGGCCTGGACCCCAGCGAGGCGACGATCGGCAAGAAGCTGCTCGGGCTCATCCCGTTCGGCGACTCGATGACCGACTACTTCCGCAAGTACGAGAGCTCGCAGAAGCAGATCGACGCGATCGTGCGCGCCCTCTACAACGGGCAGGACGAGCTGCGGAAGGACAACGCCGCGCTCAACCTGGAGAAGCAGCACCTCTGGGACACCATGGCGCGCCTGCACCAGTACATCTACGTCGCCGAGTCGCTGGACACGCGCCTGTCGACGACGATCGCCGAGCTCGACGCGACCGACCCCGCGCGCGCCAAGGCCCTGCGCGAGGACGTGCTGTTCTACGTCCGGCAGAAGCACCAGGACCTGCTCACGCAGCTGGCGGTCTCGATCCAGGGCTACCTCGCGATCGACATCATCATCAAGAACAACCTCGAGCTCATCAAGGGCGTCGACCGGGCGACGACCACGACGGTCTCCGCCCTGCGCACCGCCGTCACGGTGGCCCAGGCGCTGAACAACCAGAAGCTCGTGCTCGACCAGATCACGGCGCTGAACACGACCACGTCCGGGCTCATCGCGTCGACCGCCAAGATGCTCAAGGAGCAGTCGGTCGGCATCCAGGAGCAGGCCGCGAGCGCGACCGTCGGGCTGCCGCAGCTGCAGCAGGCGTTCGCGGACATCTACGCGACCATGGACTCGATCGACACCTTCAAGGTCAAGGCGCTGGACTCGATGACGACGACCATCGGCGTGCTCGAGACCGAGACCACGAAGGCCCGCAGCTACCTCGACCGCGTCAAGCGCGCGGACACCACCGACGTCGCCGGTGGTTCGCTCGACCTCGGCACGAGCTGAGCGACCTGAGCAGGCACAGGCCGGGTAGGTCAAGAAGATGAGCTGGTTCGCACGCCTGAGGGGGCGGCGTCAGGAGCCCGAGCTCCCCGCGCCGCCGCCTGCGCCGACGTCCGCCGACATCCTGGCGTCCGCGCACCAGGTGGAGCAGCAGATCGTCGGCAGGGTGCCCGCCGCCGTGACGGCCCGGGTGCACCGGATCGCCCGGACGGTCGAGGAGATGGCGCCGCGCCTGGACCGGCTGGGCGCGGGCAGCCGGCAGGCGCACACGGTCGTCGCGACGGCCACGAGCTACCTGCCCGAGGCCGTCGGCGGCTACCTGCGCCTCCCGCGTGACTTCGCGGACCGGCGCGCCGTGTCGAAGGGGAAGACCTCGCTCATGGTGCTCTGCGACCAGCTCGACCTGCTGGGGGTCACGCTGGACAAGATCTCCGACGCCGTCTCGCGCGAGGACGCCAACGCGCTCGTCGCCCACGGCCAGTTCCTGGCCGAGAAGTTCGGGGAGTCCTCCTTGGCGCTGGCTCCGGACGCCGGCCTCGACACCCCGCAGAGGGAGCTCCCGTGAACCTGCCCGCTTCCCTCGACGCGCTCGCCGACGCGGGTCGCGAGGCCGGTCTCGACGAGGCCGCGGTCCGCGACGAGGGCGCGCGCCTGGCCGCCGCGGTCGCCGAGTCCGTGCCCGGTGCGGCTGCCGCCTGGCTCGCGGCCGTCGGCTCGCCCGGTGCGACGTACGGCGCCTTCTTCTCGGCGGCGTCCAGCGCACGTCGCTGGCGGTCGGCGCCGACCGACCTCCTGGCGAAGCTCGTGGCGGACGGCTCCGCGCACGCGGGGGACTACGCCGCCGCGCTGGCCGGCGTGGTCTCCGCGGCCTGCGACCTCGGGCCCGCGGAGATCGAGGTGATCGCGCGCGCGTCGGCCACGGCCGCGGTGCAGCTCGCCGCCGTCGGCGGGCCGCGGCCGGTGGCGTTCGCCGACCCCGAGCTGCGCGCGCTGCAGCTCCCCGAGGCTCACCTGCTCGACACGTCGACGCCCGACCCCGAGAGGGCCGCGGCGTCGAGCGCTCCTACCACCTGGACGCCCGAGGCGAAGCCCGCCAAGTCGCTCGACGAGCTGCTCGCCGAGCTCGACGCGCTCGTCGGGCTGTCCCGGGTGAAGGCGGAGATCCGCCAGCAGACGCAGCTGCTGCGCGTCGAGCGGCTCCGCACCGAGGCCGGCCTGACCGCGCCGACGATCACGCGCCACCTGGTGTTCCTGGGCAACCCCGGCACCGGCAAGACCACCGTCGCGCGCCTGGTCGCCGGCATCTACCAGGCGCTCGGGCTGCTGACCAAGGGCCACCTGGTCGAGGTGGACCGCTCCGAGCTGGTCGCCGGGTACCTCGGGCAGACCGCGGTGAAGACCTCGGAGGTCGTCGCGACCGCCCTGGGCGGCGTGCTGTTCGTCGACGAGGCCTACGGGCTGGCAGAGGACCAGTACGGCGCCGAGGCGGTGAACACGCTGGTCAAGGACATGGAGGACCACCGCGACGACCTGGTCGTGATCGTCGCCGGCTACCCGGGACCGATGGCGACGTTCCTCGCGACGAACCCCGGCCTGGAGAGCAGGTTCTCCACCACCGTGGAGTTCGACGACTACACGGACGCCGAGCTGCGCGAGATCTTCGCCCGCACCGCGACGAAGGCCGACTTCGAGCCGACCCCCGAGTGCCTCGACCGGTTCGAGGAGCTGGCGTCGCTGCAGGTCCGCGACGAGGGGTTCGGCAACGGCCGGTACGCCCGCAACGTGCTGGACCAGGCGATCACCCGGCACGCCTGGCGCCTGCGGGACGTTGAGAGACCGACGGTGGAGCAGCTGCGGCTGCTGCTCCCCGAGGACCTGGTGCCCGAGCCCGACCACATCGAGGAGTCCGCGTGACGCAGACCATCGCTCAGCCGGCGGCCCCTCCGGCGGCACCGGCACCCGCGCCGGTCGTGCACCGGACCGGGGTGCGCGCGGCGCTGAGCCGCACCCCCGGCAAGATGCGCGTCGCCGGGGTCCTCGCTGTCGTCGCGTCCCTGGCGGTCGGCCTGCTCGGGCTGCGCGCGGGCCTGGCCCAGTCCGACGCGCTGGCCGACGCGGACGCCGACACCACCCAGCTCGTCGGCATCCAGGACGTCCGCAACGACCTGGTCGTGGCGGACGCGACCGCGACCAACGCGTTCCTCGTCGGCGGGCTCGAGCCCTCCGAGCAGCGCGCCCGGTACGACGAGGCGATCGCGTCGGCGGCGCACGGCCTGGCGCAGCTGGCCGGCTCCAACGAGGCCGACGCCGAGCTGCTGGGCAAGGCGACCGCCGGGCTGACCACGTACACGGGGCTCGTCGAGCAGGCGCGGGCCAACAACCGGCAGGGCTTCCCCGTCGGCGCGGCCTACCTCGATCAGGCGTCGTCGGTCCTGCGCACGGACGTGCTGCCGCACCTCGACGACCTGGTCGCCGCGAACAGCGACCGGGTGGACGCGTCCTTCGACTCGGTGGGCTCGGTGCCGTGGCTGCTGGCGCTGGGCATCCTCGCGCTCGCGGTGCTCGTCGTCGTGCAGGTGTGGCTGGCGCGACGCACCCACCGCCGGCTGAACGCCGGGCTGTTCTGGTCGACGGTGCTCGCGCTCGCGGCGAGCGTGGGCGGCGCGGTGGTGCTCGGGTCCACGGCCCAGCGGGCGGGCGACGTCCGGCACGGCCCGTACGACGCCACCGTCTCGGTGTCCCGGGCGTACTCGCTGGCCAACGACGCGAAGTCGATGGAGTCGTTCACGCTGATCAAGCGCGGGTCCGGCGCGGCGTACGAGGAGACGTTCGTCGCGGAGACGGACCAGGCGCGCACGCTGCTGTCGCGGGACACGGTCGACCCGAGCCTGGCGCCGCTGCTCGACGACTGGGTCGCCGCGCACCAGGAGATCCGGAAGCTCGACGACGGCGGGGACTGGGACGGCGCGGTCGCGCTGGCCGTCAGCAGCGCTCCGGGGGACCCCAACGACGTGTTCCAGACCTTCTCGACGGCGGCGGGGTCCAGCCTCGAGGCGAGCGCGCAGGAGACCCACACGAGCCTGTCGGGGTCGGGTGGGTCGGCGGTCCTCGTCGGCTGGCTGATCCTCGTCGCGGGCCTGCTGGCGGCCGTCCTGTCCTGGCGCGGCATCTCGACCCGAGTGGAGGAGTACCGGTGAGCACCACCCTGCGATGGCGCCGCGGCGCCCTGGTCGCCTCCCTGCTCCTGCTCGCGGGCTGCTCGGGAGCGCCCGGCGCGGCCCCGGCGGCCCCCCAGGAGGCCGTCGCGGTCCCCGCCGCCGTGCCCGCCCCGGCGGCGTGCGACGACGGCACCGACCCGACGGCGTCGTACGCGCCGGACGGCGGCCCCACGCCGACGGTCGACGCGATCAGGGCCCGCGGCGCGCTCGTCGTCGGGGTCTCCGCAGACACGCTGCTCATGGGTGCGCGCAACCCCTTGTCGGGCCAGATCGAGGGCTTCGACATCGACATGCTGCGGGCGGTCTCGACGGCGATCTTCGGCAGCCCGGACCACCTGCAGTTCCGGGTGATCACCTCCGCGCAGCGGCTCGACGTGCTGGAGAACCACGAGGTCGACCTGGTGGCCCGCACGTTCACCGTCAACTGCGAGCGCTGGCAGACCATCGCGTTCTCGGCCGAGTACCTGCGGGCGGGCCAGAAGGTCCTGGTCACGCGCGACTCGACGGCGGCGAGCATCGAGGACCTAGAGGCCCTCGGCCACCAGCGCGTCTGCGCCCCGGACGGCACGACGACCCTCAAGCGGCTGCAGGAGAACTACCCGGGCGTCACGGCGGTCAGCGCGCCCACGCACACCGGCTGCCTCGTCCTGTTCCAGCAGGGAAAGGTCGACGCGATCACGGGCGACGACACGATCCTGGCCGGCTTCGCGGCGCAGGACCCCTACGCCAAGGTGGTCGGCGAGCCGTTCAGCGCGGAGCCCTACGGCATCGGCGTCGCCCAGGACCAGGTCGACCTCGTCCGGTTCGTCAACGGCGTCCTCGACCAGATGAAGGCCGACGGCACCTGGGCGACCACGTACGACCGCTGGCTGCACGCGCTCGGCCCGGCGCCGACGCCGCCCGCGTCGGTGTACGGCCGGTGAGCGGACCCGAGGCGCCCGACCCGCCCGGGAGGCTGGGCGAGCCGATCCCGGCCCCCCAGCTGCTCACCTACCTCAGCGGGCTCGAGGCGTGGCTGGCGCACCGCCGCACCGAGCTGGACCGGCTGGACCAGGCGGCGCAGGCGTCGCCCGCGTCCGAGAGCTACACCGACGACGTGCTGCTGGCGCTGACCATGTGGCAGGCGATCCGGACACGCACCGACGAGCTGGTCGAGGTGTGGGACTCGGGGCGGGCCGATGCGGTGGCCCGCGAGAAGATGTCGCAGCTGGTGTGGGGGCGGCTCGACTCGGGGCTGGGCGCCGCGCTGGTCTCGCTGGTCGAGGCCGTCACGCTGTGCGACGCGATGATCTCGCAGGTCCGGGCGCGCCTCTCGTTCGACCCCGACACGGCGGACCAGGCGTCGCGTCTGCGCGGCCTGCGGGCCGGGCTGGTGCGCTGCGAGGACCTCGCGGGCGTCGACACGGCGGCCGGCGAGCTCGTCGCCGCCCTGCGTGCACGCGAGCAGAAGCTGGTGACGCAGGCCGCCCGCGGCGCCGACATCAGCGGCCCGCTGGCCGAGCTCGAGGCGCGCGCGGCCCTCGCGGAGCGCGACCTGATCGTGCAGGTGTCCCAGCGGCGCACGCTGGAGAAGGGCCGGGCCGACGCGGCGGCGACCATGGCCGCCCTGGAGAAGCGCGAGCCGACGCTGCACGAGCTGGCGGACCGTTGCCGGCGCGAGATCGCGCGGCCGCCCAAGCTCGCCGTGCCGGACGTCTCGCGCCTCGGTGCGGTCCCCTCGACGCGGACCGAGCTCGACTCCTACGTCGACCGGCTCGCGGCGGTCGGGCGCGCGTTCGACGCCGTCGCCGACGCCTACAGCGCGCCTCTGCGCGAGCGGGCGGAGCTGCGCTACCGCCTCGAGGGTGCGCGCGCCGCGGCGGACGCCAACGGGCGCAGCGCGTCGCCGACCGTCCGGTCCGGGTACGACGAGGCCCGCGCCGTCGTCGCCCAGACGCCCTGCGACCTGACCATGACCCGCTTCCTGGTGGAGCAGTACGAGTACCTCACCCGCGACCTGCCCTCGGCGGGTCAGGAGGGACGACCCCGATGACCGCATGCACCGAGCCGGGCTGCACCGGCACCTACGAGGACGGGTACTGCAACGTCTGCGGCTCGCCGCAGGCTCCGTCGGCGGCGGTGCCGGCCGCCGCGTCGGCGACGTCGCTGCTCGGCACGGGCGTCGCCCAGGCCGAGCCGACCGCCGGCGGCGGCGACACGTACGAGCGTTCCACGCGCACCGGCCGCACGAGCTCGAGCCGCCTGGCGACGGTCGCCCTCGGCTCGGCCCGCACCGCGGCCACGGGCTCGCGGCCCACGCGCCGGGTCGGCACGTCGTCGACGCGCCTGCGCGGCGCGCGGCTGGGCGCCGGGCTGACCACGGTCCCGCCCGCTCCGGTCCAGGACCCGCTGCAGGCCGTGATGGCCGTGCCGGAGGTCGAGGAGCGCAAGCGCTTCTGCCCCAAGTGCGGGGCCGAGGTCGGTCGCTCGCGCGACGGCGTTCCGGGCCGGACCGCCGGGTTCTGCCCCAAGTGCGGCACCCACTTCGACTTCACGCCCGCGCTCAACCCCGGCGACGTCGTCGGCGGCCAGTACGAGGTGGTCGGCTGCCTCGCCCACGGTGGCCTCGGCTGGATCTACCTCGCGCGCGACCGGAACGTCTCGGGCCGCTGGGTGGTGCTCAAGGGCCTGCTCAACTCCGGCGACCCTGACGCGTACGCCGCGGCGATCTCGGAGCGGCAGTTCCTCGCCGAGGTCGAGCACCCGCTCATCGTCGAGATCTACAACTTCGCCATGCACGACGGCGCCGGCTACACCGTCATGGAGTTCGTCGGCGGCCGGTCGCTCAAGCAGATCCTGCAGGACCGCCGCGAGGCCGCGGGGGGCGTCGTCACGCCGCTGCCCGTCGACCAGGCGCTCGCGTTCGTGCTGGAGATCCTCCCGGCGTTCGCGTACCTGCACGACGTCGGCCTGCTGTTCTGCGACTTCAAGCCGGACAACGTGATCCAGCAGGGTGACGCGGTCAAGCTCATCGACCTCGGCGGCGTGCGGCGCATCGACGACCTGGACTCGGCGATCTTCGGCACCGTCGGCTACCAGGCGCCCGAGGTGCCCGAGGTCGGTCCGTCGGTGGCCTCCGACATCTACACGATCGGCCGGACGCTGGCCACCCTCGTGCTGGACTTCCGCGGCAACACCACCACGTACGCGGCGTCGCTGCCGTCGGTGTCCGACACCCCCGTCTTCCAGACCTACGACTCGTTCTACCGGCTGCTGGCCAAGGCCTGCGCCCTGGACCCGTCCGACCGGTTCGCGACGGTCGACGAGCTGCGCGCGCAGACGCTGGGCGTGCTGCGCGAGGTGGTGGCCACCGACCGCGGGCCGGGCAGCCCGGCGCTGCACTCGGCGGCGTCGGTGCTGTTCGAGGCGCCGACGTCCGACGAGGCCGGCCACCCGCTGGCCTGGGACCAGCTGCCGGCGCTCAAGGTCGACCCGAGCGACCCGGCGGCCAGCTGGCTCGCGGGCGTCAACGTCAACGACCCCGTCCAGCGCATCGCCGCCCTGGCCGAGGCCCCCGAGGACTCGGTCGAGGTCCGGCTGCGGCGCGCGACGGCGGCCATCGAGGCCGGGCGGAGGGACGTGCTCGACGGGACGATCGGGCAGATCCTGGCCGACGACCCGTGGGAGTGGCGCGCGGCCTGGCTGGGCGGCCTGTCGCAGCTGGCGGCGGGGGAGCCCGTGGCGGCGCGCGCGTCGTTCAACGCGGTCTACGGGCAGGTGCCCGGCGAGCTCGCGCCCAAGCTGGCGCTCGCCACGGCGTGCGAGCTCAGCGGCGAGCCGGACATCGCCGAGTCGCTGTACGTCATCTGCGCTCGCTCCGACGCGAACTACACCGCGCCGGCCGCGTTCGGCCTGGCCCGGATCCGCAGCGCGCGGGGGGACACGGCCGGCGCGCTCGCGGCGCTCGACCTGGTGACGGCGACGCGGAGCTCGTACGTCGAGGCCCGGATGATGCGCGCGCACCTGCTGGCAGGGTCCGCGCAGGACCTCGACGCGCTGTCGGCGGCCCTGGCCAGCGTGCACGGCGTCGCGATCGACGCCCGCGCGCGCTCCGCGCTGCGGGTCGACGTGCTCGGCAACGCGCTGTCCACCGTGCTCAAGGACGGCCCCTCGCGCACCGTCCAGCTGGACGGCGTGCCCGCGCAGGAGGCCGGGCTGCGCGACGCGCTCGAGGCGGCGCTGCGGGAGTCCGCGACGTTGGCCGAGAGCCACGACGAGCGGATCGAGCTCGTGGACAGGGCGAACGGCGTGCGCCGGTGGACCACGTGGTGACCTGCGCTGCCTGCGGCACCGTCGCCGGCGACGGAGCGGCGTTCTGCGAGCAGTGCGGCGCGTCGTTGGCGCCGGTGGCGGCGGCCCCTGCGGTGGTTGCTGTCCCGGAGCCGGTCGCTGCGGCCCCGGTCTGCCGCGCGTGCGGCGGGACCATCGCCGCCGACGGCTACTGCGAGCAGTGCGGCGAGCCGGCGGCGAACGAGCGCGACCACTGGAGCGAGCTCCCGTCCGCGCTCGTCGGCGGCGTCTGCGACCGCGGGCGCCGGCACACCCGCAACGAGGACGCGATGGCGCTCGCGGTCGCGGGGACCACCGCGGTGCTCGTCGTCTGCGACGGCGTCTCCACGGTGGCCGACTCCGACCTCGCGAGCCTCGCCGCCGCGCGCGCCGCCAAGGACGTGCTGGCCACCGGGACCGCGGGCAGCAGCGTCGGCACGTGGTCGGCGCTGCTGGACACCGCGGCCGCGGCGGCCGACCGGGCCATCGCCGACGCCATCGGCGACATGGCCGAACGCGCCGAGCCGCCGTCGTGCACGTTCGTCGCCGCGGTCGTCGACGGCCCCACCGTGGTCGCGGGGTGGCTCGGCGACTCGCGCGTGTACTGGGTGCCCGACGAGGGTGCGGCGCTGCAGGTCTCCGTCGACGACTCCGCCGCGAACGAGATGATCGCTCGCGGCGTCCCGCGCGCCCGCGCCGAGGCCTCGCCCGAGGGCCACGCCATCACCCGGTGGCTGGGAGCCGACGCCGAGACCGTGGTGCCCAGCACCGCGACCACCCGCGCGCAGGGCCCCGGCTGGGTGCTGGTGTGCTCCGACGGGCTGTGGAACTACTGCTCGGAGGCCGCCGACATCGCCGACCTGCTGCACGTCGCCGCGACCACGTACGGCCCGGCGCCCGACGCGATCGCGGCCGAGCTGGTGCGCTGGGCCAACGAGCAGGGCGGCCACGACAACATCACCGCCGCGCTCGCTCGCGTCGACGCGGGCTTAGATACTGTCCAGACCTCCCAGACCTAGGAGCCACAGTGGCCGACTTCCGCACCGAGGTGTTCCAGAACGAGTTCCTCTCCGAGGGCGCCACGGACGTGCACGCGATCGTCACGGTGACCAGCTCCGGCGCCGGCACCGCGGCCACCAGCGACGGCGGCGTCGCGGAGATCGTCATCATCGACACCTCCGGCTCGATGAGCGGGCCCAACATCGAGGCCGCCAAGTACGCGGCGCAGGTGGCAGTGGACCAGATCGTCGACGGCACGTGGTTCGCGGTCATCGGCGGAAGCCACGTGGCCAACCGCGCCTTCCCGTACCCGAACGCGCCCGTCGCGATCGTCCAGATGGAGCCGGGGGCGCGCGCGGAGGCCAAGCGGGCGATCTCGTTCATGCGCCCGTCGGGCGGCACGGCGATGAGCACGTGGCTGCGCCTCGCCGACGCGATCTTCGCCGAGGTGCCGCAGGCGACCCAGCGGCACGCGATCCTGCTGACCGACGGGCGCAACGAGTCGGAGCCGAAGCTCGAGCTGGCGCAGGCGATCAGCGCGGTCACCGGGCACTTCCAGTGCGACGCGCGCGGCGTCGGCTCGGCGTGGGAGGTGGCCGAGCTGCGCGAGATCGCCAGCGCGCTGCTGGGCACGGTCGACCTCATCCGCGAGCCCGCGGACATCGCCGAGGACTTCCGCGCGCTGGTGCAGACCTCGATGTCGAAGGGCGTCGCCGACGCCGAGCTGCGCGTGTGGGCCCCGCAGGGCGCGCAGGTGCTCTTCGTCCGCAGCGTGGCGCCCACCGTCGAGGACCTCACCTCACGCCGCACCGAGGTGAACGCCCTGACGGGTGCGTACCCCACCGGCGCCTGGGGCGACGAGTCGCGCGACTACCACGTGGCGGTCCGGGTGGCGTCCAAGCCGGTCGGGTCGGAGCAGCTGGCGGCGCGCGTGCAGATCGCGGTCGGGGGAGAGGTCCAGGCGTCCGGGCTGGTGAAGGCCCGGTGGTCGGACGACAGCTCGTTGACCGCGCGGATCAACCCCGAGGTGGCGCACTACACCGGCCAGGCCGAGCTGGCGTCCGTGATCCAGGAGGGCCTGGCCGCGAAGGCCGCCGGCGACGAGGCGACGGCCACCGTGAAGCTGGGCCGCGCGGTGCAGCTGGCCGCCGAGACCGGCAACGAGGAGGCCACCTCCCGGCTGCGCCGGGTCGTGGAGGTCGACGACGAGGAGAAGGGCACCGTGCGCCTGAAGCGCAACGCCGACAAGCTCGACGAGATGGCGCTCGACACCGCGTCGACCAAGACCACCCGGGTCCGCCGGTGAGCACCGTCACCTGCCCCAACGGGCACCAGTCCACGTCGACCGACTACTGCGACGTCTGCGGGTCGCCGATCGAGGCGGCGGCGCCCGTGTCCGCGCCGGTGCCGGCGGCCGCTGCGACCACCACCACCTGTCCGCACTGCGGTGCACCGGCGTCGTCGCTCGCCCTGTTCTGCGAGACGTGCGGCTACGACTTCACGACCGGCTCCCTGCCGCCCGCCGCGGACCCCGCGCCGGTGGTCGCCACGACCGCCCCGTCGGCCGTCGTGACGCCGGCACCCGACCCCGCCCCGCAGCTGCCCACACCGGCCCCGGAAGGCCAGGACTCGTGGGTCGCCGAGATCTGGGTGGACCCCGACTGGTACGCCGCGCAGCAGCCGGAGGACCCGATGCCCTCGGCCGGGCTGCCCGGGCTGGTGCCGCTGCGGGAGCGCAGCGTGCTCGTCGGACGCCCGTCGGTGTCCCGCAACATCCATCCCGCGGTCGACTGTGGCACCGACTCGGGCGTATCGCGGCGGCACTGCCAGCTGAACACCGACGGCCAGCGGTGGTGGGTGGAGGACCTGCAGTCCGCCAACGGCACGTACGTCAGCCGCGCCGGCGACCCCCTGCCGACCACCCCGATCCCGCCCGGCCAGCGCCGGGAGATCGAGGACGGCGACCGGCTGTACCTCGGCGCGTGGACCCGCATCGTGATCCGGACGGCGCTGCCCGGCGAGGTCTGATCAGCCCCGCCTGCGGTGGTCGGCGGCGACGGCCCGGGCGGCCACCAGGGCGAGGAGCAGGCCGATGGTCAGCGCGCTCGCGTGCCCCGCGTCGGTGAACGTGCGGTTGATCGCCCCCGGCAGCAGCCAGTAGACGGCGGTCGCGCCCAGGTACCACCAGCGCCAGCGGGGCGGCACGGCGAGGACGAGGAACCCCATCGCGGCGGCCATGACGTAGCTGACGCCGACGTCGGTGGCCTCGGCGACGCTCTCGTCGACGAACCCGTGGAAGATGCCGGTGGCCAGGCCCGCCGCGACGATGAGCCCGGCGCCGACGTGCCCGGCCAGGCCGACCACCAGCGAGGCCAGCCGCCCCACGAACCGCTGGAGGTACGCGAGGACGACGAGGAGCTGCACGACGAGCAGCAGCCCAGCCACGCTCTCGACGACGAACGCGCTGCCGAGCATCGACAGGAGCGGCTCGGCGCGCAGGTTGTTGAGGTTTCCGCTGACCCGGGCGAGGATCTGCTCGGTCCGCTCCTCGGGCTGCAGGTGGACCAGCAGCGTCACGACCGTCACCGCGGCGCAGTAGGCGATGGCCAGGTCGGCGCGGGCCACCGTGCGGCCGACGTCGCGCAGCACGTCCCCGACCAGCTCCCGGGCGGTCCGCCTCTCCGGCGCAGGCTGCCCGTCGGTCATGGCCGTCACGCTACCGCCGCTGCGGTCGCGGTCAGCGGCCTCGGGGGCCCCCGTGCAGGCGGGCGGCCTCGTCGGCCAGCAGTCGCTCGAGCACGGCGTGGCGGTCCCAGGCGGTGCGGGCGGCGGCCTCGTCGTGCCGGTGCACGGCCTCGTCGTACTCGTGGTGCGCCCGGCTGGCCGCCGCCGCGAGCCGGAACCACGGAGCCCCCTCGAGCTCGCGGCGCACCTGCGCCTCCACCTCGGGTGGCACCGCCTGCGCGTGGTGCCGCTGGTCGACGACGGTCATCTGCTCGGCTCCTTCGCCCTCGTTCCGCTCCATCGTGCGCGCCGCCATCCTCAGATCCCGGGCCGACACGCGCACGCCTACCCCGAAGGAGCAACCAGGCGGGCAGCACGTACAGCCCCGTCCCTCTTCTCAACGTCCGCCCCCGCACCGGAGATACCCGCATTCCCGGGTGATTCGAGAATGTCGTCGCCAATGCGCGCGGCGCGATTATCGCGGTCACGCACGGACGACGTCGTCGACCCTCGCGCCCTCTACCACCTGCGTTTTCGTCCTCCCGCAGCGTCCGGCCTGCGATCAATTCGGACGGTCAGCCATGCCAACGCGGTGAGCGCATTCCACGGACATATTCGCGCTGAATGCGCGTGACGACCACATTTTCGTGGCCGTCGCGCGGTCGCGACCCGACCGTTGACTTCACCCTGTGACTGTTGTTAGCGTCCCTTGTGAACCATTAGTACGCACTCCTTACAAATTCGACGCTCCGACGATGACAGGGGAACCGCACGATGGCCTTCGCTCGACACACCGCACAGTCAGCCTGGGGACGACGACGTCCCGCGCTGATCGCCACCGTCCTGGCCGCGCTCGCGGCCCTCGTCGCCGCGATGGTGGTGACCGAGCCGGCGTTCGCCGCCGGCACCATCTCCGCGACCTTCACGTCCGCCGGCGACTGGGGCACGGGTCACCAGGTCAACGTGACGGTCACCAACTCGGGGACCGCCGCCGTCTCCGGGTGGACGCTCGAGTTCGACCTGCCGACCGGCGACACCGTCACCAGCTCGTGGGACGCGGACATCACGAAGTCCGGCAACCACTACAAGGCCGTGAACAAGAGCTGGGCCGGCAACCTCGCCGCCGGCGCCTCGCAGACGTGGGGCTACATCGCGACCGGCCCGTTCCGGACGCCGACGGCCTGCAGCATCAACGGCGTCGCCTGTACCGGGGGGACCCCGACGAGCACGCCGACGCAGACCCCGACCACCACACCCACGCCGACGCCCACCCCGACGCCGACCACCACGACGCCCCCGCCGCCCGGCGGCAAGAAGGTCGTCGCCTACTTCACCGAGTGGGGCGTGTACGGCCGCAACTACCACGTGAAGAACATCGAGACGAGCGGCTCCGCAGCGAAGCTGAGCACCATCGTCTACGCGTTCGGCAACACCTCCAACGGCGTGTGCTCGATCGGTGACTCGTACGCCGACTACGACAAGGCGTACACCGCCGCGGACTCCGTCGACGGCGTCGCCGACACGTGGGACCAGCCCCTGCGCGGCAACTTCAACCAGCTGAAGAAGCTGAAGGCCATGCACCCGGGCCTCAAGGTCGTCTGGTCGTTCGGCGGCTGGACCTGGTCCGCCGGCTTCACGCAGGCCGCGGCCAACCCCACGGCGTTCGCCACCTCCTGCTACAACCTGGTCAACGACCCGCGCTGGGCCGGGGTCTTCGACGGCATCGACGTCGACTGGGAGTACCCGAACGCCTGCGGCCTGCAGTGCGACTCCAGCGGCCCGCAGGCGTTCAACAACGTCGTGACGGCGCTGCGCACCAAGTTCGGCAGCAGCAAGCTCGTGACGGCGGCCATCACGGCCGACGGCTCGAACGGCGGCAAGATCGACCTGGCCGACTACGCCAGCGGCGCCCAGAAGCTCGACTGGATCATGCCGATGACGTACGACTACTTCGGCGCGTTCAACCCGACCGGCCCGACGGCTCCGCACTCGCCGCTGACGTCCTACGCGGGGATCCCGCAGCAGGGCTTCAACGCCGAGGACGCCGTCAACAAGCTCATCGGCAAGGGGGTCCCGGCGAGCAAGATCCTGCTCGGCGTCGGCTTCTACGGCCGCGGGTGGACCGGCGTCTCGCAGACCGCCCCCGGGGGCTCCGCCACGGGCGCCGCGCCCGGCACCTACGAGGCGGGCATCGAGGACTACAAGGTGCTCAAGACCAGGTGCCCGGCCACCGGGACCGTCGGCGGCACCTCGTACGCCAAGTGCGGCTCCGAGTGGTGGAGCTACGACACCCCGGCCACCCTCACCAGCAAGATGGCGTGGGCCAAGAGCAAGGGCCTGGGCGGCACCTTCGCCTGGGAGCTGTCCGGCGACACCACCAACGGCGAGCTCATGAGCGCGCTGTCCAACGGGCTGAAGTAGGCCCCACCCCGAAGCCCGGCCGCCGGCCCCTCCGCCGGCGGCCGGGCTTTCACCCGTTATGTCACACCTTGGCGGTCGTACCCTGGAAGATCGGACATCGATCCGCGATGCCCGCGCGACGAGGAGGTCGTGCGATGAGGCGAGCATTCTGGTCGATCGTGCTCCTGGTGGGCGCGTTCCTGCTGGTCCCGGCGTCCGGTGCTGCGGCGGCGCCCTACTGCGGCCTCGTCTGGGGCTCGCTCGAGAAGTCGGCGCCGGGGTTGTCGCAGGCGCCGGTGGTGAACGTCCGGACCGGGCGGCACACGTGCTACGACCGTCTGGTCATCGACGTGGCGGGCGACGTCGGCGGCTACACGGTCCGCTACGTGCCCCAGGTGACGGCCGACGGCTCGGGCGCCGTGATCCCGACCCGGGGCGGCGCCGCGATCGAGATCACGGTCAACGACCCGGGTGAGACGTACACCCCGACCAACCCGACGGAGCTGCGGAACGTCACGGGCTACCGCACGTTCCGTCAGGTCGTGTTCGCCGGCTCCTTCGAGGGGTACACCAGCGTGGGGCTCGGGGTGCGGGCGCGCCTGCCGTTCCGGGTGTTCACGCTCGACGGCCCGGGGTCGTCCTCGCGCCTGGTGGTGGACGTCGCGCACCGCTGGTGATCACGCCAGCAGGTCGCGCACGACCGCCGCGGTGGCCTCCGTGGGGATGCCGTGGTTCGCGCCGCCCGGCACGACCACGTGGCGGGCGTGCGGGAGCAGCGCGGCCAGCGCGGCGGCGGACTCCGGCAGGCCCGGCCACGTCTCGGCGCCGGTGATCACCGCGGTCGGCACGGCCACGGCGGCCATGGCCGGGGTCGGCACGCCCAGCGTGGAGGTGATCGTCGCGTCGTAGACGGTGCTCTGCGCGATCGCGACGAGCGACGGCCAGCCCGGCGAGGCGCGGAACTGCGCGACCATCTCTGCGGGGATGCCGACGCCCTCCGTCTGGAACAGGGCGACCGCGTCGTCGGGGCGCCCCTGCGCGAGGAGAGCCCCGAGCCGCTCGGGCAGGCCGACCGGCCGGGCGGGCAGGCCGCCGAGGGCGAACGGCGCCTCGTACAGCGCGAGGTGGGTGATCGGGACGCCCGCGGCCGCCGCGGCGAGCCCGAGGTTGCCCCCAGAGGAGTAGCCGAACACCGCGGCGGTCCCGCCGACGAGGTCGACGAGCGCGGCGAGGTCCTCGATCTCCCGCTCGATCGCGTACGGCGCGGTGTCGCCGCTCGCGCCCCGGGCGCGCCGGTCGTAAGTGAGGACCGTGTGGCCGCCGGCCAGGGCGGCGGCGAGGTCGGCGCAGGTGGTGTGGTCGTTGAAGGCGCCGGTCGCGAAGACGATCGCGGGGCCGTCGCCCGCTCGCTCGTACGCGATCGTGGTGCCGTCGGCGGAGGTCAGGGTGTGCATCGTGCGCTCCCGGGTGCTCGGTGGATGTCACCAGCAGGACGAAGGCGGTCGCCACCGATGGACACGTGGCGCGATGCTGTCCATCGTCGCCCGTCCCGCTCGTCCAGAGAGGAACCGCCCGACAGAGGGAGACGTCATGGAGTACCTGCTGCTCATCAGCGCCGACGAGGAGACCGCCCAGGCCCGCATGCGGGACGGGGGCTTCGGCACGTTCGACGCCTGGATCACGGACCTGGAGCGGCGTGGGGTGCTGCGGGCGCACGTCGGCCTGCACGACAGCGCGACCGCGACGACGGTGCGCCTGCGGGACGGCGAGGTCCTGCTCACCGACGGGCCGTTCGCCGAGGGGCGCGAGCAGGTGGGCGGGCTCGCCGTCGTCGACTGCGCCGACCTCGACGAGGCGATCGCGATCGCCGCGGCCCACCCGGCGGCTGCGATCGGGCAGGTGGAGGTCAGGCCGGTGCGCGTCTCGTGACGGACGACGTCGAGCGAGTCCTGGCGGACACCTTCGCGCGGGACTGGGGGCGCCTCGTCGCCACGCTCATCCGGCTCACCGGTGACTGGGACCTGGCGGAGGAGTGCACGCAGGACGCCTTCGCCGCGGCGCTGCGGACGTGGCGGCGCGACGGCATCCCCGACGTGCCGCGCGCGTGGCTCACCACCACGGCGCGCAACCGCGCGGTCGACCGCATCCGGCGCGAGCGGGTGGGCGCCGACAAGCTCAGGGCGCTGGCGGAGACGGGCGAGCCGCTGGGCCTCGATCTCGACGCCGTGGACAGCGGGATCGCCGACGAACGCCTCCGCCTGCTGTTCACGTGCTGCCACCCCGCGCTCGCGCTCTCGTCGCGGGTCGAGCTGGCGCTGCGGACGCTCTGCGGGCTGACCACGGCCGAGATCGCCCGGCTGTTCGGCGTGCCGGAGCCGACCATGGCGAAGCGGCTGGTCCGCACCAAGCACAAGATCGCCGTCGCCGGCCTGCCGTACCGCGTGCCGTCGAGAGCCCAGCTGCCGTCCCGCACCCCGGCGGTCCTCGCGGTGCTGTACCTGCTGTTCACGGAGGGCTACGCCGCCACGAGCGGCCCGCACCTGGTCCGCGTGGACCTGTGTCACGAGGCCCTCGACCTCGCGCGGCTGGTGACCGAGCTGGCGCCGGACGACCCGGAAGCCGCCGGCCTGCGGGCGCTCCTGCTGCTGCAGCACTCGCGTGCATCGGCCCGCGCCGACGACGACGGCGTCCTCGTCCCGCTCGAGGACCAGGACCGGTCGGCGTGGGACGCGGACGCGATCGCGGAGGGGCTCGCCGAGCTCCGGCGAGCGCTGCGCGCCGAGCGCGTCGGCCCGTACCAGCTGCAGGCGCTGATTGCGGCCTGTCACGCGACCGCGGCGACGGCCGCGGACACCGACTGGCCGCGGATCCTCGGCCTCTACGACGAGCTCGTCGCGGTGCTGCCGTCGCCCGCGGCGCTCGTCAACCGGGCGGTCGCCGTCGGGATGGCGCGCGGCCCCCAGGCCGGGCTCGACGCGCTCGCGGACGTCCCCGACCACCCGCTCGTGCCGGCCGTCCGGGCCGACCTCCTGCGCCGGCTCGGCCGCGCGGACGAGGCCTCCGACGCCTACCGCGAGGCGCTCGCGCGCACCACCAACCAGGCGGAGCGGTCGTTCCTGGAGCGCAGGCTCGGCGCCCTGGCCGCTCTCACCCGCTCTCGGCGCGCCGCCGACGCGGCGCGGGGTTAGCGTGCGGCCATGTCGCGCACGGCGATGCAGCACGTCGAGCTGGACGAGGCAGCGGTCGTCGAGCCAGTCGCCGACGCCGGTCGACGGGGCCGCCGCCGCCGCCGCTGGGGGCTGCCGGTCGCCGGCGGTGCTGCTGCCCTGGTCGCCGCGCTCGTCCTGACCCAGACGGCCCTGGACGCCCGCGAGCGCGCAGCCCAGGAGCGGCTCGCGGCGACTCCGGGCGTCGTGCGGCCGGTCGATGCCGACGTCGGCGTGCTGTGGCGGCCCGACCCGACGGAGCAGGCGGTTCTCCTGCAGGGCGTGGACGCCGGAGGTGCCGTGGTCGGGCTGGCCGTCGCCGACGACGGGTCGCAGGCGTTCGTCGGCATCGACCCGCGCACGGGGGAGCAGCGGTTCTCCACCCCGCTGATCGGACCCGACCAGGCGCGCGCGCGGTCGCTGGACCGCAGCACGGCGGGCACGTGCGTCGCGGTGCCGCCCCCCGAAGGGCCGCCGCTGCAGGCAGCCTGCCTGGTGAGCGACGGCTTCGTGCAGTACGGGGACGAGGGCGTCGAGACCCGCAAGCCCGCGACGGCCACGCGCGTGGTCGTGCTGGACACGGCGGACGGCCACGTCGTCGCGGACACGGACGCGCCCGGCGCGACGGCCCTCGCGGTGCTGCCCGGGCTCGCCGTGGTGAGCGTCCCCGACGCCGGCGTCACGGGCCGCGACCTGCTCACCGGCGCGGTCCGCTGGACGTACGGGCCGCCGGCACCCGGCCCCGACCGGCGCTCCTTCTCGGGTTCCACGCGGCTGTTCGCGGCCGGTGGTGTGGTCGGCGTCGCCGTGCCGGGCTGGACGGCGGCCGTGCTGTCGCCGTCGGGTCGCGTCCTGCGTGCCGGCCAGCCGGGGGACGCGGACTTCGTCGTCGATCCGGTCGGCGGTCGCGTCGCGCTGCTGACCAGCAGCGGGTCCGGTGCGCTGCGGTCGACCCTGGTGCAGCGGGGCCACGGGGACGTGGATCTGCCCGGGGGCATGCTCCCCCTCACGGTCGACGACGGCAGCGTGCCCGGCCTGGTGCTCACGTCCGACGTGTCCCTGCGCGCGTGGGACGCCGACACGGGCGAGCGGCGCTGGAAGACGGACGTCGTCGCCTCCGTCAACGCCCTCGTGCTGGGCGGGCGGGTCTACCTGAGCACGCAGAACGGCGTCGTCGCGCTCGACGGGCGCACGGGCGAGGTCGCCTGGCGCGGCGCGACGACCGAGGGCAACGTGCCCGGCTTCCTGGCGACGGACGGCGAGCACCTGGTGGTGGCCGACCAGCCGGTGGTCGGCGGCCCGCGCAGCGAGCTGGTCGCGCTCGACCTCGACGACGGGCACGCCGTGTGGCGGGTCCCGTTCCCCGGCGGCCTGCGCTCCAGCGTCGCGGTCGGGCACCTGCTGCTCGGCTGGGGCGACGACGGCCGGGTCGTCGTCCTCGGCTGACGGCGTCGGTAGAGTCCCGAGATGACGCGCGGCGGCGGTATGCGGGAGGTCGACCTCCTGGACGGCGCCGCCGACGACGAGCCGCCCGAGCCGTCGGCGCCGCGGGTGCGGCGCTGGCGCCGGTGGGCCGGGGGTGTGGCCGTCGTCGCCGTGCTGGCGCTGGCGGGGACCCAGTGGGTGGTCGACCAGCGGGACGCCGCCGAGGTCGCCCGCCTCTCCCGCGTGCCGGGTGTGCTCCCGCCGCTCGGGGACTCGTTGCACGTGGTGCGCCGCCTGGCCCAGCAGGACGCGACGTCGCTGTGGGGCGGCATCGACACGGGGAAGGCGTCGGCCAGCCTGGTCGTCGCCGCGGACGGGTCGCAGGCCCTGACCGCCGTCGACGAGCGGACGGGGACGACCGTGTGGTCCACGCCGCTGCTCGGGCCGGACGCGGAGCGCGCGAAGCCCGCCAGCGCCGTGTACGGCGGGACCTGCGTGGCGGGCGCACCCGCGGGGGAGGCGGCCGCGTTCGCCGCGTGCCTGGTCACCGACGGGTTCCTGCGCATCACCGAGGAGGGCACGCAGGACGTGGTCGGGCCCACGACCACACGCGTCACGGTCGTCGACACCCGCGACGGGCACGTGCTGGCGGACTGGCCCGCCGAGGACGGCGCGGAGCTCGCCGTGGTCGCGGGTCTGCTGGTCGTCGGCCACCGCGACGCCGAGACCGGGGTCGAGATCGTCGCGCACGATTCCACCACCGGCGCGGAGCGCTGGCGCTACACGGAGCCGTGGGCCGAGGACCCGACGGCGACCGCCGACGCGATGAACGAACACTTCTGGACGTTCTTCACCGCCGGCGACGTCGTGGCGTTCGGCAACGGCGGCACCCTCACGCTCCTGTCGGCGGCGGGGGCCGTGGTCCGCGACGGGCTGCGCGCCGGCGGCCGCGACGGGAGCATCGGCGTCGATCCGGCCACCGGTGAGCTCGCCCTCGCCACCTACGCCAGCACGGGCGACGTGGGCACCACGACCCTCATCTCCGCCGACGGCGACCCCGACCGTGACCGGGTGCTCGACGGCCGGCTGCTGCGGATCAGCGTCGACGACGGCAGTGTGCCTGGCCTGATGCTCACGGCCCTGGGCCAGCTGCACGCGTGGGACCAGGAGACCGGGCGCGAGCGATGGAGCGCGGACGTCCAGCCCGGCGAGGACGCCCTCGTGGTCCGTGGCCGCGTCTATCTCGGCGACGCGACGTCGCTGGTCGCGCTCGACGGACGCACCGGCAGGATCGTGTGGACGACCCCCGCCGCGGTCGGTCCCGGCGCCCTGGCCACCGACGGCCGGCACGTGCTGGTGCCGTCCACCTCGGCGTCCGGCGAGACGGACGGCGGCCGGCTGGTCACCTACGACTTCGAGACCGGCGCCGAGGTGGATCGCATCCCGTACCCGCCGGGTGTCACGGACGTGCAGATGTACCAGGGGCTGCTCCTGGGGTGGTCGAGCGCGACCGAGGAGGTCTCGGTGCTCGAGTAGCGCTTCGCTACGCTCCCCTCGTGGCCGTCGCCGACGTCGGCCGGCGTCGCGGCGACCTCCCTGCTGTGGCCTGGCCGTGGGTGCTCGGGGCCGCGGGCGTGCTGCTCGCGGTCCTCGTCGCCCTGTCCGGGCGCTACGGACCCCACCGCGACGAGCTCTACTTCGTGGCCGCGGGTCGGCGCCTCGCCTGGGGCTACCCCGACCAGCCGCCGTTGACGCCGCTCATCGCGCGCCTGACCGACGTGGTCGCGCCCGGCTCGGTGGTGGTCCTGCACCTGCCGAGCGCGCTCGCGGCCGCCGGAGTGGTCGTGCTCGCGGCGCTCACCGCGCGCGAGCTGGGCGGCAGGGTCGGCGCCCAGCTGCTGACGGTCGTCGCGACCGGGACCGGCGTGGTCGTCGTGACCGTGGGCCACTTCCTGTCGACCACGACGATCGACACCCTGTTCTGGGTCGCGATCGTCTACGTGGTGCTGCGCACCCTGGGCCGGGACGCGCCCCGCGGGTGGCTGGTGGTCGGGCTGCTCGCGGGGGTGGCGCTCCTGGACAAGAACCTGGTGCTGTTCCTGCTCGCGGCGATCGTCGTGGGCATCGCGCTCACGCCCGAGGTCCGGCACCACCTGCGCTCGCCGTGGGCCTGGGCGGGCGCCGGCATCGCGCTGCTGATCTGGCTGCCGAACCTCGTCTGGCAGGCGACGCACGGGTGGCCGCAGCTCACGCTAGCCGCGGACATCCGCGACGAGTACTCCGGGCTCGGGCCGCGGCTGGAGTTCGTCGGGCTGCTGCTGGTGCAGTTCTCCCCGGTCGCCGCCGCACTGTGGGTCTACGGCCTCGTGCGTCTGCTGCGCGTGCCGTCGCTGGTCCGCGCGCGTCCGCTCGGCTGGGCGTTCCTCGTGCTCGTCGTCGTGTTCCTGGTGACGGGCGGCAAGGCGTACTACGTGGTCGGTGCGGTGCCGGTGCTGCTGGCGGCGGGGGCGTGCGGGCTGGAGTCGCGACGGAGCGCGCGGGGGATGGTCAACGCCGGCGTCATCCTCGCCCTGGGCGCGATGGTCGCCTGGCCCACGGCACTGCCGCTGCTGCCGCAGCGCGCGTTCGGCCAGTCGGTGTACGCCGACCTCAACGACGACCAGCTGGAGATGATCGGCTGGCCCGCCCTGGCGGCCACCGTCGGTGAGGCGGTGGACGCGAACGACGCGACGCTGGTGGTCACCGCGAACTACGGCGAGGCCGGTGCGCTCGAGTGGTACGGCTCCGACGTGCCCGTCGCGAGCGGTCACAACGGGTACGCCGACTGGGGTCCGCCGACGGCGGTCGACGGGCCCGTGGTGCTCGTCGGGTACGCGCAGGCGCCGGACTGGGCCGTCGGGTGCCGGCCGGTGGCCGTGATCGACAACGGCGTCGACGTCGACAACGAGGAGCAGGGCCGGCTCGTGCAGGTCTGCGACGGACCGCGCGGCTCGTGGGGCGAGGTCTGGGACGAGGTCACCCACCTGGACGCGTGACTGCTCCGTCCGGGGAGTTGCTCCGACTTCCTGACGTGTGGACCGGTCCTGGCCGTCCTCGGATAGTCGTCTCTTGCGTCGCAGCGCGTAAGTTCTTGCTTTATCCCATCCGCTCTTGTCGTCGCGATTGTCCAGTCCGTACGGTGTGTCCCGTCCATGCGGCGCCGTGGCCCCCTGTCACCCCGGCGCCGTCCCGGCTGCGCAAGGAGGCGCTCCCGTGAGGAACACAGTCGTGCGGTCTGCACCGCACCGATCCATCGCCGTCGTGCTGGCCCTGGCGGTCGTCGTCGGCACCGGCGGCGCGGCCTCGGCCCACGGGCGCACCCCGGCCCCCACGCCGACCCCCGTCACCCGGGCGGCACTCGACCCGTCGCTGGTCGCCGGCCGCGGCGCGTCCGTCGGCTTCCTCGAGCAGGAGGCGGAGAAGGCGGTCACCAACGGCACGGTCGTCGGCCCCGACCGGACCGCGTACACCCTGCCCGCGGAGGCGTCGGGCCGCTCGGCGGTGAAGCTCGCGCCCGGGCAGTACGTGGAGTTCACGCTGCCGAAGGCCGCCAACGCCCTGACCGTCCGCTACTCGATCCCCGACTCCGCGACCGGCGGCGGCCTCACGGCCCCGCTCGACGTCACGGTCGACGGCGCCGGGAAGCGGTCGATGACGCTCACCTCGCAGTACTCGTGGCTGTACAACCAGTACCCGTTCAGCAACGACCCGAACGCGGGCCTGCTGCACCCCGACTGGTGGATCACCGAGTGCGGTTGCGTGCCGGCGGCCACCACGCCTACGCCCACGATCACCACGCCGTTCCGGCCCATGCACTTCTACGACGAGCAGCGCCTGCTGCTCGGTCGTACGTACCCCGCCGGCGCCACGGTCCGGCTCACGGCGCCGGTCGGCACCGCCGCCGCGTGGACGGCGATCGACCTGCTCGACTCCGAGGTGGTGGGCCTGCCGCACGTCCGGCTCAAGGCCGCGAACGCGCTCCTGTTCGGGGCCGACCCGCTCGGGCGTCGCGACTCGGCAGACGCCTTCGACAAGGCCATCGCCTTCGCGCAGAAGAAGGGCCTGCCGGTGTACGTGCCGCCGGGCGTCTACCAGGTCAACCGGCACATCGTCGTCGACGACGTCACGATCGAGGGCGCCGGGTCCTGGTACACGATCATCCGCGGCAAGGAGGTCGCGCTGGCGACGCCTGCGCCGGACGGCTCGGTCCACACGGGCGTCGGCTTCTACGGCAAGGACGCGTCGGTCGGCGGCAGCCACAACGTGCACCTGTCCGGCTTCGCCATCCAGGGCGACGTGCGGGAGCGCATCGACACCGACCAGGTCAACGGCATCGGCGGCGCGCTGAGCGACTCGACGATCGACGGCCTCTACATCCAGCACACCAAGGTCGGCGTGTGGGTGGACGGCCCGATGAACGACCTCGTCGTGAAGAACACCGTGATCGTCGACCAGATCGCCGACGGGCTCAACTTCCACACGGGCGTCACGAACTCGTCGGCGACCAACAACGTCGTGCGGAACACCGGTGACGACGGCCTCGCCATGTGGGCTGAGAAGACCACCAACTCCGGGAACACGTTCGACCACAACACGGTCCAGACGCCCACGCTCGCCAACGGCATCGCGATCTACGGCGGCACCGACAACACGGTCGTCGGCAACCTCGTCGCCGACCCGATCCGCGAGGGTTCCGGCATCCAGGTGGGGTCCCGGTTCGGCGCCGAGCCGTTCACCGGGCACCTCTGGATCACCGACAACACCACGGTCCGCGCGGGCACGTTCGAGCTCAACTGGAACATCGGGCTCGGGGCGATCTGGTTCTTCGCGCTCGAGAAGAACATCGATGCGGACATCCAGGTGGTCGGCGACCACTTCCTCGACAACACCTACAACGCGATCATGGTCGTCGCGGACTGGCCGGTGAAGGACCTGTACTCGGTGACGAACGTCCACTTCAAGGACGTCCGCGTCGACGGCACCGGCACCTCGGTGCTCAGCGCGCGGGCCGCCGGGTCCGCCACCTTCGAGAACGTGGACGCGCGCAACGTCGGTGCCGTCGGCATCAACAACTGCGGGTCGTTCCACTTCACCCCGGCCGGCTCCGAGTGGTCGTCGGTGGACCTCGGTGGCAACGACGGCGGCGGCACCACGGGCCCGTGGTTCGCGCCGTGGGAGCTGCCCAACACGATCACCTGCGACGACCGGCCGCCGGTGGTCGTGCCGCCGGCACCGTCCACCTGGTAGCAGGACCACCGCCGGGGGTGCGGTGAGGGAAGGGCGGCGTGCCGGTGGGGTACCGGTGCGTCGCCCTTCCCGTCCGTCCTGCTGACGCCGGCTCAGCCGGGCTCGACCACCGCCCACCCGTGCGGCGCCACGGACCCCGGGTCGCCCCGGGTCGCGTCGTCGCAGGCGACGAGGGTCCCGCCGGGCATCGCGAGCGGTGCGTCGTCCAGGTTGAGCGCCACCAGGAGGGCGTCGTCCCCGTCGCGGGCCTCGTAGACGAACGTCGTGTTGGTCAGCGTGACCTGGGTCGTGCGCGCGCGATGGAGCCACGCGTGCCGACGGCGCAGGCCGATGAGGTCCTGGTGCAGCCGCAGGACGGGGTTCTCGACGAGGCCCGGCCCGTCGGCCGCGAGCTCGGGCCGCACGGCGTCGTCGCCTCCCTCGCGCTCCTCCTTGACGCCCGTGAAGCCCAGCTCGTCGCCCGCGTAGATGGCGGGCGTGCCGCCCACCGTGCACAGCACCACGACGGCGTGGGCCCGGTGCCGCGCGTCCTCGACCATGCTGGCGAGCCGCGTGACGTCGTGGTTGCCGACGAACGTCAACGGCACGAACGACTCCAGGAACTCGTCGTGCCGGGTCAGCGACCACGCCAGCTCCCACAGGTTGGCGTCGTTGAGGGAGCTCCACACCGCCTTCCAGAGCTCGTACTGCGTCACCGAGTCGACCGTCGAGTCCGCCACGAACGCCGGGTAGTCGCCGTGGATCACCTCCGCGACGAACCACGCGTCCGGGTGCTTGCCGCGCACGCGGGGGAGCGCCTGGGCCCAGAACGTCGTCGGCACCGCGTAGGCGGCGTCGAGCCGCCACCCGTCGGCGCCGCGGCCCAGCCAGTGCGTCATCACGCGCACCACGTAGTCGACGACCTGCGGGTGCGCGTGGTCCAGCGTGACGAGGGCGTCGTGACCCTCGAAGCCGACGAACCCTCCGTCGGCGTCCCGCAGCAGCCACACCTCGTCGTCCGAGCGGCCCTCGAGGGCGTCCACCGACCGCCGCGCGATCGCCGAGTCCCGGCCGACGTGGTTGAACACCCCGTCGAGCAGCACCCGCAGCCCGCGCCGGTGCGCCTGGGCGACGAGCTCGTCGAAGTCGCTGTCGTCGCCGAGCCGCGGGTCGATGCGCAGGTGGTCGACGGTGTCGTACCCGTGCGTGGTCGACGCGAAGATCGGCCCGAGCACGATGCCAGACGCGCCGAGCGCGACCACGTGGTCGAGCCACGCGACCAGGCGCCGGAGGCGGTGCTCGTCCGGCCCCGGCGGCCCACCCGGTGCCGGGAACGCGCCGACCGCGCCGAGCGGGTAGACGTGCCACCAGATCGCGTGCCGAACCCACTCCGGCTCTGTGCCGCTCATGCTCCGACCCTAGGCGCCATGGCTCGCGCCGGCGCCCTCCGCCGGCGTCCGACCGGTGAGACGGCGTCGTCTGGGCCTTGCCGCGCGCCACCGCCGTTCGCACACTCCGGTGGCCCCACCTGCGACCCGAGACAGGCTGACATGACCTCCTTCCACTGGTTCCTGCCCACCAACGGCGACGGCCGGCACGTCGCGAACGTGGTCGCAGCCGCGGGCGTCGCCAAGCGCGTGCTGACCCGACCCGCGTCGCTCGCCTACCTCGGGCAGATCGCGCGCGCAGCCGAGCAGTCGGGGTTCGACGCCGTGCTCACCCCGACCGGGGCGGCCTGCGAGGACGCCTGGATCACGACCGCGGCGCTGCTGCCGCTCACCGAGCGCCTGCGGTTCCTCGTGGCGTTCCGGCCCGGGTTCCTCCTGCCGACCCTCGCCGCGCAGCAGGCAGCGACCTTCCAGCGGCTCTCCGGCGGGCGGCTCGCCGTCAACATCGTCACCGGCGGCGACCCGGCCGAGCAGCTCGCGTACGGCGACACCCTCAGCCACGACGAGCGGTACTCCCGGACCGGCGAGTTCCTGTCGGTCTTCCGCGGACTGTGGGGGCCGTCGCCGCTCGAGCACCACGGCGCCCACTACGACGTGGTGGGCGGTGGCTTCCCGTCGCTCGAGGCGCCGCGACCGGCCGTGTACTTCGGCGGCGCGTCCCCGGCCGCCGAGGCCGTCGCCGCCCGGTACGCCGACGTCTACCTGGCCTGGGGAGAGCCCGTGCCCGCCCTGGTCGAACGCCTGACGCGCGTGCGAGCCGCCGCCGCCCTGCTCGGCCGCACACCTCGATTCGGTGTCCGGCTGCACGTGATCGCCCGGGACACCGCCGACGAGGCGTGGGCCGAGGCCGACCGCCTGCTCGCCGGCATGGACCCCGACGCGCGCGCAGCCGCCCAGGCCCGGTTCGGCACGATGGAGTCCGTCGGTCAGGCGCGCATGACTGCGCTCACCCGCGGGCTCGGGCTGGAGGCCCGCGAGCAGCAGGTCGGCCCGAACCTCTGGGCCGGCATCGGACTGCTGCGCGAGGGTGCCGGCACCGCCCTGGTCGGCAGCCACGACGAGATCGCCGACAGGCTCCACGAGCTCGCCGACGTCGGCTTCGACGAGTTCATCCTCTCGGGCTGGCCGCACGTCGAGGAGGCCTACCGCGTCGGCGAGGAGGTCCTCCCGAGGTTCGCCGCCCGCGTCCCCGCGCTCACCCCGAGCCTGGTCGACGGGTAGTTTCGGGCCACGCCCCAGCCTCCAGGAGGACCGATGACCGTCACCCGGTCGATCGTGCTGTTCATCGCCGCCGCGCTCCTCGAGATCGGCGGCGCATGGCTCATCTGGCAGGGCGTCCGCGAGAATCGTGGCTGGGCATGGATCGGCGCCGGCGTCGTCGCGCTGGGGTTGTACGGCTTCGTCGCCACCCTCCAGCCCGACGCGCACTTCGGTCGCATCCTCGCCGCGTATGGCGGCGTCTTCGTCGTAGGGTCGCTGGCCTGGGGCATGGTCGCCGACGACTTCAAGCCCGACCGCTGGGACGTCACTGGCGCGCTCGTGTGTCTGCTCGGGGTCGCGCTGATCATGTACGGCCCGCGCCCCGCCGACGCCTGAGCGCCGACGCCTGAGCGCTGGCGCCCCGCCGATCCCGTCGCTCGGTCAGGTCTCTCCCGGTCACGTCTCTGCCGGTGGCCCGAGGCGCGGGTGCCTCCGACGCAGCACGGGCGGAGCCGCCCACCACCACGACTCGACCAGGTGAGCCCGCAACGTCTCGCCGTCCACGGCGTCGAGCGAGATCAGCACGAGGTTGGTGCCGGCGTGATGATCGGTCGTCGAGTACAGCGCGGGATCCTGCTCCACCAGCGCGAGCCGCTCCCCGTCGTCCTCGACCCGGACCGTGAGCCGGTCGTCGTCCCACATCCGCGCGACGAGGTTGCGGTGGAACCACGCCGGCCGACCCCAGCTCTGCCGCTCCGACACCTCGGGCAGCTCGAGCGCCGACCGCCGCGCGTCGTTCTCGTCCATCTGCCCATCCTCGTGGCTGTCGCGGACATCGTTCGGCAGGACTTTCACGGCCGCCGCTCGGCTGTGACCGCCGGCATGACCGACTTCGGACGTCCGTGGTGGGGAACGGTCGAACCCGAGGTCGGGACGCGGGGGGATACCGATCGCGCGCCGGGCCGGGCCTGGCCTGAGTCCGTCGGTCGCTAGAAGGGTGGGTCGCCGAGGTCGGGCCGTGGTGGTGTGGCTGGCCGGTGTTTGTAGGCGGAGGGGTCGACGTAGATGGGGACGGGGTGGCGGGCGTAGGTCAATCCGTGTCGGTCGGTCCAGGTGGACACCCCGGTGGTGCGGTTGTAGGTGACGTTCCACCAGCCGTCGGTCTTGGCTTGGTGGTGGTGCTTGCACAACGCGTGCAGGTTCGCCTCGCACGTCTGCGGGTCATGCCCGCCGGGTGGTCTGTGCTGGTCGTAGGGGATGCGGTGGTCGATCTCGCACCGGGTGGCGGGTTGCCGGCAGCCGGGGAAGGTGCAGGTCACGTCGCGGGCTTGGATGGTGCGGGTCAGGTCCGCTCCGGGCCGGTAGGTGTCGGTGCCCACCGAGCAGACCTGTCCGGTGGGGTCGGTCAGGACGCGCCGCCAGGTGCCGTCCTGGGCCAGCTCGCGGGCCAGCTGGGCGGGGATCGGCCCATAAGAGCCCAGGAACCCGGGGGCGTCATCCAGCCCGAGCAGGGTGGAGGCGGCCACGTTCACCTGCAGGGCGACCCGCTGCCCGTGCTTGGTGGGTAGCGGGGTGCCGTCCGGGGTGGACTGCCGGTCCAGGATGCCCAGGAACACGTCGCTGAACGCGTCCGCGCGCCGCTGATCGATGGTGCGCTCGTCCCCGTCCACGGCACTGGTGCCGGCCAGGGCGTCGATCGCGGTGTACGCGGCGGTCGCTTCGGCGGCGGGCAGGTAGGCGATCAGCCGTGCCATCGCGTCGGGGGCCAGGTCCAGGAACACCGAGCGGCGTTCGCGTTCGGCGACTCGTCGCTTCTCGGCGAGGTCGGGGTTGAGTGCGATCAGGGTGGCGCGCACGTGCCGGGTCAGCTGCGGCACCGTCATCTCGCGCGACTTGGCGACCGCGTCGTCGATCACCGCGTCGCGCTCACCCGCGTCGATCCCGGTGCCGGCCTTGCTGATTTCCTCGAGGATGACGTCGATCTTGCGCGCCTCGATCGCCCCGACCCTCCAGGCGTCGCCCAGGGTGGGGTGCTGGTCGGTGCCCCAGGCACGCAGGAACAGGTTCTGCCCCGCCTGCCGCGTGCACACCAACGCACACCCCAGCTCATCCGGGACGTGCCGCAACGCATCCGGGGTCCGTGCGCCGAGCTCGCGCACGAACGTGGCCTGCACCGACTGCAGCATGTTGATCGCCTGCTGCGATGCCGCCACCGCGTTGACCAGCGCCGCACCCGAAACATCCGCGACCGGCACTGCCGTCAGCATCCCCACCAACGAAGCCACATCGACGTCGGGCAGTGGGAACTCCTCGACCCAACCGAGATCAACCACCCGCACGGCCGGGCCGGGCACCGGTGCCGCGTTCGGGCGCGAACCGTGACCCGAGTCCGCCCACACCAACGCCGGCGATGGCACCGGTGAATCGATAGGTGCGGCAGTAGCAAAGGACTCGGCGGCTACTGGGCCAGACGGTGCACCAGCCGCAGGAGAAGGCCAACCAAAGGTGGAGGCGAAGACAGCGGCCGGGAAGCGGCCAGGGGCACGATTCGAGCCAGAGACTGGAGTCGCAACTGGTGCCGAAACGTCACCGGCGACCGGTTCGAAGGCGACGAGGCGAGGCGCGTCCGCAGCCCGGGCATGGACCGCGCGATCCTCCAGAACCGCCGTCACCGTCGCCACCTCCTTCATCCGTCCCAAGAGCCCAACCGCCGGGACCCGCTATCGAACAAGTGTACGAGCGACCACTGACAAGCGCCGCTGACCACGACGGACGGGCCGGTGTTCCAGGGACGGAGGCCCGCCAGAGCGCTGACGAGTCGCCAGGACCGACGGCGTTCCTGCCCGACAACGGCGACCGGTCGTGCGCGATGCGCACGGGGCGAGCGCGGCCAGAGCCCGGGCGGGTACGGGAAGCGGCCGGCGAGTGGGTGCCGCCCGACCCGTGAAGCTCTTCACACCGACGACGTTCTCAGGCGGACGACGGCGACGCCCCGTACTGCGCCACGAGCTCCGCGCCGAGCAACGCGAGCTCGGCGCGGACGGACGCCGGCTCCAGCACCTCGACCGCTGCACCGAGCCCGGCCAGGTGCTCCGCGACCGATCGCGCGGTGTGCGAGGCGACCTGCACCCGCGCGCGCTCGTCGTCGTCGGCACCGAGCACGGTGAGGTGTCGACCGAACCGGCAACGCAGGACGGACACGAGGAACTGCGGGGCGAGGACGGTGGCGGACACGCGGGAGCGGCGCTCCTCGATGTCGTCGACGACGGAGGACCAGATGCCTGCGACGTCGAGATCGTCGGGGCGGGTCGCGGGCGAGTCCAGCACGGTGAGGGCGACGACCCGGTCGAGGCGAAAGGTCCGGCGCCCGGCGGACGTGCCGGCCACGAGGTACCAGGCGGCGTCCTTGTCGACGAGCGCCCACGGGTCCACGGTCCGCGTCGAGACGCCGCGCGACCGCCCGTCGTAGGTCACCTGCGCCTGCCGCCGGCGGACCACGGCACCCTGCAGGGCGTCCACCCACGGCGGCGGTTCACGGGAAGAGGCACCCCATCCGACGGGATCGACGACGACGGCACGGCCGGCGGCCTCGGCGTCGGCCCGGAAGGTGGCCGGCAGCGCGCGCACGAGCTTGCGGAGCGCGGACGCCGCCTCGGCGGACCGGCCGGCGGCGGGTCCGACCAGCAGGAACAGCGCCTGCGCCTCGGACGACGTCAGCCCGGTGAGGTCGGTCCGCGCCCCGCCGACGAGCGACCACCCACCTCCGCGGCCGGGCTGCGGGTAGACCGGGATGCCGGCGGTGGACAGCGCCGACAGGTCGCGCCGGGCGGTCGCGACCGAGACCTCGAGCTCCGCTGCCACCTCCGCGGCCGTGACGCGCCCGCGCGCCTGCATCAGCAGGAGCGTGGCCACCAACCGGTCTGCGCGCACAGCGAAACACTCGCAGGAAAAGTGCTCAGAAGGTGATCACTTCACAGCGAAGAGTGGAGACATGACCACCACAGAGAGCACCTTCCGCGGCCTGGCCAACGTCTCGATCTTCGCCGACGACCTCGCCGCCGCCCGCACCTGGTACACGGACCTGCTCGGCCTGGAGCCGTACTTCGTCCGCGACGGCTACGTCGAGTTCCGCCTCGGCGACCACCACGACGAGCTCGGCATCGTCGACCGCCGCTTCGCCCCCGCATCCGGCGGTCCGGCGGGCGCGATCGTCTACTGGCACGTCGACGACCTCGAGGGCACCTGGAAGCGCCTCCTCGCCCTGGGCGCCACGGAGCAGGACGGTCCCCGCGAGCGCGGCAGCGGCTTCGTCACCGCGTCCGCGATCGACCCGTTCGGCAACGTCGTCGGCATCATGACCAACCCGAACTGGCTGGAGCGGGCCTCAGCGCAGGGCTGACCGAGCCGCCATGTAGTGCGCGCGCTGCGCCGGCGACAACCGCTCCAGCGAGTACCGCAAGGCCGTCCGGGGCAAGGTCGCGGCGTGCTCGTCGAGAAAGGCGAGCAGCCGCGCCTCGTCCTTCTTGCCGGCCTCCCGCAGCAGCCACCCGACCGCCTTGTGCATGAGGTCGTGCGGGTCGCCCTCGAGCAGGGCGGCCAGCGCGAACGTGTGGTCCAGCGACCCGGCGCGCACCAGGGCCAGGGTCGCGACGATGGAGATCCGCCGCTCCCACAGCGACTCCGACCCGGCGAGGCGGTAGAGCACCGCCGCCGACGTCCCGGCCAGCACCGCGCGCCCCACGACGTCGGGCGCGCTGGCGTCGACCAGGTCCCAGTTGTTCACGCGGTCGGTCCGGCGCAGGTACAGGTCGAGCAGCCCGCGACGACGGTCCGCCGACGACCGCCGCGACGCGCACTCGAGCGCCATCACCTTGAGCGCCAGCAGGCGCACCTCGTGTCGCTCGTCGTCGAGCCACTCCTCCAACGCGTCGACGGGCAGCCCGAGGGCCCTCCGGGCCACCGACACCACCTGCGGCACGGTCACCCCGAGGAACACGTCACCCTCGCCGTACTCGCCGGCGCCGGTCTTGAAGAACCGCGCCATCCCGGCGGCCCGCTCGGGGTCCGCGAGCGCGACGAGCCGGTCGACCGGAGAGGCGACCAGGGTCCCGACGACGACGGTGCCGCCCGACTCCTCGTCGCTCACCACCCGCGCCGCCAGACCCGCGGCCTCGAACGCGTCGCACGCCGCCGGCACCTGAGCCTCGCTGGTCTCGACCAGCAGATGTCCCCCGGGCGCCAGCCACCTCGGCGCGACCGACGCGACCCGCCGCAGCACGTCGAGCCCGTCGGCACCCCCGTCGAGCGTGACCCGCGGCTCGTGCAGCCTCGCCTCGGGCGGCATGGTGGCGATCGCGTCGGTCGGCACGTACGGCACGTTCGCCACCAGCAGGTCGACGCGCCCGCGCAGCTCGGACGGCAGCGGCGCGTCAAGGTCCCCGAGGAACACCTGCCCACCCACCGGCTCCACGTTCCGGCGCGCGCACCGCACCGCGGCGGGCTCGACGTCGGCCGCGTACAGCGACGCGCTGGGCAGCGCGGACGCGAGCGCGACACCGAGGGCGCCCGAGCCGCAGCAGAGGTCGACGAGCACGACCGGCCGCGCGGGTGCGATCCGCAGAGCCTCGTGCACCAGGAGCTCGGTGCGACGCCGCGGCACGAACACGCCGGGGTCGATCTCGATGCGCAGCCCGCAGAACGAGGCCCAGCCGACGACGACCTCCAGCGGCTCGCCCGCGACGCGGCGGGCGACCATCGAGTCGAGATCGCCCGCGGCGTCGAGAAGGATCGTCGCCTCGTCCTCGGCGAACACGCACCCGGCGGCCCGGAGCGTCGCCGTGAGCTCGGCGTGGGTCGGGGTCACGCCGGAACGCTACCCGCGGTCAGCGCGGCGTGATGCGCAGGATCACCCGGTTGTCGTCACCCTTGCGGCCCAGCTTCTCGAGGCCCATCATCACGCGGTACTCCAGGCCGTACTTCTCGACCATCACCGCGTTGCACCGCTCGCGCGCCGCGTCGTCGTCGAGGATCTCGCCGAGACCGGCCACCGACGGGGTGTCGTCGTCGACCTTGCCGAACCTGCTGCTCGGCACCATCTCCACCCGGGCGTCGCGGCGCAGCCGCTTCACCTTGCCGCTGCCGCGCGGCGTGGTGACCAGCAGGGCGTCGCCGTCCCGCCCCACCCACACGGTCGTCGGCACCCCCTCCCCGGACTTGCGGAACGTGGTCAGCGAGATGAACCCCTCGTCGGCGAGGGCGTCGAATGTCGTCATGCGCGATGGTCACCCACGCAGGAGGCGGCCGCACCCCGGGGGGTACGGCCGCCTCGGGACGGACGGTGTCAGGCCGTGGCGTAGCCGCGGACCGGCTCCCCACCGGTGACGCCCTGGTAGGGCTTGGAGTCGTAGCCGAGGATGTACAGGAAGATGATGCTGAGGAAGACGAGGCCGACCGTGAAGCCCGCGCCGTGGCCGAAGGACGTCGACAGGCCGTGGTAGACGAGGATCGCGATGACGATGTTCACGATCGGGATCAGGTACAGGATGATCCACCAGATCGGCTTGCCCGAGACCTTGATGAGGACGATGGCGTTCCAGATCGGCACGAACGCCTGCCACACGGGCTCGTCGGCCTTCTTGAAGACCCCGACCAGGGCGAACGCGTAGATCAGGTAGCCGACGAGGCTGCCGACGTAGAACGAGGGCCCGGCCGTCGCGGACGTCGTGGTGGCCACCTCGGTGGCGAGTGATGTGATCATGCGCGGAATGTAGCGACGAACCCGCGCCGTCGTCCTGAGTTTCGTGGGTCATCTCACGAGCAGTTTCTGTGCGCCGCCTGTGCGGACTCTCGCGATTGCCTGGACGGCGTCCTGCTTTTAGCGTGGGCGGGACACACGGCGACGGCCCGGGCACGTGGGCCCTCTCGGAGAGGCCCGCCCATGACGCTCCAGCAGGTGTCCCTCCGCACGCAGATCTGGCGCAAGAAGCCGATCACGCCGTCCACCGTCACGTCGAGCGAGGGCCTGGAGCGTTCGCTCGGCACGTTCACGCTCATGATGTTCGGCGTCGGCTCGACCGTGGGCACGGGCGTCTTCTTCGTCATGCACGAGGCGGTGCCCGACGCGGGACCCGCGGTGATCATCTCGTTCCTGCTCGCCGGCCTCGCGGCGGGGCTGTCGGCCCTCTCCTACGCGGAGATGGCGTCGGCCGTGCCCGTGTCCGGGTCCACCTACTCCTACGCCTACGCGACCCTGGGCGAGGTGGTCGCGATGGGCGTCGCGGCGTGCCTGCTGCTCGAGTACGGCGTCTCGACGGCCGCGGTCGCCGTCGGCTGGAGCGGGTACCTCAACCAGCTGCTGCACAACCTGTTCGGCTGGCAGATCCCGAACGTCCTGTCGGCCGCGCCGTGGGACACCCACCCCGGGATCATCAACCTGCCCGCGCTCTTCCTGGTCGCGATGTGCGCGTTGTTGCTGATCAGGGGCGCGTCCGAGTCCGCCAAGGTCAACGCCACGATGGTCGTGATCAAGCTGGCCGTCCTGCTGATGTTCGTGGCCATCGCGTTCACCGGCTTCAACGCCGACAACTTCTCGGACTTCGCGCCCAAGGGCGTGGCGGGCATCACGGCCGCCGCCGGGACGATCTTCTTCACCTTCATCGGCCTCGACGCGGTGTCGACGGCCGGCGACGAGGTGCGGGACCCGCAGCGGACGATGCCGCGCGCGATCCTCGGCGCCCTCGGCATCGTCACCTCGATCTACGTGCTGGTGGCGGTCTCGGCGCTCGGCACCCAGCCGTGGCAGGAGTTCGGCGACGCCGCGCAGGGCGAGGCCGGGCTGGCCAAGATCCTGCAGGACGTGGTCGGCGCCAGCTGGCCGGGCACGATCCTGTCCGCGGGCGCAGTGATCTCGATCTTCTCGGTGACCCTGGTGACGATGTACGGCCAGACCCGCATCCTCTTCGCCATCGGCCGCGACGGGCTGCTGCCCAGGGCGTTCGCGAAGGTGAACGCGCGCACCCACACGCCGGTGAACAACACGGTCATCGTGGCCATCGTCGTCGGCGCGCTCGCCGCGTTCATCCCGCTCGACTACCTGTGGGACCTCGTCTCCATCGGCACCCTCGCCGCGTTCATCGTGGTGTCGCTCGGCGTGCTCATCCTGCGCCGCACCCGTCCCGACCTCCCGCGTGGCTTCAAGGTGCCGGGCTACCCGGTCACACCGGTGCTCGCCATCGCCGCCTGCCTCTACATCCTGTCCGGCCTGCACTGGTACACGTACGCGTGGTTCCTGCTCTGGCTCAGCGTGGTGCTCGCCTTCTACTTCCTGTGGGGCCGACGGCACTCCCTGCTGGAACGGGCCGTCGAGGCAGGGCTGCTCCGCGACGAGGACCTCCGATGACGATCGTCGTCGGCGCCAACCCGTTCGGCGACGCCCACGGCGCGATCGACCTGGGCGTCACCCTGGCGCGCACCCTGCCCGAGGCCACCGGGGCGAACGTGCTGGTGATCGCGACCGTGGTCCCGCCGGGCTGGGCCGTCCGCTCCATGGCCAAGGTCGACGGCGAGATGCGGGAGTGGGTGCAGACCCGGGCCGACGAGGCCGAGGCCGCGGCTCTCGCGTTCCTCGGCGACCGCGCCGAGGGCCTCACCATCGAGTTCGTCCGGCTCCACGAGCGCTCGACCCCTCGCGCGCTCGCCGCGCTCGCCGACGCGCGGGACGCCACCGCGCTCGTGCTCGGCTCGTCGCCGGAGGGGCCCGACGGTCGCGTCGTGATCGGGTCGACGGCCGACTACCTGCTGCACTCGTCGCCCGTGCCGCTGGCCATCGCGCCCACGTCGTACCGCTGTGCCCCCGGCCCGACCGGCGTGGCAGCGCGCCGGCTCAGCTGCTCGTTCAGCGGCTCCGACCTGGCCGGCGCCGCGGTCCGGTGGGCGGCCCGGCTCACGCGGGAGATCGACGTCCGGCTGCGGGTCTGCTCGTTCGGCGTCCGGTCGGCCACGATGTACCCGCCCGAGATCGGCACCGACATCGAGTCCGAGGTCACCGAGCAGTGGCGTGAGCAGATGGTGGAGGCGCAGGCCGCCCTGCGCGCGCGGCTCGGCGACGCGCTGGACGACGACGTGGAGATGGTCGTCGCCACCGGGTCGAGCTGGTGGGACGCGCTCACGTCGATCGACTGGACGCCCAACGAGCTGCTGATCCTCGGGTCCTCGAGCGCCGGGGCCCTACGGCGCGTGTTCCTCGGCACCAACGCGACGAAGATCATCCGGCACTCGCCGGTGCCGGTCCTCGTGGTGCCGCACGACGAGCTGTGAGCGACATGTGGGGCGTCGACCGGCTCGACCTCGACGCGTACCTGGCCCGCACGGGCGCGCGACCTGACTCCCTGGCGGCGATCCACCGCGCGCACGTCGAGACCATCCCGTTCGAGAACCTGGACGTCCAGCTGGGCGTCGACGTCTCCGTGGACCTGCCCGCGATCGAGGCCAAGCTGATCGGCGCGCGGCGCGGCGGGTACTGCTACGAGCACGGGCTCCTGCTGGGCGCCGCGCTCGAACGGCTCGGCTTCGCGGTCGAGCGTCGCCTGGCGCGCATCGGCGATCCCGCGGTGGTCCCGCGACCTCGCTCGCACCTCGTCCTGTTCGTCGACGGCCGCTGGCTCGCCGACACGGGCTTCGGCTCCGGCCTGCTCGAACCGGTCCCGCTCGAGGACGGCCTGGTGACCCGCCAGGCCGGCTGGACCTTCCGCACGGTCCAGCTCGCCGACGGCGCGTGGCAGCTGCACGAGCGCCGGGGCGACGCGTGGCTGACCCACTACACGGCGCCCGCCGAGGACACCTACCTGCCCGACGTCGAGGTCGCCAACTTCGCCACCGCCCACAGCCCGACGTCCCGGTTCGTGGTCCAGATCGTGGTGCAGCGCAAGGACGAGGAGCTGCTGCGCTGCCTCACGGGCAGGCGCCTCACCGTCGACACCCCCGACGGTCGGATCGAGGACCGCAGGGTCTCCGACGAGGAGCTGGGCGACGTGCTGAGCGACCTCGGGCTCGAGCTCACCGCCGGACAGGTGCACGAGCTCGTCTTGCGTTCGAGCGCGCTCTAGGTCCTAGCGTCGTCGGTATGACACAGAAGACCTGGTTCCTCACCGGCACGTCCCGCGGCTTCGGCCTGGAGTGGGCGACCGCCGCCCTCGAGCGCGGCGACCGCGTGGCCGCCACCGCGCGCGACGTCGGCTCCCTCGACGGCCTGGTCGAGCGGTTCGGCGACGCCGTCCTGCCCCTTGCCCTCGACGTCACCGACCGCGCCGCCGACTTCGCGTCCGTCGCGCGGGCGCACGACCACTTCGGGCGGCTCGACGTCGTCGTCAACAACGCCGGTTACGGCCAGTTCGGCTTCACCGAGGAGCTGTCCGAGGCCGAGCTGCGCGACCAGATGGAGACCAACCTCTTCGGCGCGTTCTGGGTGACGCAGGCGGCGCTGCCGTTCCTGCGCGCGCAGGGCAGCGGGCACATCATCCAGGTGTCGTCGATCGGCGGGATCTCCGCGTTCCCCAACATCGGCGCGTACCACGCCTCGAAGTGGGCGCTCGAAGGCTTCAGCCAGGCGCTCGCCCAGGAGGTCGCCGGGTTCGGCATCCACGTGACGCTGGTCGAGCCGGGCGGTTTCTCGACGGACTGGGGCGGCTCGTCGGCCCGCCACGCGACCCCGATCGCCGCGTACGACGAGGCCCGGGCACAGATGGCCGAGGCGCGCGCCAAGCGCATCGGGACCCCTGGCAACCCGTCGAGCTCGGCCGAGGCCCTCCTGCGCGTGGTCGACGCCGAGCAGCCGCCGTTGCGCGTGTTCTTCGGCTCCTCGCCGCTCGGCACCGCCAAGGCCGACTACGCCTCGCGGATCGCCACGTGGGAGCAGTGGGACGACGTGGCGAAGCTGGCTCAGGGCTGACGAGCGGGGCACACAGGACGTTGGTCCCTAGTGACACCGGAGCCGACTGACATAACGTTTCGCTATTCGCCGAGCCGCACAACATCGTGCGCACAGGCGGACGCCGCACAGGCCGTTGCCGTGCGGGCCGCCTCTGGGGATCGCTCGCGCTGATCGCTTCCGGGGGCCTAGCTCGACGTCCCTGGCCCCCTTCCGGGGCTCCCCAGCCGCGCCCGCCGAGAGAGGCATGCGCGACACCCCCGAGGAGCACCATGCCCATCCACGAGCGCCACCGCCCCGAGGTCCTCGTCGCATTCGGCCACACAGTCATCCTTCACGAGCTCGGCGCCGCCGCCTGGCGCGTGACGCTCACGACCCCGGTCCTCGACGCGACCGATGCCGTCGCCGCCGCGCACGAGCTCAACGTGTCGGCACCCGAGGGCATGGTCTATGCCATGGTCTCCGTCGAGGTCACGCGCCTCGGCCAGGACCCTGCACCGCCCTGGGTCGACCTCTCCGTCGAGTTCGTCAGCGCGGCGGGCACCACCCACACGTCCGGCGACACGGCGGCCGTCGCGCCTGCCCCGTCGCTCCTGGACCTGAAGACCCTGCACCCGGGGGCGTCCGGCTCCGGATACGTCGTGATCGCCATACCGCGTGCTGATGCCGCGGCCGGCACCGGCAGCTGGACGGTCTCGACGATGTCCGGCGAGACGACGGTCTTCGCTGCGAGGTGCTGACCGTCGTCGCAGCAGACGACGGGTCGCGATCGCCACGTGGAAGCAGTGGGACGCGTGGCGAAGCTGGCGCAGGGCTGCCGAGCGGCGCACACAGGACGTTCGTCCCTCGTGGCGCCGGGGCAAACTGACATAACGTTAAGTCATTCGCCGCACCGCACAGAACAGTGCACACCGGCGAGCGCCGCACCGGCCGATGCCGTGCGGGCCGCCTCTGTGGATCGCTCGCGCTGAGCGCTGCCGGGGCCCCAGCTCGACGTCCCTAGCCCCGTCCGGGGCTGCCCCGCCGTGCCCGCTGACAGGCGTGCGCGACACCCACAGAGGAGCGCCATGACCACCCCCGAGAACCCCACCCCCGAGGTCCTCGTCGACCCGTCGACGCCCGTCACGAAGGCCGAGGCGAAGCGCCTGGCCCGCGAGGCCAAGGCCGTCAAGAAGGCGAACCGCAGCTGGGTCGGCCGCCACAAGTTCCTGACCGCGGTCGGCTCGTTCGTCGTCCTGATCGTCGCCATCGTCATCGCCACTAGTGGCGGTGGCGACGCCAAGCCCGAGGCCGCCGCGCCCGTGGTGGCGGCGGATGTCGTGGACGACGCCGCCGTCGTCGCTCCGGAGGAGACCGCACCTGTCGAGGAGGCCCCCGTCGGCATCACCGGCGGCGACCACATCGTCGGCACCGACATCGCCGCGGGCCAGTACCGCGCCACGGTCGACGACTCGTTCTTCGATCTGTGCACGGTCAGCCAGAAGAACGGCGACGACATCCTCGACATCCGGACGGCGAACGCGGGCTCGGTCATCTTCACGGTCCAGGACATCCCCGGCTCCGTCGCCTCGTTCGACGGCTGCTCGACGATCGTGTCCACCACTGAGGTCCCCGGCACCGCTCCGGCGCAGCTCGGCAACGGCGACTGGCTCGTCGGGACCGAGCTGACCGCCGGTCAGTACTCGGCCACGGTCGACACGGCCGCCACGATCGTCCTCGGCATGGTCAGCCAGACCAACGGCACCGAGGTCCTGGACATCACCACCGGTGACACCGGCAACGTCGTCTTCACGGTGAAGGACGTTCCGGGCTCGGTCGTCTCGTTCACGGGCGTCAAGGACATCACCAAGGTCGCCTGACCCGTCACGACAGCCCCGTCCGGCTCCCAGCCGGGCGGGGCTTCGTCGTCCCTACTCGCCGCCTGGCGAGCCCTCGGTCAGGTCCTCCGACTCCTCCGGCTGGTAGACGCAGACCCAGAGGGCGTCGGGCCGGACGGTCACGTCGAGGGTGTCGGACGGGTCGATGACGTCGCCGTCGAGCTGGCGGGGCTGGGGGCGGTCGCTGGTCACGGTGATCCGCGACCCGCGCAGCACCTCCATGTTGGGCACGCGGTGGCGCCCGGGCCGCAGCACGCCGAAGGCGAGCTGGATCCAGTGGCCGAGGTTGCGCGGCGCCAGGACGGCGACGTCCATCTGGCCGTTGTCGGGCTCGGCGTCGGGGAGCAGGTTCACGCCGCCCTGCAGGCGTCCGACGTTGCCGACGAGCACGGTGCGGGCGCGTCGGCGCAGCACGGGGTAGTCGTCGACCTGGACCTCGACCTTCATCTCGGCGTCGTTCAGGTGCTTGAACGCCGAGTAGACGTACGCGACCGGCCCGAGCACGGCCTTGAGCTTGGTCGGGGCGTCGTCGACCATCGCGGCGTCGAGGCCCATGCCGGCCATCACCGCGAACGCCTGATCGTCGACGTACCCGAGGTCGATGGTCCGACGGCCGCGCTCCAGGGCCAGGCGCACCCCGTCGATGGTGTCGGTCGGGACGCCGAGGTTCGTCGCCAGCAGGTTGCCGGTGCCGCCGGGCAGGATGGCGAGCGCCGAGTCGCTGCCGGACAGGCCCTCGATGCAGGCGCGGACCGTGCCGTCGCCACCAGCGACGAACACGACGTCAGCCCCGTCGGCGACCGCCTGCCGGGCCTGCCCCGTGCCGGGGTCCTCGGCGGTGGTCTCCAGCCACTCGGGCTCGGGCCAGCCCGCTTCGGTCAGCTGGTCCCGGATCTGCGTGCGGAGCTCGTCGAGACCCTCGACGCGGTTGGGGTTGACGATCACCGCCGACGTCAGCGGGGCGTGGTCGAGCCGGTGCTCGGCGGGCGTCTCGCGGGGGATCGTCACGTCGGTGAGTATGTCCCGGGGTCAGCGGACCGGCCACTCAGGACCCAGTCGTCCCTCCGAAGGCGGTACAGCACGCTGCGCCGCAGCGGGTGGCCCACCGCGATGGTGGGGTAGTCGAAGTCGTCGGCGGGGTCGCAGGTCATGCCCAGCCGCTCCATCACGGCCCGCGAGCGCTGGTTCGTCGGGGCCGTGAACGACACGATCTCGTCGAGCCCGACCTCGTCGAACCCGACCCGCAGGGCCTCCCGGGCGGCCTCCGTCGCATAGCCGTGACCCCACGCCCAACGGGCGAGGCGCCAGCCGACCTCGGTGAGCGACGGGTCCCAGCTGGGTCGCGCGAGACCCGTGAAGCCGGCGAACCGCCCCTCGACCTCCACCGCCCACAGGCCCCAGCCGTTCTCGAGCAGCCGTTGCTCGCAGCGTGCCGCCATCGCGTCGCTCTGCGCGCGGTTGAGCGTGGCCGGGAAGTACCTCATGACCTCCGGGTCCGCGTTCAGCTCGGCGAACGGCTCGCGGTCCGCCGCGGTCCACGGCCGCAGGAGGAGGCGTGCGGTCCGGCGTTCGAGGGTCACCCCAGCACCGTACGCTGCGGGCCGTGATCACCGATGTGCTGGACGCCTGGTCTCCGAGCGATCCTCAGCAGGCGGGCCTGCTCGACGAGTACCGGGCGTTCGTGGCCGCCCTGGGCACCGCCGCGATCGACCGTTCGCTGGCGCCCGAGCACCTCACGGCCAGCTGCTTCGTCCTGTCCCCCGACCATTCCCGCGTCCTGCTCTGCTTCCATCGCAAGGGCCAGTTCTGGGTGCAGCTGGGCGGGCATCTCGAGCCCGGCGACGCGTCCCTGGCCGACGCCGCGCTGCGGGAGGCGCGCGAGGAGAGCGGCATCGCGGGCCTGCGGCTCGAGAGCGCGCTGCCCGCCGACGTGCACCGCCACGAGCTCGCGACCGCGTTCGGGCGCTGCCGCGTGCACTGGGACGTCGGGTTCGTCGCCTACGCCCCCGCGTCGTCGGTGCCGGTGGTCAGCGACGAGAGCGAGCGGGTCGCGTGGTTCGGCGTCGACGACCTGCCGCCCGGGACGCCCGACGACTTCGCGGAGCGGCTGGCCGTGGTGCTCGACGAGGTCAGGGCCAGAGCGGACCGGCCGACGCCGCCGCAGCGATGAGCTCGTCCGCGTCGAGGACCGTGCTCGTCTCGGCGATCCCCCGGTCCGGCCACGCGCACACCACGGTCAGGTTCCCCCGCTGCGGAACGGGCCAGAGCCAGACCTCGCGGCTCCACGACCCGCCGTAGATCGCCGCGCGGGCCAACGGCTCCAGCACCGGCCGGTCGGGCACCCAGCGCCCGAGGTCGGCACCGTCCGGCATGCTCGACCACCCGGACGGGTCGAGCGAGGTGACCCGTCGACCGTCGGCGTACGCGAACCCGAAGCGCAGCCCGCCGACCGGCAGCGCCAGCGCCAGGCCTCCACGGCCGTGGGTGACGTCGAGCTCGGCCATCACGCGGTGATGCTCGCTGCGGATCGTCGGCGCCAGCACCACGGTGAATCGGAACGCGACACCGTCCGCGTAGACGCGGGCGCCCTCCAGGAGCACGGTGGTGGACGGGGACCGCCCGATCTCCGCCGAGACGGCGACGATCGTCGGTCGGTCGTACCAGCCTGGGCCGCTCCACTCGGGGTCGCGCGGCACCGCCTCGGGCGTCGCGTCGTCGAGGCCCAGCGGGGTGACGCCCCACGGCTCGACGGGCGGGAAGAAGGACGTCATGGCCGTCATCATCCCCCGACGTGCCGCCGGTCCGGCTAGGGGTTGATCGCGACGACCTGGACGGTGCCACCGGTCATCGCGCCGGAGAGGCACTCGACGACGCGTCGCACGTCCCGGGCCGTCGCGTCCGCAGCGAGGTCCGCCGTGACGTAGGAGGCGGGCGAGTCGTCCGTCATCCCGGTGCTCGCGATGGAGGCGTCGTCCAGGCACGCGCCCCAGCCGCCCGCCGGGTGGCGCAGCACCACCCGCCACGGTCCGTCGGCAGGGACGTCCAGGGATCGGCTCCACGTCAGTCCCGCGAGCGCGGACAGCGCCAGCCCGACGGCCACGAGCAGCGCGACGACGGCACCGACCTTGCCCCGCACCACGCGCATGCCCCGATCCTACTTATTGCACCATCCGGTTCAGTGTCCTATGGTGAACCACATGGTTCAGCATGACACTCTCGACCGGATCTACTCGGCGCTGGCCGACGCGACCCGACGCGACATCCTCACCCGGCTCGGCGAGGGACCCGCCACCATCGGCGAGCTCGCGGCGCCGCACGGGATGAGCCTCACCGGCATGAAGAAGCACGTGCAGGTCCTCGAGGACGCCGGCCTGGTCAGCACCGAGAAGGTCGGCCGCTCGAGGCAGTGCCGGCTCGGGGAGGAGCGACTGGACGACGCCATGGCGTGGATCTCCTTCTACCAGCGGCTCTGGGAGCGTCGGCTCGACGGTCTCGAGGCCTACTTCACCCTCCAGAAAGGACTCGACTCATGACCAGCACCGACACCCTCGAGATGCGCATGACCCGCATGCTGCCCGCGACACCCGACGAGGTGTTCGACGCCTACACCGACGCGGAGAAGCAGACGATCTGGTTCTCGATCCTCGACACCAAGCCAGGGATCGTCGAGATCGAGGTCGACCTGCGCGTCGGCGGGCAGCAGACCGCCGTGTGGGGGCCGGACCGCGACAACCTGTTCCGGGAGACCCAGACGTTCCTGGTGATCGACCGTCCGCACCGCCTGGTCACCGAGTCGTCCGGCAGCAGCCCGGACGGCCTGACCATGATCACGCGGATCGACGTCACGTTCGAGGCGGTCGACGGCGGGACCCTGGTGACCGTCGTGCAGAGCGGGTTCCCCGCCGTCGAGGTCCGCGACTTCTTCACCGAGCACGTGTGGGTGGGGGCGTTCGACCGGATCGAGGCGTACCTGGTTCGCGATTGACATTGCCGGCGGCGGGCACGAACGCGAGGCTGACCGCGTGATCCGCCTCGTGCCCGTGCCCGCCGACCCGCAGCACCCCGACGCCTGGACTGTCGAAGGCGTGGTTCAGGTCAGCGAGGCGGTCGACGGGCCGGTGCACGGAACGGACTTCTCGCTCGACGTCCCGACCGTGCGCGCCATGCTGCAGGAGCCGCACCGCAAGATCCACCGCCTGGTCGCGGTCCCTGAGGGCTCCACCGACCCGGCCGACGTCGTCGGGTGCGCGATGGTGGGTCTGCCGCTGGTCGGGAACCAGCACGTCGCCGTCGTCTACGTCGCGGTGCGCCCGGACCGTCGCCGACGGGGCGTCGGTGCCCTGCTCTTCGACGCCGGTCTGCAGATCGCCCGCGACGCCGGCCGCCAGGTCGTGCTGTCGGACTCGGCGTTCGCCGTCGAGCCCCGGCCCGGGCCCGGCGCGCTCGCCGCGCCCACCGGCGACGGCCGCATCCCGGCGGACGACGACGCCACCCGGTTCGCGCTCGCGCGCGGCTTTGCCCTCGAGCAGGTGGTCCGGCACTCCGTGCTCGACGTTCCCGTCCCCGCCGAGATTCTCGACCCGCTGCGCCCGGGCCCCGGCCCGGACCACCGCGTCCACCTCATGCAGGACGGGTACGACGAGGAGTGGCTGGACGAGCTCGCCGTCCTCAAGACGCGCATGAGCACCGACGTCCCGCACGGCGCGCTCGACCTGGCCGAGGACGTCTGGGACGCCGACCGCGTCCGCACGCGCGCCGCCGACCTGCGTCGCCGCGGGCTGGGGATCCTCACGGCCGTCGTCGAGCACGCGCCCACCGGCACGCTCGCCGCCTACTCGGGGGTCGAGTACCCGCTGGACAAGCCGGCGGTCGTGTTCCAGGGCGACACCCTCGTCCTGCGCGAGCACCGCGGCCACGGGCTCGGCATGCTGGCGAAGATCGCCGTCCTCGACGCCCTCCGCGACGTCCGGCCCCAGGCCGCCCGGATCCACACGTGGAACGCGCAGGAGAACGCGCACATGCTGGCGATCAACGTGGCCCTCGGGTTCCGGCAGGCGAGCGTGGAGGCCGCGTGGCAGAGGTCAGCCTGAGGGCGTCGGGCCCCGGCTCGGTGCGCGACGCCGCCGGCGGGCTGGCGGCCCTGACGCTCGCCACCTTCGTGGCGATCACGACCGAGCTGGTGCCCGTCGGTCTGCTGCCGCAGATCAGCACCGACCTGGACGTCACCGAGTCCGTCGCCGGGCTGCTGGTCACCGTGTACGCGCTCATGGTGGCGACCCTCGCGATCCCGCTGACGCTGGGCACCCGACGCCTGCCCCGCAAGGGTCTGCTGCTGGGCACGCTGGCCGCCTACACCGTGAGCAACGCGCTGGTCGGCATCGCCCCCACCTTCGGCGTCGTCGCGGCCGGCCGCGCGGTCGGCGGCATCGCGCACGCCCTCTTCTTCTCGCTGAGCATCGGGTACGCCTCGCGCCTCGTCGCCCCGCACGTCACCGGCCGCGCGCTCGCCCTGGTCACGGCGGGGGCATCCGCGGGTCTCGTGCTCGGCGTGCCGCTGTCCACCGCGCTAGGCACCGCCGTCGGGTGGCGCAACGGGTTCCTCGTCCTCGCCGCCGCCTGCGCCCTGGCGACCGTGCTGGTCGCGACGTTGCTGCCGCCGGTGTCGGCCGACGACGCCCCGCACGCCGACGACACGCGCACCGACCGCCGCCGGCGGCTGGGGATCGTGTCGACGACGAACACGCTCACCTACCTGGCGCAGTACGTCGTCTACACCTACGTCTCGGTGATCCTGCTGGCCACGGGTCTGAGCGAGACCGCCGTCGGCCCCGTCCTGCTCGGCCTCGGCGCGGTGGGCCTGGTCGGCACCGCCTACGCTGCCGCGTCCCTGGACCGGAACCCGCGCCGCGGCACCGTCGTGGTGCACGCCGGCATGGCGGTCGGCCTGCTCGCTCTCGGGCTCGTGTACCCGTCGCGGATCGGCGTGCTCGTCGCCGCGGCCGTCTGGTCCGCGTCGTTCGGCGCCATGGCGTCCGTGTTCCAGACCGCCGCGATCCGCACGCGCGGGGCGTCGCCCGACCTCATCGGCGCGCTGGTGAACTCGACCGCGAACATCGGGATCGGCGGCGGGGCGGCGCTGGGCGCGCTCGTGCTGGTGGGGCCGGGCCTCGACGCGCTGCCGTTCGTCGGCGCCGCGCTGGTCGTCGCCAGCCTCGTCGTGATCGTCGTCGCCCGGCGGGCGTTCCCCCGCGCTCCGTGACCCGTCAGGCCGAGGCCCCCGCGCGCATGGCCACGGCGACCCAGGTGCGCCACGGCCGCCACGCCTCCGCCACCTCGGCCAGCCGCGCGGGCTCGAGCGGCTCGTCCTGGCCGAGCGCCCGGCCCACGACGGACCGCACCAGGGGCTCGTTCACCGGCAGCACGTCGGTGTGCCCCAGGGCGCGGACGGTGACCAGCTCGGAGTAGAACGGCCCGATCCCGTCGAGGCGCTGGAGCTCGGTCGCGGCCGCCGCCGGGTCCATCGCGCGCAGCGTCTCCGTGTCGAGCGCCCCGGCGAGCGCGGCCTCGGCGACGCCGTGCAGGCGCGGGATCTTGGCATCGGGGATGCCCGGGAACGACGTGACCGCGAGGAGGTCGGCCGGCAGGGGCACCGCCGCCTGCTCGACCCCGGCAACGTCGAACACCCGGCCGTGCGCCCGGGCGAGCGCGGTCCGGACGGCGGCCATCTGGCGCTGCGGCCGCCGTGCGGAGAGCACCGACCAGAGCAGCGCCTCGTAGGCCGAGTAGAACAGCGGCGGCCGGAGCCCCGGGCGTCGGGACTGGGCCGCGCCGACCAGCGCCTCGCGGCGGCCCAGCTCGTCGTACCCCGTGCCGTCGACGTCCACCGACAGCACGCGCGCAACCTGCGCCGCGACCGCGCGCGGGTCACCCTCCCCCTGCACGTCGCACAGCAGCAGGTCCGGCGCCGCCTGGGTCACGGCCGCCCCGACCTGCGTGCGATACCCGTCGAGGCAGAACGCCAGCCGCAGCACCGACCCGTCGGCGGCGTCGCGCTGCCCGAACCCGAACCCGATGCTCTGCGCGAGGTCGAACCGACCCCGGACGGGGATCTCGACGACGGCCATGGTCAGTCCGCGGCCGGCTCGGGCTCCGGCGTGGGCACCGGCGCGGGCTCGAGCTCCTTGGGCTTCGGCAGGTCCTCGCCCGAGAGCCACGAGTACCAGGCGGTCTGCGGGCCGCCCTGGAGCAGCACCGCCCGGGACAGGAGCGTGAGCGGCACGGCCAGGATCGCGCCCAGCGGCCCGATGACGAAGGTCCAGAAGATGACCGACACGAAGCTCAGGGTGAGCGTGATGTTCACCGCGTCGGCGACGAACTTCGGCTGGATCAGCACCTGCAGCGTGACGTTGACGGCGCTGTAGATCGCGATCACCGCGAGCGCGAGGGGCCACCCGCCCACCACGAGGGCGAGCAGCGTCGGCGGGATGACGCCGATGACGAACCCGATGTTCGGGATGAAGTTGGTGACGAACGCGAGGATCGCCCACACGGCCGGGGCCGGGACGCCGAGCGCCCACAGCGCGAGCCCATCGACGATGGCCACGACCGCACCGAACGACGCGCTCACCACGAAGTACCGGCGCACCCCGATGTTTAACGTGGTCGCCCGACCGAGCACGTTGCTCTCCGTCTGGCCGAACTGGACGTGCGCACCGTCGTACCGCGCGGCGTCGACGGACATGAAGATCACGTAGGTGACGACCACGAACAGCGTGGTGAGGACGCCCATCACGGCGCCGCCGAGGGAGGCGGCGACGCCCACCAGCTGGGAGGGCTGCAGGGCGTCCGTGATCGACTCGATCGAGCTCTGGTCCACGCCGATCGACGCCAGCCACGCGGTGGCGTCGCCGATCGTCTGCTGCAGCTCCGTGAGGTAGTCCTGGACCAGCCCACCGAACTGGATCCCCGCGAACACCAGCATCGCGATGAGGGCGAGCAGGATCAGGTAGACGACGACGATGACGACCGTGGTGGCCGCGGCCCGGTGCCAGCCGCGGCGCTCGAGCGGGTGCCGGATCGGGTGCACGATGATGACGAGCACCGCGGCCAGGAGCAGGGGCGCCAGCACCTCGCGCGCAGCGTGCATGCCGGTGAGCACCACGACGGCGGCCGCGAGGAACAGCAGCGTGCGGGTGGAGGGCGCGAGGCCCTGGGGCGATGCCATGGGGCGCGCGCGCTCCTTCGAGAAGGTCAGGTGCACGCAAGATAGCGCGCGGCCGTCAGATGACGTATGCCTCTGGCCCCCCGGGCGCGCCTACCGTGTCGACGACAGCCTGACGCCGTCGTCCGAAGGAGATCGACCCATGAGCCCCACCGTCGTCCTCGTCCACGGAGCATTCGCCGACGCCTCGGGCTGGGGCGGTGTGATCACCCGCCTGGCCGCGGCGGGCTACAGCTCGTACGCGCCCGCCAACCCGCTGCGCAGCATCTCCGGCGACGCGGCGTACATCCGGTCGTTCCTGTCCACCATCGAGGGCGACGTGGTCCTGGTCGGCCACTCCTACGGCGGTGCGGTCATCACCAACGCGGCGGTCGGCGCGGACAACGTCAAGGCGCTCGTCTACGTCGCGGCGTTCGCGCTGGACGAGGGCGAGCCCGCGGGCGCCGCGCTCGGCCTGGGCAGCGACGGGCCGCCGCCGGACCTCACGCAGATCGTCGACATCCGGCCGTTCCCGGACTCCGGCGAGGGCAACGGCGACGCGTACATCAAGCTCGAGGTGTTCCACCAGGGCTTCTGCCAGGACCTGCCCGACGAGCTCGCGGCCGCCATGGCGGTCTCGCAGCGCCCGGCCTCGCTGGCCTCGCTGGGCGAGCCGTCCGGCCCGCCCGCCTGGAAGACCCTGCCCTCCTGGTACCTGGTGGCCTCCGACGACCGCGTCATCCCGCCGGCCGCCGAGCGGTTCATGGGCGCCCGGGCCGGCGCGACAGTGGTCGAGATCGACAGCTCGCACGTCGCGATGATCAGCCACCCCGACGAGGTGACCGCCCTGATCCAGCAGGCGATCGACGCGGTCGGGTGACCACGACGCCCACGGCGCACCTCGTCCCGCTCGCCGACGGCCGGACGCTGCGCGCGTACGACACCCCGGCCGACGAGTCCCGGTTGACCGTGTTCTGGCACCACGGGACCCCGAACGTCGGCACACCGCCCGAGCCGCTGCTCCCGATGAGCCGTGAGATCCGGTGGATCTCGTACGACCGACCCGGCTACGGCGGCTCGACGCCGCACCCCGGCCGCGACGTGGCGTCGGCGGCCGGCGACGTCGCCGCGATCGCCGACGCGCTCGGCATCGACCGGTTCGCGGTGCTGGGCCATTCCGGCGGCGGGCCGCACGCGCTGGCCTGCGCGGCGCTTCTCGGGGACCGGGTGGTCGCGGCGGTCGAGGGGTCGGGGACCGCACCCTTCGACGCCGACGGCCTCGACTGGTTCGCGGGCATCAACCCGACCGGCACCGCCGAGCTGCGCGCCGCCGTCGCCGGGCGCGACGCCCTGGAACGCCAGCTGGTCAGCAGCGAGTACGACCCCGCCATGTTCACCGCGGCGGACCACGAGGCGCTGGCCGGGCCGTGGGGCTGGCTGGGCCGGATCGCGGGCGAGGCGCTCGAGGGTGGCGTCGGCGGGATGGTCGAGGACGATCTCGCCTACGTCGCGCCGTGGGGCTTCGACCCCGCCGACATCACGGTGCCCGTCCTCGTCCTGCACGGCGACGACGACCGGGTGGTGCCGGCCGCCCACGGCGCCTGGCTGGCGGCGCGGATCCCGTCGGCCGAGCTGTGGCTGCGGCCGGGCCAGGGACACGTGTCGGTGCTGGGCGCCGCGCCGGCGGCCCTCGACTGGCTGCTCGCGCGGTAGGTGTCGTCATGACGGTCCACCTGCGGCGGGTCGACGACGAGCAGGCGTTCGACGAGTTCGTCTACGGCGCCAAGGACCCGGTCCACAACCAGGCCGCCGTGCTGCGGGACCTGCTGGACTGACCCTGCGTGCGGTCTACTGACCGCATGTCATCCGAGCCCGTCGCCGCAGTCGAGCGGCACGCGTCCTGGAAAGAGCTGTTCTTCGACCTGGTGGTCGTCGCGGGCATCGGCCAGCTGGCCCACCTGCTGCACGAGGACATGGGCGCGACGACGCTCGGCCTCTACGCGGTGCTGTACCTGGCGTTCTGGATCTCGTGGGCGGGCTTCGCGGTCTACGGGAACGTCGCGGGCGAGGACGCCAAGACGCGCGTCCTGATCACCGCCATGCTCGGGCTGGCCGTCATGGCGGCCTCCGTCCCCGGCATCCACGGCGCGCGGGCGAGCGCCTTCGTCATCGCCTACGTGGCGCTGCGCTGGTACGCCGGTGCCGTCATCGCGCGCGGCAAGGTGCTGCTGGACTGGCCGCTGGCGCAGTTCGGGCTCGGCGCCCTGCCCTGGCTGATCTCGCTGTGGGTCGACGCACCCGCGCGGTACTGGCTGTGGGCCGTCGGCATCGTCATCGACCTGGCCGTGCTGCTCACCTCGTCCGGCGAGCGCGCGATGCAGGAGGCCGAGGAACGCCTCGAGCGCGTGAAGGCTTCCCGTCGCCGCGGCGGGCCGGCGGCCGGGCTCATGACGATCGAGGGCACGCCGGTCGAGGAGGAGCACCTCGCGGAGCGGCTCGGACTGTTCGTCATCATCGTGCTGGGCGAGGGGCTCATCCAGATCATCGACGCGGCCGCGGACACGACCTCCTGGGATCGGAGCACGGCGGTCGTGTCGCTCGGCGCGTTCGCGCTGCTGGCCTCCGTCTGGACCGCGGGCCTGCTGCACGGCACCGCCGGGATCCCGCAGCTCAAGCCGCGCCTCGTCGCCCCGCGGATCGTCATGCTGCTGCACGCGCTGCTCACCGGGGCGCTCGCCGCCCTCGCCGCCGCTCTCGGTGTGGCGGTCGCCCACACGCACGGCGCGCTCGCCTTCGACGCCCGGACCCTGCTCTGCGGGGCGGTCGCCGGCTACTGCCTGATCGGCGTGGTCACCGCGCTCCTCGTCGGGAAGGGCCGCCGCTGGCTCCTGGTCCGAGGGGCGCCGAGCGTCGTCGTGCCGGTCGTGCTGCTGCTGCTCGCCCCGCAGCTGTCGGTCGGCGCGCTCGTGTGGCTGCTCGTGCTCGTCGTCGTCTGGCTGGCGCTGGAACCGCCCGCCGAGGGGCGGTCACCGCGGCGGTCGCGCCGGCGCGGACGTACGGCGCTCGCGGGCGCGAGCCACCAGGACGATCCCCGTCCAGAACGCGGCGACGACGCCGAGCACGGATGATGAGCCATGGACCTCGACGCGACCTTCACCGTGCCCATCCGCAAGGACGGCGCCTACGCCACCTACCTGGAGCTCGACGGCTCCGCGGAGCTGCTCGGCACCCGGAAGGCGGTCAAGGTCACCGGCACGCTCGACGGCCACGAGTTCGCCGCGACCCTCATGCCCTCGGGGTCGGGCCCGCACTGGCTGCCGCTGCGCAAGGCGCTGTGCGCGGCGATCGGCAAGAGCGAGGCCGGTGAGCTGGTCGAGGTGCGCCTGCTCGGGCGTTCGACCTGAGCAGAACGGAGGCGCGGGGACGGTCGCGTGGATACGCTCGCGAGGGCGGCGACGCCGCCGCACGGCTGCGAGACGAGGGAGTGTCCATGAGCATCAACGATGACGACATCACCAGCGAGCCGGCATCCGCCGGAGAAGGCGTGGCCGACGGCGGCGCGAACCCCGGCGGGCACGACGGCGGAGCCGACGGCTCGGCCGGCGAGGGCCCCGCGGACGGCGGCGCGAACGCCGGCGGGCACGACGGCGGGGCGGACGGCTCGGCCGGCGAGGGCCCTGCGGACGGCGGCGCGAACGCCGATGGGCACGACGGCGGGGCGGACGGCTCGGCATAGTGCCTGTACGCACACTGACGGAGCGCGGACCGGTCCTCCGGTCCGCGCTCTCGCGCTGCGTCGACGTCTCCGCCGAGCAGTTCGCGGACGAGTACTGGGGCCGGGCGCCGCTGCTGTCGCCGGCCCACGACGACTTCGCCGACCTGTTCTCCCCCGCGGCCGTCGACGAGCTGGTCGGCCGGCGCGGCCTGCGCACCCCGTTCATCCGGCTGGCGCACGAGGGCGACGTCCTCGCGCCGAGTCGGTTCACCGCGTCGGGTGGGTTCGGCGCCGAGGTCTCGGACCAGGTCTCGAGCGACAAGGTGCTCGCCGAGTTCGCGGCGGGCGCCACGATCGTGCTCCAGGGCCTGCACCGGATGTGGCCGCCGCTGGTCGACTTCACGCGGCAGCTGGTCGACGAGCTCGGCCACCCCGCGCAGGTCAACGCGTACGTCACGCCGCCGTCGTCGCAGGGCTTCTCGCCGCACTACGACACCCACGACGTGTTCGTGCTGCAGGTGTCCGGCGAGAAGCGGTGGGTCATCCACGCGCCCGTGCACCCGGACCCGCTCAAGAACCAGGTGTGGACCGACCACCGCGCGGCGGTCGCCGCGGCGGGTGAGGGCGAGCCGGTCATCGACCGCGTGCTCCGGCCCGGCGACGCGCTCTACCTGCCGCGCGGCTGGATCCACTCGGCGACCGCGCTGGGCGACACGTCGATCCACCTGACCGTCGGCATGGCGGCGTACACGCGCGCCGACGTCGTCGACACGCTGCTCGGCCTGGTCGGCGACTCACCGGCCCTGCGGGCGTCCCTGCCGTTCGGCATCGACGTCGGCGACCCCGAGCAGCTGCGACCGGTCGTCGAGCAGACCGTCGCCGAGCTCGTCCGCGTGCTCACGGAGACCCGCGACCCCGAGGTGCGCGCCGCGCGGCAGCTCGGCGCGCGGTTCGGTCGGGACACCCGACCCGAGCCCGTGGCGCCGCTGGCCACCCTCGACGCCATCACCGCGCTGTCCGAGCACACGACGGTCCGCTGGCGCGACTCGTTCGGCGGACGCATCGAGGACGCGGGCGACAAGGTCCGGCTGACCGCTCGGGGCACCGCGCTGTCGCTGCCCGCCGAGGCCGGTCCGGCGCTGCGCGCGCTGCGCACCGGTGAGCCGGTCGCCGTCGGGTCGTTGCCCGGGCTCGACCTGGCCAGCGCGCTCGTCGTCGTCCGGCGACTGCTGCGCGAGGGCGTGGTGGTGACGGCCGAGTGACCGACGGGTGGGTGCCCTGCAGCGACGGCGCCCGCGCCCGGCAGGACTCGCTGGTCGGCACCGGCTCGCACGGCGACCGCTGGTTCCTCGTCGAGAACCAGGCGGGCTGGGGACGCCACGCGCTGCTCGACCCCCCGTTCGACGCCGCGCTCGGGCGCGCGCTGGTGCATCGCATCGAGGGCGCCGGCATCCGACCGCTCGCCATCCGGCGGCCCGGGCGCCGGCACGCGCAGGACGGCACCCGGTGGGCGCTCGTCGACTCCCGCCCCGGCCGGGAGAGCGTCCGCTGGGGCCGGGTCGACCAGCCGGCGGAGCTGCTCGAGGTCCCGCTCGACGGGTCAGCGGGCGTGCCGTCGGACCGGCCGGTCTTCGCGGTGTGCGCGCACGGCCGGCACGACCAGTGCTGCGCGGTGCGCGGGCGGGTCGTCGCCGCGCGCCTGGCGCTGGCGTATCCGGAGGAGACCTGGGAGTGCTCCCACCTGGGCGGCGACCGCTTCGCCGGCACGATGGTGCTGCTGCCACACGGCCTCTACTACGGCTGGGTCGACGACGGCGACGCGGTCGCGGTGGCCGACGCCTACCTCGACCGGCGCGTGGTGCCGACGCTCCTGCGCGGGCGGAGCTCGGCGTCGCACCCGGTGCAGGCCGCGCAGCACTTCGCGCGCGTCGAGCTGGGCGACGACGCGATCGACGCCTGGGCGCCGCTGCGCGAGAGCCGCGCGCACGACCGCTGGTCGGTGGACCTCGCGGCGCCCGACGGCACGGTGACCGTGGAGCTGGTCGAGACGTCGTCGGCCCCCCTGCTCTCCACGTGCGCCGCCACGCAGGCGCTGCCCGTGCGGCAGTGGGCGCTCGCGGGCCTCAGCACTCACCCCCTCCGACGCGAAGGTGCCTCGTCGTGACCGTCCTCGCCCACCTCAGCGACCCGCACATCGGCGCCACGCCGCACAGCCTCGACCGGTTCCGCCGCGTGCTCGCGGAGCTCGACCGGCTGCCCCGGCTCGACGGCCTCGTCGTCACCGGCGACCTTGCCGACCACGGCCGGCCCGACGAGTACGCCGCGTTCGTCGCGAGCCTGCCCGCGCAGGTCCCGACGCTCGTCGTCCCCGGGAACCACGACGTGCGCGCCCACGTCCCCGGCGCCCCGCCCGACGGACCGGTGAACCGGCTGCTCGACGTCGGCGACGTCCGGGTGGTCGGGCTCGACTCCTCGATCCCCGGGCGCGACGAGGGCCTGCTCGACCCGGCGACGCTGCAGTTCGCCCGCACAGCGATCGCCGAGGCGCCCGGCCGCGTGCTCCTCGCGATGCACCACCCGTCCCTCCGCGTAGGGAACGCGTACGCCGACGGCATGGGCCTGACCAACCCCGAGGCACTGGCCGCCCTGATCACCGCGTCGCCGGCGGTGATCGGGTGCCTGACCGGGCACGTGCACACCGCGGTCGCCGGCACGTTCGCCGGGCGCCCGATGCTCGGCGCGGTCGGCATCGTGTCGACGATGCGGCTCGGCGGCCGTGCCGACCCGTTCGCCGACACCTCGGCCATGCCCGGCCTCGCGGTGCACACCATCGACGACGACGGCGGGATCGTCACGCTCTTCCACGCCTTGGCGCCCGCCTGAACCGTCCGGCCTACGGGACGATGTAGCCCGCCGCTCGGAACAGCTCGTACCACTCAGCCCGGGTCAGCGGGACGTCCGAGCCCTGCGCGGCGCCCGTCACCCGGTCCGGGCTCGTGGTCCCGAGCACCACCTGCATCTGCGCGGGGTGGCGGGTGATCCAGGCGGTCGCGATCGCGATCGGCGGCACGCCGTACGCCGCCGCCAGGCGGTCGATCACCGCGTTGAGCTCGGGGTAGTCCGGCGAGCCGAGGAACACCCCGGTGAAGAAGCCGGCCTGGAACGGCGACCACGCCTGGATGGTGATGTCGTGCAGGCGGCAGTAGTCGAGGATGCCGCCGTCGCGGTCGATCGCCTGGTCCTCGGCCTGCATGTTGGCCGCGACGCCGCGGGCGATGATCGACGCGTGCGTGATGGACAGCTGCAGCTGGTTGGCCACGAGCGGCTGCCGCACGAACTTCTTGAGCAGCTCGATCTGGCCCGGCGTGTGGTTGGAGACGCCGAACGCGCGCACCTTGCCGGCGGCCTCGAGCTCGTCGAACGCGCGCGCGACCTCCTCCGGCTCGACCAGGGCGTCCGGGCGGTGCAGCAGGAGGATGTCGAGGTAGTCGGTGTCCAGCGCCGCGAGCGACCCGTCGACCGACTCGATGATGTGCTCGTAGGAGAAGTCGAAGCCGTCCGGCGGCACGATGCCGCACTTGGTCTGGATGACGAGCTCGGCCCGGTCCGCCGGGGTCAGCCGCATCGCCTCGGCGAACCGGCGCTCGCACACGTGCATCGCGCCGCCGTAGATGTCGGCGTGGTCGATCATCGTGATCCCGGCGTCGCGCCCGGCGGCGACCAGCTCGCGGATCTCGTCGTCGGACTTCTCCGTGATGCGCATGAGCCCGAGCACCACGTTGGGGACGACGATGTCGGTGCCGGGCAGGGTGAAGGTCTTCACAGCGGGATCCTCTCGACGGCGAGCGGCAGGCGCAGCGTGACCAGCTGGAACGGGCGCAGCGCGAGCTCGACGGCCTCGTCGGTCGCCGTGACCCCCGGGGCGTCGACGTCGCGTTCCAGCAGGTCGACCGCTCGGGCCCCCGACACCGGGAAGCCAGGCACGAGCGTCGCACGCGCGCGGCCGCCCAGCGACTCGTACAGGCGCACCACGACGTCGCCGCTGCGGTCCTCGGCGAGCTTGACGGACTCGACCACCACGGCCGGGTTCGAGACGGTGACCAGCGGGTCCGCGGGGTGCGCGCCCAGCACGACGCGCTCGGCCAGGTTGGTGCGGTAGCCGTCCTCGACGGCGTCCGCGATCGTCGCGCCCGCGTGCAGCACCGTCGTCAGCCGGTGACGACCCTGGTCTGCCTCGGGGTCGGGGAAGAGCGGGGCACGCAGCAGCGACAGCCGCACGGTCGTGCCGGAGCCGTTCGGGCGGCGGGTGACGTCGTGCCCGTAGGTGGAGTCGTTCGCGATCGCGACGCCGTAGCCGGGCTCGCCCACGTGCACCCAGCGGTGCGCGCAGATCTCGAACCTGGCCGCGTCCCACGACGTGTTGGTGTGGGTCGGCCGGAACACGTGCCCGAACTGGGTCTCCGCCGCCGACCGGTCCGCCAGCACGTCGAGCGGGAAGGCGAGCTTGAGCAGCTTCTGCCGCTCGTGCCAGTCGACGTCCGTGACGATCTCGATCGCCGCACTGCCGCGGCGCACCGTGACGTCCTGCACCAGCCGCGACGCACCGAACGAGCGCGTCGTGCGCACGACGATCGCGTCAGCGGTCTCGGACACGACCTCGCTGCTGTCGGCGTCGAGCAGGTCGGTGCCCACCCGGCGGTACTCCTTGTCGATGTCCCACGCGTCCCACCGGGCCGGGGTGTCGCGGTGCAGCTGGAGCAGGTTCGCCAGGGCGCCGGCCGGGATCACCTCGCGGTCGGCGGTCAGGTCGCGCAGCGAGTCGATCTGGCCGCCGCTGGTCAGGTGCACGTCGATCAGCCCGTTGCGGAGCCGGACGGTGCCGTCGTCCTCTCGCACGAGGTTCACGGCACCGCCGGGGGCCGCTCCGAGCGGACCGGCCCCGAGGGGCGCGACGCCGGACCGCGGATGAGGCGCGGCGTTGAGCAGCACGGGGAGGTCACCGGCTCCGACGACGTCCGCCACGGCAGCGGCGATCACGTCCTCCAGCTCGTCGCCGATCGCGGCGTAGGTCTCCTCCGCCTGCCGGTGCACCCAACCGATCGAGCTGCCGGGCAGGATGTCGTGGAACTGGTGCAGCAGCGTGGTCCGCCACAGCCGCTCGAGCCGGTCGTACGGGTAGTCGGCCCCACGCTGCACCGCGGCGGTCGCGGCCCACAGCTCCGCCTCGCGCAGCAGGTGCTCGCTGCGGCGGTTGCCCTGCTTCGTGCGCGCCTGCGACGTGTACGTGCCGCGGTGGAACTCGAGATACATCTCCCCGGTCCAGACCGACGGCTCGGTGAGCTCGTCCTCGGCCCGGGCGAAGAAGGTGCTCGGGCTGCCCAGCTCGACCGTGGGCGCCCCCTCGAGCGAGGCGAACCGGCGCGCCGAGGCGAGCATCTCCCGCGTCGGGCCGCCGCCACCGTCGCCCCAGCCGAACGGGACGATCGAGGAGCCGGCCACACCCTTCTCCGCGAAGTTCGCCTCCGCGTGCAGCAGCTCGCGCGCGGACAGGTCGGAGTTGTACGTGTCGACCGGGGGGAAGTGCGTGAGCACCCGGGAGCCGTCGATCCCCTCCCACGTGAAGGTGTGGTGCGGCATCCGGTCGGTGTCGTTCCACGAGAGCTTCTGCGAGAGGAACCAGCGCGAGCCTGCCGACCGCACGATCTGCGGCAGGGCGCCGGAGTAGCCGAAGGAGTCGGGGAGCCACACGTCCTGGGTGTCCACGCCGAACTCGTCGAGGAAGAACCGCTTGCCCGCCACCATCTGCCGGGCCATCGCCTCGCCACCCGGCATGTTCGTGTCGGACTCGACCCACATCCCGCCGACCGGCACGAACTGGCCGGCCGCGACCTTCTCCCGCATCCGCGCGAACAGCTCGGGGTAGTACTCCTTCATCCAGGCGTACTGCTGCGCCGACGAGCACGCGAAGACGAAGTCCGGGTCGGCGTCCATCAGGGCGATCACGTTGGAGAAGGTCCGGGCACACTTGCGGACGGTCTCCCGCAGGGGCCACAACCAGGCCGAGTCGATGTGCGCGTGGCCCACCGCGTAGGCGTGGTGGGCGCTCGCCGAGGCGGGTGCGTCGAGAAGCGGCCGCAGCGACTCGCGGGCGGCGCCGGCGGAACCCGCGACGTCGTCGGGATCGACGGTGTCGAGCAGGTGCTCGAGCCCGACGCGGATGCTTGCCCGCCGGGTCGAGTCCACGGGCAGCGCCTTCATCAGGCCGACCAGTGCGGTCAGGTCCTGCAGGAGCTCCCAGACGGCGACGTCCCGCAGCGCGACGTCGACGCGCCCCAGCACGTAGTGCGGGTCGGTGCCCGCCGTGGCGAGGTCGCCGTACGGGGTGGGGACGAACCCGAAGCCGCTCGCGATGTCCGGGTTGCCCGCCGCCTCGACGAACACGTCGACGTCCGGGCCGCCCGTCCACGGCACCGCCTGGTTCAGCGGCGCGACACCCTTGATCGTCGTCCCGTCCGGCCGCCAGACGAGGCCCTCGGCCTGGAACCCCGGACCCGTCCCGGAGAACCCCAGGTCGATGACGAGCTCGACCGCCGTGCCCTCGCCCGGCCAGCCGTCGGGCAGCCACCCGGTCGCGCGGAACCAGGTGGTGCTCCACGGCGCGCCCCAGGCGTGACCCGGAACCACCGGCGCGAAGTCCTGGCCGGCCGCCTCCCGGAATGACACGGGCTCCCCGGGGGCGGTCCACGCGGTCAGCTCGAGGGGGACGCGGTCACGGTAGACGGCCGGGGCGATCCTGTCGGCCACGAACCGGTCGATCCGCGCCTCGGCGAGCAAGGGGTTGCCGTGCATCGTGCTCCTCCTCCGGGACGGGTGGCGTGAGCCGCCCGTCGGTCAGCCCGTGACGACGAACCCCGCACGCAGCAGGGCGTCGTCGCGGGACGACGGGCCGACCAACAGCTCGAACTGGCCGGGCTCGACCACCCGGTGGCCGCCCGCGTCGACGATCGTGCAGTCCGCGACGGGGAGCTGCAGGCCGACGGTCACCCGCGCGCCGGGCGCGACCTCGATCTGCCGGTACGTCTTGAGCTCCTTCTCCGCCCAGGTCACGGTGGTCACCGTGTCCCGCACGTAGACCTGCACGGTCTCCAGGGCCGGGCGGTCGCCGATGTTGTGCAGGGTGACCTGCGCGCGGACGGTGTCGTCTGCGCCCAGCACCGGCTCGACCACGCGCAGGTCCTCGTAGACGACGGTCGTGTAGGACAGGCCCTCGCCGAACGCGAACGGAACGCGCTGCGTGAGGTCCGCGTAACGCGTGCCGTGCTGCGCCGGGAGCTGGTTGTAGTAGATCGGCAGCTGGCCGACGTGCTCGGCGAACGAGATCGGCAGGCGGCCCGACGGCTCGATCTGGCCCAGCACCAGCTCGGCGATCGCCCGGCCGCCGCGCATGCCGGGGTTCGCAGCCCAGATGATCGCCGCGGCGCTCATCGCGCTCGGCGGCAGCACGTGCGGCTTGCTCGCGATGACGACCACGACCAGCGGCTTGCCCGTCGCCGCCAGGGCGTCGAGCAGCGCGGCCTGCCCGCCGACGAGCTCCAGCGTGGCCGTGGACCGGCCCTCGCCGACGAGCTCGATGCGGTCGCCGACGACCGCGACGACGACGTCGGCCTCGTTCGTGGCGGCCACGGCCTCGGCGATGAGCGCTTCGTCGGGCGCGACGGGGATCACCACCTGCGGGCGCGGCTGGCCGTCGGGGAAGAACTCGCCCTCGGGGTCGGCGCCCAGCGTGAGGATGTCGGCGCCGCGCGCGTGCGTCACGGTCCAGCCCGCAGGTACCTGGTCGCGGAAGCCGTCGAGGACCGTCTGCGTCATCTCCCGCGGGTGGCCGTCGGGGAGCCAGTCCGCCTGGCCCGACGCGCCGGCCCAGTCGCCCAGCTGCGTGTGCTGGTCGTCGGCGTTGGGGCCGATGACCGCGATCGTCTTCGTCGTCTGGTCGAGCGGCAGCGTGCCGTCGTTGGTGAGCAGGACGAGCGAGCGGCGCGCCACCTCGAGGTTCAGCTCGACGTGCTCGGCCGACCCGATGACGGCCTGCTGGCGCTCGACGCTCGGGTGGCGCGCGTCCTCGAACAGCCCGAGCTCGAACTTCAGCGTGAGGATCCGGCCGACGGCGGCGTCCAGCGCGGCCTCGTCGAGCATCCCGTTGCGCACGGCCTCCTGGGCACCTTCGAAGAACCCTGGCGTCGTCATCACCATGTCGTTGCCCGCGCGGATCGCGGCGGCGGACGCATGCGCGTAGTCGGGCTGGATGTGCTGCTCCCAGACCATGCGGCCGACGTTGTCCCAGTCGGTGATGAGCGTGCCGGTGTAGCCCCACTCGCCGCGCAGCACCTCGTTGAGCAGCCAGTCGTTGATGGTGATCGGCACACCGTCCATCGACTGGTAGCCGAGCATGAAGGTCCGGCAGCCCTCCTTCGCGACCCGCTCGAACGGCGGGAGGAACCAGGAGCGCAGCTTGCGGCGGCTGATGTCCGCCTCGCTGGCGTCCCGACCGCCCTGCGTCTCCGAGTAGCCGGCGAAGTGCTTGGCGGTCGCCAGGATCGCCGTCGGGTCGTCGAGCCCGTCACCCTGGTAGCCCCGGACCATGGCCGACGACAGCTCGCCGATGAGGAACGGGTCCTCGCCGAACGTCTCGCTGACGCGCCCCCAGCGCAGGTCGCGCGCGATGCAGAGCACCGGCGAGAACGTCCAGTGGATACCGGTCGCGGCGACCTCGACGGCGGTCGCCCGAGCCGCACGCTCCAGCAGGTCGGCGTCCCAGGTGGCCGCCATGCCGAGCTGCGTCGGGAAGATCGTCGCGCCCTCCCAGAAGGAGTGCCCGTGGATGCAGTCCTCGGCGATCAGCAGCGGGATCTGCAACCGGGTCTGCGCCGTGAGCTCGTGCGCCTGCCGGACCCGCTCGGGCGACGTGTGCAGGATCGACCCCACGTGCAGGTTGAGGACCAGGTCCTCGACGCCGTCCTTGGCGTTCAGCTGCATCATCTGCCCGACCTTCTCCTCGAGCGTCATGCGCCCGACGAGATCGGCGACGCGCTCTGCGACGGGCAGGGAAGAGTCCTGGTAGGGCGCGTTCATGAGGATGTCCTGGGGTCGGATCGATTCGAGCATGATGGGCTGCGGAACACCCTAGAGGAGCGTGTGATGACCCACGAGTACGACGCCGTCCGGGCGTCGATGAACGACGGATCGCTGTATGTCGACTTCGGCCCAGGCCTCGAGGCGCTGGAGGCCGAACGGGTGGCGGGCAAGGAGCTGACCTACGACTTCAACCACTCGCGCCCCAGCGACGCGGCCCGGCGGACGGCGCTCCTGCAGCAGCTGCTCGGCTCCGTCGGACCCGGGGTCTGGATCGAGCCGCCGCTCCACGTGTCGTACGGCTCCCACGTGCATATCGGTTCGTCCTTCTACGCGAACTTCAACCTCGTGCTCGTCGACGACGCCGACATCCACATCGGTGACCGGGTCATGATCGCGCCGAACGTCACCATCTCGACCGCCGGCCACCCCACCGTGCCCGAGGAGCGGGTCGGCGGTTGGCAGTTCTCCTTGCCCGTGCGGATCGAGGACGACGTGTGGATCGGGTCCAACGTGGTGATCCTGCCCGGCGTGACCATCGGCGCGGGCAGCGTCATCGGGGCCGGCAGCGTCGTGACGCACGACGTCCCGCCCCGCGTCGTGGCCGTCGGCGTCCCGTGCCGGGTGCTGCGGTCGGTCGACGAGCAGCCTCGGGCGTAGGGCGCGGTCGACCCGCAGCCTTTCGCCGAGCAGTCGCGGGAGCTGGGCCTCCCGTTGCTCCCTGCCTGTGTTGTCCCGCCTCGTTTGTCCTGGTCAGCGGTGAGTGTCGGTGGTCACTCGTACACTTGTTCTATGCCCACAGTCGGGCGGACGGACGAGGGAGGTGACGGCCATGACGGCAGTTCTGGACGATCGCGCGGTCGACGACCTGCTTGCCGACGTGCCTCTTCGTGCCGCATTCGCCCCGGTCGCCAGCCACGATGCAACCTCGGCTCCGCCCTCCGACTCCACTCCTGTCGCTGCCCGTTTTCCGTCGGCTGCCTTCGCCTCGAGGTCCTCCGCCCCTGCATCGGCGTCCTCGCCGGTGTTGGTGTGGGCGGACTCGGGTCACGGGTCGCGCCCGAACGCGGCACCGGTGCCCGGTCCGGGCGTGCGGGTGGTTGATCTTGGCTGGGTCGAGGAGTTCCCACTCCCGGAGGTCGATGTGGCTTCTCTGGTGGGGATGCTGACGGCGGTGCCGGTGGCGGAGGTTTCGGGTGCGGCGCTGGTGAACGCGGTGGCGGCGTCGCAGCAGGCGATCAACATGCTGCAGTCGGTGCAGGCGACGTTCGTGCGTGAGCTCGGCGTGCGGACCCCGGATGCGTTGCGGCACGTCCCCGATGAGCTGGGGTGTGCGTTGGTGTGTACGAGGCAGGCGGGGCAGAACCTGTTCCTGCGCGCGTGGGGCACCGACCAGTACCCGGTGCTGGGCGACGCGTGGGCGGTCGGGGCGATCGAGGCCCGCAAGCTGGACATCATCTTGGACGAGGTCACCCGCGCCGCGGCCGGCCTGTGCGCCAGTGACCGGGAGGTGCTGGTCGGCGACGGGCTGGACCAGGCCGGGCGGATGACCGCCCCGCAGCTGGCCCGGCACGTGCGGGCCACCGCGATCGCACTCAACCCCGACCTCGCAGAGAAGCGACGGGTCGCCGAACGTGAACGCCGCTCGGTGTTCCTGGACCTGGCCCCCGACGCGATGGCCCGGCTGATCGCCTACCTTCCCGCCGCGGAGGCGACCGCGGCGTACACCGCGATCGACGCCCTGGCCGGGACCAGCGCTGTCGACGGAGATGAGCGCACGATCGACCAGCGTCGGGCGGACGCGTTCACCGACGTGTTCCTGGGCATCCTGGACCGGCAGACCACCCCGGACGGCACCCCGCTACCGACCAAGCACGGGCAGCGGGTCGCGGTGCAGCTGTCGGTCGCGGCGACCACGTTGCTCGGGCTGGATGACGCCGCCGGGTTCCTGGGCTCCTATGGGCCGATCCCGGCCCAGCTGGCCCGCGAGCTGGCCCAGGACGGCACCTGGCGGCGCGTCCTGACCGACCCCGCCGGGCAGGTCTGCGCGGTGGGCACCGATGCTTACCGGCCGGGAGCGGATCTGACCCGGACCGTGCAGGCCCGGGACGTGACCTGCACCTTCCCCGGCTGCCGCCAACCCGCCACCCGCTGCGAGATCGACCACCGCATCCCCTACAACCACCACCGCACCCCCACCAGGCCCGGCAACGACGGATCTGGCGGCCTCGACGGCGCCGACGACCCCCGCGGCGGCGGCGGTGGCGGTGGTCGTCATGATCGGCAAACCTGCGAGGCGAACCTGCACGCGTTGTGCAAGCACCACCACCAAGCCAAGACCGACGGCTGGTGGAACGTCACCTACAACCGCACCACCGGGGTCTCCCTGTGGACCGACCGACACGGACTCACCTACGCCCGCCACCCGGTCCCCATCCACGTCGACCCCTCCGCCTACAAACACCGGCCAGCCACACCACCACGGCCCGACCTCGGCGACCCGCCCTTCTGACACCGCTGGACTTGAGGCTGGCCGGGGGTAGCTATGCGCGGCCAGCCTGGCCAGGCTCCCCGCCCGCCGGTCGGCTACCGCGGGATCTCAGGCGGGTCCAGCCCAGTTGCGGTGCGATCGACGTCGCGACGTTCTCGCGGATGCGTCGCCGTGGGCGCGCCGATGGCCGCGCTCGTCCTCTACGTTGGCGCGCATGACCGGCATCGAGCGCATCGCTGTCCTGTCCGACGTGCACGGGAACCTCACCGCCTTCGATGCCGTGCTCGCGGACATCGATGCGCGGGGGATCACGACGGTGCTGAACCTCGGGGACGTCGCGGGCAAGGGTCCGCGCGGGTCGGCGACCATCGCGCGCAGCCGCGAGCGCTGCGCCGTGACGGTCCGCGGCAACTGGGACGACTTCCTCCCGGTGTCGGGTCAGCACGAGGACCCGGCCATCCGGTGGTGGCACGACGAGCTGACGGATGAAGACCGCTCCTGGCTCGCCGGGCTCCCGCTGAGCCACGACCTGGTGCTCGCCGGCCGGCGGGTCCGGCTGTTCCACGCGTCGGCCACCAGCGTCTACACGCGCGTGCACTTCCACCACACCGACGAGGAGTTCGCCGGCATGTTCGCCAGCACGGAGCTCACGGGCGACGGTCCGGAGCCGACCGTGGTGGTCTACGGGGACGTGCACGACGCCTACGTGGAGACGTTCCGCGGCCGCACCCTGGTCAACGTCGGGAGCGTCGGCAACCCGCTCGACGAGACGACCGCGTCGTACGTGATCCTCGAGGGGGCCGGTGACGTGTTCGGCCTCCAGATCGTCCGGGTGCCGTACGACGTCGAGGCCGAGCTCGCGGTCGCGGAGGCCGCCGGGATGCCGGCGCTCGACGCGTGGACCATCGAGCTGCGGACCGCGATCTTCCGCGGCCATCACGAGGAGCTGGGCCTCACGACGCCCGCGTGACGTCCTCCTTGTGGCGGGGTGCGCTCAGCCAGACTGTTCGCGGGCGCGATCGGGCAGCTCGACCGCGGCGACCAGCCTCCGCACCACGGCGTCGGGGTCCGACTCCCACTCGGCGGCGAGCACCTGCAGCACCCGCCAGCCGCCGGAGCGCAGGGCGGTCGGCTGCGTGATCCGGCGTTCGTCGAGGGACAGCGACGCGAGACGCGCGGACTGGTCGACCAGCACGCCGACGGTGTGCACGGGAGAGCCGGGCGGGCGCAGCGCGAGGTCGCAGCGGAACGCCGACTGGCCGACGCCGGCGACGACCGCCACACCGGCGGCGCGCAGGGCGTCGGCGATCTGCTCGACGATCGGGCTGGTGGCCGGTGCGGCAGGACGCCCGGTGCGCTCCCGGAGCCCCGCCAGCACCCCCTCCGCGGCGGCCGCATCGCCGTTGGAGACCGCGTCGGCGTAGTGGAGGAAGCCGCGCAGCGTGTTGGCGCCGTCGTTGTAGACGTTGGTGATCGCGGTGTGGTCGATGCTGCTGACCAGCACCATGTGCCGACGCGCCCGGCTGAAGATGACGTTGAGCCGCTTCTCGCCGCCGGCGTTGTTGATCGGCCCGAAGTTCATGCGCATGCGGCCGTCCGGACCGGCGGCGTAGCAGACGCTCATGAGGATGATGTCGCGCTCGTCGCCCTGGACGTTCTCCAGGTTCTTCACGAACAGCCCGACCACCTGGCCGTCCTCCTCGCGCGTGACCTCGGCGTCGAAGCGGCGGTCGAACTCCGGATCGGTGCGCGCCAGGCGCTCCAGTGCGCGTTCGATCTCCGACTGCTGCGCCTCGGAGAACGCCACGATCCCGAGGGTCTGGCCGGTATCGCGAGCCAGCAGCTCGCGGACCAGGTGCGCGATCCAGGTGGCTTCCTGCGGGTTGGTGCGCTGCACGTACACGCCGTCGAGCACGCGCATGGCGCTGATGCTGCGCTCGAGCAGCCCGTCGACCGCGGCGGCGACCTCCTCCGGCGGCGGGGCGTCGGTGACGGTGATCTCGAGGGGGCGTGCCCGCACGTGGGTGAGGGTCCGGTCCGGGATGGTGGTGAGCCGCCCGCCGTAGAAGGCGGCGTTGCTGAACTGGATGAGTGCCTCGTACTGGCTGCGGTAGTGCCAGGTGAGCATCGTCGACGGGAGCCGGACGGAGCCCACGGCGAGGAAGCTGTCGGAGTCGAGGACGGATCCGACGGGCGCATCGTCGACGGGCTCGTCGTCCGGCGCCGACGCGGACGGTCCGCCCGCCTGGAAGTACCGCGTCGGCGGCAGCTGCATGCGGTCGCCGACCACGATCACCTGCGCGCCGCGGAACAGGGCGGGCACGGCCTCCTCGACCGGGATCTGGCTGGCCTCGTCGAAGATCACGACGTCGAACGAGGACTCCAGCGGCAGGGTGTCCGACAGGGACGACGGGCTCATCAGCCACACCGGGCGCATCGCGGCGACGACGGCGCCGGGGTCCGCGGACGCCAGGTACCGGATCGACTTGTAGGCCCGGACCTTGCCGAACTCGTGCTCGAGCTCGCGCCGGCCGGCCATCCAGATGGCCTTCGTCGCCCGGTCCTCGAGGTCCATCCCGCTCACGCTGCGCTGCGAGTGCGCCACCGCGGCGGCGAACCGGGCGCGCAGCCGCGCGGTGATGACCTCGGCGTTCGCGCGCTGCAGCGCGGGCGCCCGGTCGGCGACGCGGTCGAGCAGGTCCGCCAGCCGGTCACCGTCGAGCCGGCTCAGCGCCGGCAGCTGTGCCCGCGCCTCGCGCATCGAGGCGGCGACGACCGCGTACTCGAGCTGGTCGGGGGACGCGTCGAGCCGGCGCAGCGCGGTGAGCACGGACGGTGAGCCGGCCAGGTCGCGCAGCGGCGCCGCGACGGCCCGGACCAACGCCTGGCCCTCCGGTCCGGTGAGCCCCCGCAGCTCGTCGCGCAGCGCGACCAGCGAGAGGTCGTCGGCGCCCGCGACGACGCCCGCGAGGCCCGCGCGCACGGTCTCCACCAGCTCCGGCAGCCGGTCGAGCACGTCGTCGGGCTGCTCGTCGGAGAGCCGCGTGCGCCAGACCGCGAGCGCACCGGTGTACCGCCGGATCGCGGCGATCCGCTCGGTGAGGACCGCGAGGTCGCCGTGCCCCCAGTCGCGCGCGAGCTCCTGGGAAAGGGCGTCGGCCCGCGCGGCGGTGTCGTACCGCGCGACCAGCAGCTCGAGCGCCTGCACGGCAGTGGGCCGGACCTGGCGGTCGCCGGCGTCGAACCCGGCAGCGACCAGCCCGCGCACCCGGCGCCAGCCGCCGTCGAGGAACTTCCAGAACGACGACTCCCGCCGGCGCGCGATCTCCAGCGCGGCGGCAGCATCGGGCGCGGACAGCGGCTCGCGCCACCCGACGGCCGCCCGGTCGGCCGCGTCGGCCGCGGCCTCGGTCTCGCGCCAGGCGACGGCCGCGTCCGCCAGCCGGCGGGCCTCCCGCGTGCGCGGGGTGACCGCGTCCCCCAGCCCGCGCTGCACCAGCGGCGCGAGGACGGCGTGCATCTGCCCGACGGCGTCGGCGTCGTCCACGGTCAGGCCGTCGCCGTCGGCCGACGCCCCGGCCGCCACCAGCACGGCGAGCACCGCGTCGAGTGCCTGCACGACCTCGAGCGCGCGCTGCGCGACGACGGCGTCGGCACGCGGCTGGTCGAGCACCGTGGGGTCGAGCAGCCGGGCCGGGGTCCGCGCAAGGACGGGTGGCGCGCCGGCGCGAGCGAGGGCCGCCACCAGCGCGTCGACCAGGGGGCGCGCGGACACCCAGGGGCCGGGCTCGGGCAGCAGCGCCTGCTCGACCGGTGGGAGAGACGCACCCCACCGGAACCCGCGCAGCGCCACCAGCCGCTCCAGCACCTCCTGCACGGACGCGCCCCCACCGTCGGCGGCGAGCGCCTCCTCGTACCGCCCGACCTCGGCCAGCGCCGCGGTCGTCGCGTCGATGAGCGCGGTCCGCCGGGCCTCGACGGCCTCCAGCGGCTCGTCGTCGGTGAGCCAGCGCTCGTACGTGGCGCGCAGCCCGTGCACGAACTCCTTCTTGTCCTCCTGGCTGTCGTGCACCAGCGTGCAGATCTCGTCGAGGCCTTGCGCCCGCAGCCGGGCGTGCACGACGTCGAGCGCGGCACGCTTCTGGCACACGAAGAGCACGCGCTTGCCGTGCGCGACGAAGTCGGCGACCAGGTTGGTGATCGTCTGCGACTTCCCCGTCCCGGGTGGCCCCTGGATGACGAAGTTGTCCCCGGACCGCGCCTGGGCGACGGCGGCCAGCTGTGAGGCGTCCGCGGGGACCACCAGGTAGCGGTCGGTCGTCGGGATCGTCGCGCCCGTCGGGGCGACGTCGCGCGGTGCGGTCGAGAAGAGCTCGTCGAACGCCGCGTTCGGCAGCGGCTCCGCCAGCAGGGAGTCGTAGTCGCGGACCAGGCTGAGCGTGCGGTAGTTGAAGTTGGCCAGCGTGACCATGGTGAGGTCGACGTCCCACGTGTACGGGTTGTCGTCGGCCGTCGAGGTGACAGAGAACGTCTCGATGGAGGTCTCGACCATGTGCTGAGGCGCCGGCCGGTCTCCCAGCTCGACCGACAGCGGGATGGGCCGACGCTCGATCCGGTCGCGGAAGATCTGCACGCCCAGGGGCGCCCAGCCGGGCCGGCGGTACGAGTACGCGTACTGCCGACGCCCGAACGCCGGGAGACTGGACGGGCGCCGCCGCCGATAGGCCTGCAGGGCCACCTGCGCGCGGTGCCGGACCAGCTCGATCCGCGGCTTGTCGACGAGGCCGACCACCACGGCGGGCTGCGTCGCCCGGGCCTGCTGCTCGATACCGGCGCGCAGCTGCTCGACCGCGCCCTCGTCGGCAAGGTCGATGGTCTCCGGCAGCCGCAGGTCGAACAGCTCGTCCAGCTGGTGGCGCAGCACGGGGTTGACCTCGGCCGTCGTGCTGGTCAGCTGCAGGCGGTACGCGTCGCGTACCCCGCGCTGCTTGGTGAGGGTGACCGGCGCCAGGACGAGCGGTGACTCGATCGGCGTGCCGGGGTCGTTCTTCACGTCGTGCCAGCGCAGGAACGCCACGACGAGCCGCAGCTGGTCGTGCCCGTACTCGGCCCGGTCGCGACGCGCCGACGAGATGATCGCGTCCAAGGAGGCGGCCGCGTACGGCGCGTCGTCCCAGCGGACCACCGAGCCGACGTCGACGGCCTTGCCGTCCACGAGCCGCGCCGACGCCGGGCCGCCCCACGTGAACAGCTGCGTCGCCCGGATGTTGCGGACGTCCAGCACCAGCGGCACGGACGCCTCGGTCAGGTTGAGCGTCCGGCCGGTCGGACGGAAGTACAGCAGCGGGTTGCGGCGCGAGGCGTCGAACAGCCGGTCGCGCAGGTTCTCCAGGACGGCCGCCCGCGCGTCGGTACGACCGCCGAGCACGCGCTCGAGGTCGAAGTCCTCGGGCTGGTCGCGGTAGGTGTCGAGCCGCGCGATCACGTCGGCCAGGTCCTGCGCCCGCCGCCGACGGTCGGGCGCGATCATCGAGCTGGCGACCGTGCCCAGCACCGGGTGCAGCCCGGGCGCGAGCGCGAACAGGTTGTCGCGGCGCTCCTGCAGGAGCGCGGCGTCGCCCTCGTCCGCGAGGTCGATCCCGCACAGCAGGGCCACGAGCAGCTCGCCCAGGCTGCCGATGTCGGTCAGCTCGTCGTGGTGGCCGACCAGGTGCTCCCAGCGCTGCCAGCCGGCGACGATCCGCATCCCGCCCTCGTCAGGAGCCTCGGCGTCGACCCGCCGCTCGACCTCGACCGCGCCCGAGACCTCCAGCGCCGCCACGGCGGCACGGTTGCGCACCGGCGGGCCCGCGAGCGCGACGTCGATCGTGACCGGCTCGTCGTCGTCCTCGCCCAACGCGTCCAGCCCGCGCAGGGGGGCCACGCGGCCGGTCTCGTGGAGGGACTGCACCGTGCGGAACAGGGGCAGCAGCAGGCCGAGGACGTCGTCGGCGGGCAGCCCGCCGCGCGCGACGGCGCGGCCGACCAGGTGGCGCATCAGAGCGCCGCCAGCTTCGCGGCGGCGCGCACGCCGAGGTCGAGCTCGGTGCCGATCAAGGCCAGCAGGTCCGGCGCCAGACCGACGCGACGGGCGAGCGCCACGACCGTGGCGAGGACGTCGTCGGCCGTGCCGAAGTCGAGCAGCACGGCAGCGAGGTAGGTGCGCGTCTCGGCCGGCAGGTGGGCCGGCATGTCGGTGATCGCGGGCGTCTGGGTGCCCACGAGCACGCCGTAGCCCTGCGCCAGCGCGAGCGCCTCGTCGCTGCGCACGACGTCGTCGGCCACCAGCAGCCACACCAGCGAGCGCGTGAGCTCGGTGAGCCGTTCCTGCCCGAGCACGTCGAGCGCCGCGAGGTCGAGCTGAGGGCCGAGCGCCGCCTCGACCGCGGGATCGGACCCCGCGCCACGCTCGTTCCACTCCTGCAGCGCCCACGCGCGCAGCACCGTCTCCGGGTGCGTGGTGCCGGCGCTGGGCACGCTGTAGTCGACCTCGGCCGCCTGCCGCAGGTACGCCGCGGAGTCGACCTTCGTCAGGCCCGTCACCACCTTGACCAGGCCGCTGACGGTCGTCGTCAGCGAGCCGCACGCCAGGACGGCCCCGCGGTCGGCGTAGAGCTCGGTGGCCAGCCGGAACCGGCGTGCGGTCTCCAGGTACTCCGAGGGCGTGCGCGCATCGGACTCCGCGGCATCCAGCAGGCGGGCGGCCGCGAGGTACCGGCCTCCCTCGGCGGTCCACAGCACGTGGTGGGCCAGCTCGTGGCCGGCGACCGCGCAGAGCTCCTCGTCGTCGAGCAGGTTCAGCGTACCCCCGGTCAGCACCAGCACGACCTTGTCGGGCACGTAGACCAGCTCGGCGTTGCTGCCCTGGCCGCCGTCGTCGACGTAGATCTCGACCGGCACCGATACCCCGAGGGCGTCGGCCGCCCGCTGGACGGCCGCGTGCACCTCGGGGTGCCCCGCCGCGTCGACCCGGTAGGCCTGCCGCAGCAGCAGCTGGTCCAGGTCCGAGCCCGACGTCGGCCGCAGCGCGACGACGGCCACGGGGTTCTCGCGCTCGAGGATGGCGGTGACGTCGCGGTGGTACGGCAGCGGTCCCCAGTCGGTCACTGCGTCTCCCGTCGTCGTCCGGCCCCGGCGACGATAGCGGCCGACGACGACATCGCGGCGGAGCGCCCCGTCAGGTCGCGACGAGCACGCCCCGGCGTGCCGACCGGACGGCCGTGCGCCGCCGGCGGATGATCCACTCCGCCACGGCGAGGTTGATCATCCAGGCCGCGCCCATCAGCAGCGCGCGCGTGGTCACGCTCGGGGCGCCGAGCGCGAGCGTCCACGGCGCGAAGATCACCGCCTGCGTGCCGGCGCCCTGCCCGATGGCGTAGCCCCGGGTCATCCACGCGCTGTGCGTGACGATGTCGCCCCGACGCACGAACACGACGCCGAGCACCAGCGACGCGACCATGAACGACCCGAAGACCCAGCGGAACACCTCGAGCAGGGTGCCGTCGGACGCCGGCAGGTCGGAGAACGACGCCATCCAGAGGCCCGCGAGCGCGGCCAGGATCCCCGCGGGCGCGACCACCCGTCCGGCGACCCGGTGCCAGGCGGGCCGGCGTCGGCGCAGGCCCGGGTGGAACTGGAACGCGCCGAGCAGCAGGAACACCGTCGCGCACACGATGTGGACCACGACCGGCACGGGCATCGTGACGAAGCGCTCGTTCTCCGGGGTGACCGCCGGGTCGCTGCTCAGCTCCGCCAGGCGGATCGACCCCGCGAGCATCGGGACCAGGCTCAGCAGGATCAGGCCGGCGGGGATGCGCCACGCGTGCTTCGGAACCATCGGACTCCCTCTCGTCGGGCTGCGTCTCGTCTGACGAGAGCCTCTCGACTGCGGGCGGCCGTGACATCGGTCGTTCGCCTGCCCCTGTGCTCGGCCGTTCGGCCGAGGAATCAGGGGCAGGTGTCGGTCGCCGGCCGGCCCGCGAAGCGGTCCGTCGTCCACGCGAGCAGGTCCGGGACCAGGGGCGAGTCGGGCTCGACGAGCGGGACGTGCCCGCGCCCGGCGTACGTGCGGTAGTCCACTGCGTACCCCGCGGCGCAGCGGGCGTCGACGTACGCGTCCTGCGCGGCGGGGACGACGAGGCCGTCGTCGGCACCCTGACCGACGAGGAGCGGTGCCGAGATCGGTCCCGACGGGACGTTCTGCTCGAGGCGTGCGAGGAACGGCCCGCTGCTCGGGTCGCCGGACCAGATCGGCTTGTCGAGGGACACGGAGGTCAGCGCTGAGACCAGGATCCCCGGCTCCGCGAGGCAGCGTTGAGCCATCTCCCGCACGATGATCCGCGCGCCCGGCCTGACCAGGTCGTCGTAGGTGACGTCCGGGTAGGTCGCGGTGTACGCGTCCACGACGTAGGACGCGAAGAGCTCGCCGCCGGTCACCCCCTCCGTCGCGTCGACCAGACCCGGCAGGTTGCTGGCGGGCGCGAGCGCAGCGACGCCGTCGATCTCCAGCTCGGGTGCATAGGTGGGAGCGAGCATCCCCGCCCAGAGCGCCGCGTGCCCGCCCTGCGAGTGGCCCCAGACCACGGTCTGCTCCGACAGGTGCGCGTCGGTGAGCTGGTGAGCGGCACGGACCGCGTCGAGGACCGAGCGGCCCTCGCCCTGTCCGATGAGGTACGGGTGCTGGCCGGCGACGCCGAGGCCGATGTAGTCGGCGGCGATCATCGCCCAGCCCGCGCCCAGGACCTCGTCCTGCAGGAACATGGCGCCGGCGGCCAGCCCGTCGTCGAGGACGGAGGGTGCGCAGCCCGGCGCGACGCCGGTCGTGCCGTGCGCCCACGCGACGACGGGGATCGGACCCGTCCCGTCGGGGGTGACCACCAGCCCGCTCGCGACCGCCGGCTCCCCCTCGTCCCGGGTCGTCGTGTAGAGGATCTTCCAGGCCGTGGCGCCGGCGGGGATCTCGTCGCTGTGGAACGGCTCGGTGCGTAGGAGCACGCCCGGCGCGGAGGGGACGTCGTCCGGCGCGTCGTAGAACGCGTCGGGCATCGGCACCCTGCTCTGCAGGACGAGGCTCACCGCGACCAGCAGCACGGCGACGAGCGCGCCCAGCAGGTTCCCCGCCAGCCGCCACCACCCGCCGCGCGGCCGATCGGGCAGCCTGGCCGGGGTGTGTTGCCGCCGGAAGAACCCCACGATCTCGGTGATGCCGACCACCACCAGCCACGCTCCGAAGAGCACCGCGATCACGAGCACCGTCACGTCGGGCCAGGAGAGGGCGAGGACGCCGAACGCGATCGACGTCATGCCGCCCAGCACCGCGCTCGCCCGGGCGGTGCCGTGCACGTGTGGGACGTGGGCCAGGTCGACGGCCCCGCCGACGACGAGCGCGAGACCGACGACGACCGTGGCGACCACGATCGACGCGCCCGGCCAGACGACGATCGCGATGGCGGCGACCAGGTGGACGATGCCCCGCAGCACCGTCGACAGGACGCCGTCCCGCACCACCAGCCCGGAGATCCCGGTGATCGTCAAGCCGATGACGAGCACCACCATGAGGACGGCGAGCGACGAGAACGGCCGGATCGTCAGCACGGCCCCGACCAGCACGGACACGATCCCGAGGATCAGCCGCAGCCCGTGCGACTCCCGCACCGGTGACTCCATGCCGCCGAACCTAGAGCACCTCGGCGGGTCGCTGTCGGAGCCTCGGTGCAGGGTGGGGGGATGGACGTGGAGCGGGTGGTCGCGGAGCGGGTCGCGTCGGGCGAGGTGCACGGCGCGGGGTGGCTGGTGGACCGAGGCGGGTCGGTGAGCAGCGGGGTCGCCGGCATCGCGCGGTCCGACTCGATCTTCCGGATCTCGTCGGTGACCAAGCCGGTGGTCGCGGCGCTGGCGATGGCGCTGGTCGACGACGGCGCGTTGGGCCTCGACGACGACGTCGACGCCTGGCTCCCCGAGCTGGCGGACCGGCGCGTGCTGCGCACCCCCGACAGCCCGCTCGACGACACGGTCCCGGCGGGGCGGCCCGTCACCGTGCGCGACGTGCTCGAGTTCCGGCTCGGCATCGGGATGGACTTCGGCGGGCCGTTCCCCGGCGCGGTGCTCGGCGCGCTCGCGGAGCGCGGCCTGCCCGTCGGACCGCCGTCGCCGCAGCACGCACCACCGCCCGACGAGTGGATGCGGGTCCTCGGCTCGGTGCCCCTCGCCGTGCAGCCCGGCGCGCGCTGGCTCTACAACACGAGCGCGCAGGTGCTCGGCGTGCTCCTCGCCCGCGCCGGGGGCCGCCCGTTGCCCGAGCTGCTCGCCGCACGTTTGCTCGACCCGCTCGGCATGACGGACACCGGGTTCCACGTGCCCGCCGGCGCGTTGTCGCGACTCGACCGGCAGTGGCTGGGCGAGGACGTCTACGACGAGGTCGACGGGCAGTGGTCGCGACCGCCCGCGTTCCCCGACGCCGCCGCGGGGCTGGCGTCGTCGGTCGCGGACCTGCACGCGTTCGCGCTGATGCTCCGCGCCCGTGGGGCCACCGTGCTGAGCCCGCAGTCGGTGACCGCGATGACGTCCGCGCACGTCGGCGCGCATGATCCCGAGGGACGCGAAGGATGGGGCCTCGGGCTCGGCGTGTTCCTGCGGGACGCGCCCGACGGTCGGCACGCCGGCTCGTTCGGCTGGGACGGCGGTCTCGGGCAGACGTGGTGGACTGACCCGGTGACCGACACCATCGCGATCCTGCTCACCACGGACGCCTGGACGTCGCCCCAGCCGTCGCCGGTGTTCACCGACTTCTGGCGTGCGGCGTTCTCCTCATGACGACGTTCAGCGCCCTGCACGACGGGCCCACCCCGCTGCTGCTGCCCAACGCCTGGGACGTCGGGTCGGCGCTGGCGTTCGTCGACGCCGGCTTCCCGGCCGTGGGCACCACGAGCTTCGGCGTCGGCGCCGCGACGGGCCGACCCGACGGCGGTCGCGCGACGCGCGTCACCACGCGCGAGCTCGTCCTGCGGCTGGCGCACCTGCCCGTGCCCGTCTCCGCGGACGTCGAGGACGGGTTCGACGACGACCCGGACACGGTCGCCACCTACGTCAGGGGTCTGCCGGTCGCCGGCATCAACCTCGAGGACAGCACCGACGGCCGGCTGGTCGAGACCGCACGTCATGCGGCCAAGGTCGCGGCGGTCGTCCACGCATGCCCCGACCTGTTCGTCAACGCGCGCGTCGACACCTTCTGGTTCGACCAGCACGCCACGCTGCAGGCGACCGTCGCCCGGGCGCTCGCCTACGTCGACGCGGGCGCCGGCGGGATCTTCGTCCCGTTCGTCCCGGGCGTGCTCACCCCCGCCGACCTGCACGTCCTTGCCCGGGAGATCCCGGTGCCGCTCAACGTCCTGGCGATGCCGGGCCTGAGCCTGGCCGAGCTCGGTGACCTCGGCGTCCGCCGGGTCAGCACCGGCTCGCTGCCCTACCGTGCGGCGGTCGACTCCGCGGTCCAGGTGGCGGCCGCCGTCCGCGACGGGCTGCCGGTGCCGGCCGTGACCTCGTACGCGGACATGCAGGAACGCCTGCGCCGCTACGGCGCCTGAGCGCTCAGACGAGCCGCTCGACGAAGGCGATGACCGTCGAGTCGTTCCACCCGTCGATGCCCTCGAACACCGTCACGCGCTCGGGCGACGCCATCCACGCCTGCTCGAGCCGGCGGAACTCCTCGACGTCACCCTCGGCGCTGACGGCCCAGGTGAACTCGGCGGTCTCCCGGTTGAGGTACGCGGACTCGACGGTGAACCCGTAGGCCGCCCGGGCGGGCACCAGCAGTGAGGGCCACCACGCGAGGAAGTCGTCGACCAGGTGCGGCTTGAGGTTGTAGCGACGCAGCTGCACGGTCCGGCTCATGCGCCCTCCTCCAGCCACGCCTCGAAGGCGTCGAACGACGACGGCCGGCCGAGAAAGCTCTCGACCAGGTCGGCGGCGTCGGCCGACCCACCGGGCGCCAGGATCGCCTCCCGGTAGCGGCGGCCGACGACCGGGTCCATGAGGCCGTCCGTGAACGCGGTGCGCAGGTCCTTCGCGATGATCAGGCTCCAGAGGTACGTGTAGTACGCGGACCCGTAGCCGTCGAGATGCCCGAACCCGGCGTACTGGTGCGTGCCGGCGATCGGGGTGTACGGGCCGAAGCGGGCATCGACGTCGGCGGTGTACGCGGCGAGGTCGGCCGGTGGGTCGGCGTGCAGGCCGTAGGACAGGGCCGTGTAGTTGAGCTGCCGGCGCGTCCACGCGCCGCGCGCGAAGCCGTCGGCCCGGCGCATCGCAGCGACCAGGTCCGCGGGGATGGGCTCGCCGGCGGCGTTCGTCGCGAAGGAGCCCAGCACGCCCGCGTCCCAGCCCCACTCCTCGAGCAGCTGGCTGGGCGCCTCGACGAAGTCCCACTCGGTGGCCACGCCCGTGAACATGGCCCACGGCTGCCGGCCGCCGAGCACCTCGTGCACCAGGTGGCCCAGCTCGTGGAAGAACGTCAGCACGTCGTCGTGCTCCATGAGGCCGGTGGGGAAGTTGCAGACCAGGACTCCCTCCGGCAGCGACCGCCCCGCGATGCCCGGCACCAGCCCGAACTGGGCGGCGTGGTTGAACTTCCCCGGTCGCGGGTGCATGTCCAGGTACACCCGGCCGATCAGCTCGCCGTCGGCGGCGACGTCGTAGACCTGGACGTCGTCGTGCCAGGTGGGCACCTCGACGGGCTGCAGGGAGATGTCGAACAGCCGCTGCACCACGTCGAGGATGCCGGGCAGCACGGCCTCGTAGCGGAAGTACTCGCGGACGGTGCGGGCGTCGACGTCGTAGTCCTCGTTCTTGATCACCTGCTCGTAGTAGAGGTTGTCCGCGGGAGTGACCGCCGTCGCGTCGGGGACGTCCTGCCGGTAGCGCGCGAGCATGACGTCGACGTCCCGGGCGGCCGGAGCCGCGGTGAGGGCGTCGAGCCGCTCGATCAGGTCGGCGATCGCCTGGCCGGAGCCGATCATCTTGACCTCGGCGTCGTAGGTCGGCCAGTCCGGGTAGCCCAGCAGCGTGGCGCGCTCGGCCCGCAGCCGGAGCAGCTCCGCCAGCAGCGGCTCGTTGGCGGGCCAGCCAAGGGACTGGTGCTCGCGGGTGAGTGCGAGCCGGACGTCGGGGTCGGTCGCGTACGTGCGGACGGGCAGCAGGTCCGGGTACTCCGTGGTCAGCGTGACGAGCCCGTCCTCGCCGGCGGGGTGCTCCGCGCGGAAGTCGTCGGGGAGCCCGTCCAGCTGCTCGGGCCGGACCGTGATGCTCCGCACTCCGTCGCGGATGTTACGGGAGAACTCCAGACCGATCTCCGTGCAGCGCTGGGCCAGCGCGCGCAGCCGCTCGCGGTCCTCGGGCGAGCGGTCCACGCCAGCCCGTCGGAAGTCGCGCAGCACGTGCTCGCGGACGCGTGCCGCACCGGCGTCCAGGCCGTCGGGCTCGGTGGCGGCGAGCACCTGCCACAGCTCGTGGTCCAGGCCGCGCTCCGTGCCCAGGTCCTCGGCCGCCTGCGCCCGCTCCTCCGCGGCGGCCCGCAGCTCGGCGTCGGGGTGCACCTCGGCGAGCAGGTGCGCCGCGGCCGACGCCGACCCCAGCGCGATGTCCGCGTCGTTCCAGAGGGCGAGCACCTCGGCCGTCGTCCGCGGCGTGCCGTCCTTCAGGGTGGCGACCAGTGCGCGGGCGTCGTCGAGGGACGCGTCGACGGTGGTCGCGAGGTAGTCCGGCCAGGCGGCGGCGTCGGACGGGAACGAGGTCGGCGGCTGCGCAGGCATGGGCCGACGATATCCGCCTGCCCGCCGAGCGCAGCCGCGATTTTCGCGCGCCCGTCAGCGCGGACCGCCCAGGATCAGCCGGACGGTGACCGTGTCGCCGACGTCGAGGTACTCGGCCTTGCGCACCATCGCCTTGACCGGGACCAGGTAGCGCCCGTCCTTGGGGAACAGGGACGTCTCCCACTCCGTGTCGTCGATGCGCGCGAGCACCGGGATCACCCCCCACCCGTAGGTGACCATCGACGACACGGCCTTGATGCTCGCGCTCTCCGCCTCCGGCACCGGCACGTAGTGGAACGGCGACGGACCCCGCCAGTAGATGATCTCGCCGCTGAACTCGAGCTCCATCGGCCCAGGATCGCGCCCGTGCGGGTCGCCCGACAATCCGGTTGTCCGCGGTGAGCACCTCCTGCTCGACTGGTCCGGATGGCCACCACAGGGATGCACGCCGACGAGCTCGACCTGCCCGTCGACCTGGTGCGGCGACTCGTCGCCACCCAGCTGCCGCGGTGGGCGGACCTCCCGGTCCGGCGGGTCGCCTCGAGCGGCACGGACAACGCGATGTTCCGGCTGGGCGACGAGCTCGTCGTCCGGCTGCCGCGCATCCACTGGGCGAGCGGCGGTGTCGACCACGAGGCGCGGTGGCTGCCCCGGGTGCACGGCCTGCTGCCCGTGACCATCCCCCGGGTGATCGCCGTCGGGGACCCGACCGACGAGTACCCGTGGACCTGGTCGGTGCTGAGCTGGGTCCCCGGCGTGAACCCCCGGCTCGGCGAGCTCCGGGAGCCCGAGGTCCTGGCCCGTGACCTCGCGGCGCTGGTCCGCGCCGTACGGGCGATCGACCTCGACGGTGGCGTCGCCAAGGCCGGACCGCTCGCCGACCGCGACGAGCAGGTCCGCCGGGACATCGCCGCGCTGACCGACGAGATCGACACGGCCCGGGTCACGGCGATCTGGGAGCACGCGCTCGCCACGGCCGAGTGGGCCGGCGAGCGCACGTGGGTGCACGGCGACGTCGCCCCCGGGAACCTCCTGCTGGTCGACGACCGGCTCACGGGGCTGATCGACTTCGCGGGGATCGGCGTCGGCGACCCCACGCTGGACCTCGGCGTCGCCTGGAACCTCCTGCCGCCGCGGGCCCGCGCCGTGTTCCGGGACGAACTCGAGGTGGACGACCCGACGTGGACGAGGGCCCGCGCCCGCGCGCTCGCGCAGGCCCTCGTCCAGCTGCCGTACTACCGCGACACCAACCACGCCCTGGCGTCCAACGCCCGGCACGTGATCCGCGAGGTCACCGCGGAGGCGTGACGTCCTCGTCCGACAGGGACTCGGCGATGCGCGCGATCGAGGACAGCCGGCTGTCCCACTCGGCGCCGATCGCCTCGAGCGCCCGGGCGGTCTCGCTCAGCCGGGAGCCGAGGGCGCGGTACCGGATCTCGCGCCCGGCGCGGACCGACTCCACCAGGCCGGCGTCTGCCAGCACCGCCAGGTGCTTCGCGATGGCCTGCCGGGACACCGGGAAGCGTGTGGCCAGCGCCGATGCCGACAGCTCTGCCCGGCCCAGCTCCTGCAGGACGGCCCAGCGGGTGTCGTCCGCGAGCGCGGCGAAGACCGGGACCAGGGTCGCGGTCACGGGGTGGCCTCGACGAAGGCGACCAGCTCGTCCAGCTCGCTGGTCCAGCCCTCACGGTTGGAGTTCATCGCGTCGACGGGGTCCCGGCCGAGCAGGCCGAAGCCGGACTCGACGACGCTGAGCACCGTCGCGTCGCCGTCCGGGACCAGCGTGAAGCGGACCAGCGTGGAGTTGTCGGGGCGGAGGGGCTCGGCGGGGGTGCCCCACGTGAACGCGAAGACGACCGGCTCGTCGTACTCCTCGATCCGCACGGGGAACTCGCCGTAGTCCGCCCAGCCGAACGTCCCCTCCCCGCCCACGCGCAGGTCGGGCAGCGACGCGGAGGTGCCGAACCACTGGGAGATCAGGTCGTCGCGCGTGAGGGCCGCCCACACCCGCGCGGGCGTCGCCCTGATGTGCACGGTGCGCGTGACGGTGTAGCTCTCGGTGTCGACGACGGCGGGCGGCTGGGTCATGGTCGATCCTCCGGTTCGGGTGCGGATGCAACTCAAGGGTTGCACTCTGTCCTCCGAGATGCAACTCCTCGGTTGCTGCTTTGACTCGTCGGTGGCCGAGAGCGCACCATCGGTGCGAGCTGTGCCGCGGGACGAGCCCCCGGCCGTCGGATCGGAGCGCATCACGATGCAGCGGGGAAGCGGGGCGGCCGTCGAGGCCTGCTCAGTCGGCGACCGGACGCCCGCCCGGCACGCCTGACGCCACACGGCGCTCAGGCGTGCACTCCCACGTCGCACGAGAGCCGAGACCCATGAACCCCCTGACCGAACCCCAGATCCGCGCGTCCTTCGTGAACTGCTCGAAGCGCGAGGCCGCCCAGCTGACCCTGCCCGCCGACCTGGCCGACCTGCGCTGGGACCGCCTCGACTACCTCGGGTGGATCGATCGCAAGGCGCCCCTGCGCGCGTACGTCGTCATCCCCGTCGGCGACACCCTGGTGGGCGTGACCCTGCGCTCGCCCGAGGGCACCGCCAAGCGCCGCCGAGCCGTCTGCGCCTGGTGCGAGGACGTGTACGCGACCGAGGACGTCTCGATGTACGTCGCCCGCCGCGCCGGCGGACCCGGCCGCAACGGCGACACCATCGGCACCCTGATCTGCACGAACTTCGACTGCTCCGGCAACGTCCGGCGCAAGCCGACGATCATCGAGGCCGGTCAGGACCCCGTCGGGGTGGTGCAGCGCCGCATCGAGGGGCTGCGCGAGCGCTCCGAGCGGTTCGCCCGCGAGGTCCTGCGCGAGCTCTGAGCCGTGTGGGCGGGTGGTCGTACCGTCCCGGGATGACCACCCGCCCGCGCGTCATCGTGTCCGTCACGGCCACGGTCGACGGCCGGATCACCCTGAGCCGCGACGAGCGGCTCCTCGACGACGCGGTGGACCGGCGGTGGAAGGACCTGTGGCCGGCGGACGCGGACGCGCTCGTCGCGCGGCGGGCGGCGGCGATCGGGCGGCACCGTCCGACCGTCGTCCTCGAGGGCAGCGGCACCTTCGTCCCCGACGACGCCGGCCCGGTGGACCTGCCGGAGTCCGACGAGCCGGACCTCTGGTCCGACTTCGTGCCGCGGCGCACCCCGCGGTGGTTCGCGGTGGTGGACGGTCGGGGCCGCGTGCCGTGGACGTTCACGGGCGACGACGAGACGAGCCTGCTGATCCTGGTGTGCCGCCGCACCCCGCGTCCGTACCTCGCGGACCTGCGCCGCCGGGCGATCCCGTACCTCGTCGCCGGGGAACAGCGCGTCGACCTGACGGCCGCGCTGGTCCGGCTGCGCGAGGTGCTCGGCGCGGAGTGCGTCGTGTCGGAGGGCGGCGGCGGACTCAACGCCGCGCTGCTCGACGCCGGTCTGGTCGACGAGCTGCATGTCCTGACCATCCCGGCCCTGGTCGGCGGGCAGGGCACGCCGTCGATCGTCGACGGGGCGCCGCGGCAGGCGGTCACCTTGAGGTCCACGCACGTCGAGGTCGGGGCGAACGGCTCGATCCTGGCCAGCTACGCCGTCAGCCGGTAGACCGAGACGTGCGATCGGGAGTCTTCGGTGAACTCCGCGCCCGACCAGTCGGCGTGCCGGGTCTCCAGCGTGAAGCCGGCCAGCTGCGCCATGAGGTCGAGCTCGGCCGGCCAGACGTACCGGTGGGCGGTGCGGCCCAGCCGGGCCTGTCGCGTCTCGTCGAACCGGAAGTGGTGCGAGACCACGCGCTGGTGCAGGACGTCGTAGGTGTCCAGGCCGATGTAGCCGGGCTCCGAGAGCCAGACGGTCGCGGCCGTGCCCGGCGGGAGCTTGCGGAGCTCGGGCACCCAGAGCTCGATGACGAACCGCCCGCCGGGGGCCAGGTGTCGCGCGGCGTTGCGGAAGCACGCGACCTGCTCCTCCTGCGTCAGCAGGTTCGCGATGGTGTTGAACACGAGGTACACGAGCCGGAACTCACCGGGGGCGGTCGCGCTCGCCATGTCGCCGACGACCACCGGGATGGTCGCCTCGTCGACCTTGGTGCGGAGCTGCTCGACCATCGGCCGGGACAGCTCGATGCCGACGACGGGCACGCCGCGCTCCGCGAGCGGCACCGCGACCCGGCCGGTGCCGATGGCGAGCTCGAGAGCCCGCCCCCCGTCCGCGAGCGCCGCCAGCCGGTCCACGGTCGGTCCCAGCACCTCCGGCGCGAACATGCCGGTGCCGGGGGTGTCGTACTGCAGCGCGGTCTCGGTGTCCCAGGGGTCGTCCACCGTGCCGACGATGGCAGGGCGCTCCCCGGCCGTCGACGGCATTTCAGGGCTGGCGGCGGTGCACCGTCCACGCCGCGGGCGTGCCGAGGTCCCCGTCTGCGACGCGCGTGAACACGAGGCGGTCGTGCAGCCGGTCCCGGCGTCCGGCCCAGAGCTCGACCTCGTCGCACTCGATGCGCCACCCGCCCCAGCCGTCAGGGACCGGGACGTCGTCCGGCGCGCCCGTGTCGGGGTAGAGCGCGGCGAACCGCTCGTACGTCGCGACGAGCGTCGCGCGGTCGGCGACCGGCTGGGACTGGTCCGACGCCCACGCGCTGATCCGCGACCCCCACGGCCGCGTCGCGAAGTATGCCGCGATGTCGTCGCGCCCCACGGGCACCGCGCGACCGCGGAACCGCACCGCGCGGTACATCGCCGGCCACGTCAGCGACGCCGCGATCGACCCGGTCGCGGTGATCTCCCGGCTCTTGGCCGATCCGAGGTCGGTGACGAACCCCGGGCCGCGCTCGTCGAGGAAGCGCATGAGGACGGTCCGCACGTTCGGCCGGCCGTCGGCGTCGACCGTGGCCACCGACAGGGCGGTCGGCTCGGGGACGTCACCGCGCTCCGCCTGGCGGGCCTCCGCGTCGGCGACCCAGCGGCGGACCTGCTCGAGCGGCGTCGGCGCGAGCCCGCCCTCGTCGAGCCCCTCGCCGGCGTACTCGCTGCGCACCACGCCATCGTCCCCGTTCGTCGACACGTCCCTGGGGGACGATACCCACGGGTACGGTCCTGGCATGCCGGCCTCCCCGACGACCACCCGATTCCCGTGGGCGACGGTCGTGGGCTGGATCGGGCTCCTCGCGGGCGGCGTGTCGGCGGTCGGGGCGGTCGCTGCCGTGGTCTACGCCGTCGAGGGTGCGCGCGACCCGGAGTCGTGGGGTGGCCTCGCAGCCGCGGGCATCCTCGTGTACGCCGTGGTCCCGGCCCTGGCCGCCCTGACTGTCGGGTTCGTGCAGGCGCGGCGCGGCCGGGCGCCGCGGTGGCGGACGCGGACCACGCTCGTCCTGGCGTCGACGGTGCCCGCCCTGATCGGCGCCCTGGTGCTCGTGATCATCGTCGGGAGCCTCGTCTCCTGATTTGTCGTGCGCTGACCGGCTGAACGCTCCTACGGTGACGCGATGGTCGACGAACCGCTCCATCACCACTACGACACCGCGTACGACGAGGACCAGCGCCTCCGGCAGGGTCTGGGCCGCCTCGAGCTCGCCCGGGTCCAGGAGATCGTCCGGCGGCACCTCGCGCCGGGGTCGCGCGTGCTCGACGTCGGCGGCGCGACGGGGGTGCACGCGGAGTGGCTGCTCGCGGACGGGCACACCGTGCACCTGGTCGACCTGCTCGCCGGCCACGTCGCCCGCGCGACCGAGAACCTCGGCGACCACCCGCGCTTCACCGCGACGGTCGGCGACGCGCGCACGCTCCCGCTGGCGGACGCGTCGGTCGACGCCGTCCTGCTGCTCGGGCCGCTGTACCACCTGACCGACCGCGCGGACCGGCTGGCCGTGTGGCGCGAGGCGGCGCGCGTGGTGGTGCCCGGAGGGGTGGTGGTCGCCATGGGGATCTCGCGGTTCGCGTCCTTGTTCGACGGGCTGGCGCAGGCGTACCTCTTCGACCCCGCGTTCCGCGCGATCGTCGCGCAGGACCTGGCCACCGGCGTGCACGAGAACCCGACAGGCGACCCGCGCTGGTTCACCACCGCGTACTTCCACCGGCCCGAGGAGCTGGGCGCCGAGGCGTCGGAGGCCGGCCTCGCCGTGCGCGAGACCGTCGGGGTCGAGGGGATGGGTCACTGGGTGCGGTCGGTGGCGGCGGTGTTCGACGACGGCGCGGACCCCGCCGACCGCGAGGTGGTGCTCGACGCGGCGCGGGCAGTCGAGGCGGAGCCGAGCCTGCTCGGGCTGAGCTCGCACCTGCTCACGACCGCCGTGCGCCCGCCCGGCTAGGGGTCCGTCATGTGCTGGTATGTCACCTGTGAGCGACGACTTCCACGACCCTGAGCTGATCTCGACCGGGCACCTGCCGCGCGAGGAGCTCGTGGTGCGGCTGATGCACGACGCGCACGACCGGTACGCGGGGGTCGACGACGGAGCGGTGGCCGACTACATCCCCGCGCTCGCGGAGGCCGACCCGGCGCTCTTCGGGCTGAGCATCGTCTCGGTCACGGGCGCCTCCCACAGCGTCGGCGACGCCCTGCACGCGTTCTCGATCCAGTCCGTCTCCAAGGCGTTCGTGTTCGCGCTCGTCTGCGACGCGCTCGGCCCGGAGGCGGTGCTCCACGCCGTCGGCGTGAACAACACCGGCCTGCCGTTCAACTCGGTCATGGCGCTCGAGCTGAACGCCGGCAGCCCGATGAACCCGCTGGTCAATGCGGGCGCGCTGGCGACCACGAGCCTCGTGCCGGGCGGCAGTGCCGACGAGAAGTGGGCGTTCCTGCAGGCCGGGCTCTCGGCGTTCGCGGGCCGCCCCCTGGAGCTGGACGCGGACGTGTACGCCTCGGAGGCGGCGCACAACCGTCGCAACCAGGCGATCGCCCGGCTGCTGGAGAGCTACGGCCGGATCGCCCACGACCCGTTGGAGACGACGGACGTCTACACGCGGCAGTGCTCGCTGCTCGTCTCCGCGAAGGACCTGGCCGTCATGGGCGCGACCCTGGCCGACGGAGGCGTGAACCCGGTCACCGGCGAGCGCGTGGTCGACGCGTCGGTGTGCCGCTACGTGCTCGCCGCCCTGGCCACCAGCGGGCTCTACGAGCGGTCCGGCGAGTGGCTGTTCAGCATCGGTCTGCCCGGTAAGAGCGGGGTCTCCGGAGGCATCGTCACCGTCGCCCCCGGCAAGGGCAGCCTGAGCACCTTCTCCCCACGGCTCGACGCCGCCGGCAACAGCGTCCGCGGCCAGCTGGCCACGCGCTACCTCTCGGGCGCACTGGGCCTGAACCTGTTCGCGTCGCGGCCGGAGGTCGCGGAGCGCCCGTAGCCCTGCGGGCGCAGCGGGCTTACCCTCGAAGCATCCGCGTCACCCCTGACCCGCGGGAGTCCCCGTGACCGACATGATGGACCGCCCGACGATCCTCGACCTCGACGACGACCTCGAGCGACCGGTGGTCACACGGCGCCCGCTGCGGGCGCCCGACGCACCGTTCCAGCCCCTGTCGGCCACCGTGCGCTACCCGCCCGGACCGGTGCCGGACGTCGAGGACGCGATGCCTGCCCCCGCCGTCGTACGCGACCCGTGGCAGTGGCCGCAGCTCCGGCTCCGGCTCCCCGTGTGGCAGCGCTCGCGCGTCGCCGCCGGGCTGCTCGGCGTGTTCCTCGGGGCCCTCGGTCTGCACCGCATGTACCTCGGCTACTGGCGCCGGGGCCTGATCATGCTGGCGATCACGGTGATCGGCGGGTTCTTCACGCTGGGGCTGGCGGCGCTGGTGATGGGCTTCTGCGGGTTCGTCGAAGGGCTGCTGTACCTCTCGGTGCGACGCGGGAGGTTCGCCCGCGACGCGCGCGGCCGGCCGCTGCGCGGCTGATCGCTGTCACAGATCCGCCTCGGCCGGTGTCTTCATGTCACCGACACGAGGAGGACGACATGACCAGCACGACGCGGGTCCCCGCGACCGAGATCACCGGGCTCTACGGGGCCCTGGTGAAGAGGTTCAGCTCGAAGATGTTCGGCAAGGTGCCCGAGGCGCTCGGCGTGATGGCGAACAACCCGGCCATCCTGAAGTTCAGCCTGGGACTGGGCCAGAAGTCGGCCCGGTGGCACGCCTGCGACGAGGACCTGAAGTCCTACGCCCACATGGCCGCGGCCTCGTTGATCGGGTGCTCGTGGTGCCTCGACCTGGGCTACTTCCAGGCCCACAACGAGGGTCTGGACATGACCAAGGCGCAGCAGGTGCCGCGCTGGCGCGAGTCGACCGTGTTCACGCCGCTCGAGCGCGACGTGCTGGAGTACGCCGAGGCGATGACGCAGACGCCCCCGACCGTCACCGACGAGCTCTCGGCGCGGCTGCTCGACCAGCTCGGCGCACCTGCCCTGGTCGAGCTGACGTCGTGGGTCGCGCTGGCCAACCTCTATGCGCGGACCAACGCGGCGCTCGGCATCGAGGCCGAGGGGTTCGCCGCGTCGTGCGACCTGCCGCCGCTGGCCCAGCCGAGCCACGTAGCGTCGCAGGCATGACCGAGCCCTCGGCCGTCGACCCGTTCGTCGCGCACCGCAGCCTGCTGTTCACGGTCGCGTACGAGATGCTCGGCTCCGCCGCCGACGCCGAGGACGTCGTGCAGGAAACCTGGCTGCGCTGGGCCGACCTCGCGCCCGCGGCGCGGTCGGAGGTGCGCGACGAGCGGGCGTACCTCGTGCGGATCGTCACCCGGCTCTCGCTCAACCGGATGCGGACGCTGGCACGGCTGCGCGAGGACTACGTCGGCGAGTGGCTACCCGAGCCGCTGCTGACCAGCCCCGACGTGGCCGAGGACGTCGAGCTGGCCGAGAGCCTGTCGTTCGCGATGCTCACCGTGCTGGAGACCCTGGACCCGACGGCTCGGGCGGTGTTCGTGCTCCGGGAGGTCTTCGACACGCCGTACGACGAGATCGCCGACGCCGTCGGCAAGACGTCGGCGGCCGTGCGGCAGATCGCCCATCGCTCCCGCGAGCACGTCGCCGCCCGCCGACCCCGGCAGCAGGTGAGCAAGGCGGAGCAGACCGCGGTGGTGGAGCGGTTCCTCGCCGCGATCCGCGACGGCGACCTGCAGGGCCTGCTCGACGTCCTCGCGCCGGACGTCGTGGTGGTGGCCGACGGCGGCGGGGTCGTCAACGCCGCGCCGCGCCCGATCACCGGTGCCGACCGGGTGGGCCCGTTCCTCGCCGGCCTGGCCGCGCTCACCGACGACGTGGTGTCGACGCCGACCTGGCTCAACGGCGGTCCGGCCGCCCAGGTGCACATCGGCGGCGAGCTCAACACGGTGATGAGCCTGGTGATCGAGGACGGGCGGGTCGCGCGCATCTACGCCGTCCGCAACCCGCACAAGATGACCCGCCTCACCCAGGAGACGGCGCTCAGCCGCTGACCGACCCGACCGTGTCGGAGGTGCGTGCCACGGTGGGTGCCATGGAGATCACACGCCTGCAACCGGCCGGGTTGGTCAAGAGCCCGGCGTTCAGCCACGCCGTCGTCGTGCCCGCGGGCGCGACGACCATCTACGTCGGCGGCCAGAACGGCGTCGACGACACCGGCACGGTCGTCTCGGACGACGTCGCCGAGCAGTCCGTCCGCACCATCGACAACGTCCAGACCGCACTGGAGGCGGCGGGGGCCACGCTCGCGGACGTCGTGCAGTGGACGGTCCTCATCGACGCGGACGCCGACCTGCGCGCCGCGTACGGCGCCATCGCGCCGCGGCTCGCCGTCGACGGACCGCCGCCGCTGGTCACGGCGGCCCGGGTCGCCGGGCTCGGCGTCCCGGGCGCCCTCATCGAGGTCAGCGCGATCGCCGCGGTGCTACCGGGAGGCTGAGTCCGTCAGGTGCGTCTCCCGGGTGTCGGGGGGCAGCCGGGCCGCGGCGCCGGAGCACGCGATGTCCGAGACGTCGACCTGACGGTCGGCCCCCGGCTCGACCGTGATGCGCACGCAGAGCCGGCGGGTCAGCTCGGTTCCCAGCACTCCACCCAGGTGGCTCGCGTCGCCGTCGACGTACGCGTCCACGCGTGCCCCGCGGTCCGTGGCGGTCACCTCCGTGACCACGCCGCGGTAGACGTCGTCGACGCGGCCCGACACCGCCGCGGCCAGGTCCTCGCCCCGCAGGCCCGCGCCGGCCTCGACGTCCGTCCGGATGGCCTCGACCGCGACCGCGAGCTTGGCGCGCGCGTCGTCGGCGGCTCGGCGACCGACGTCGTCGTCCACCGCTCCGGCGAGCCGGTCCAGCGCGACGGCCGCGAGGACACCGACGACCGTCACCACCGCCCAGACCAGAGCGCGCCGGGGCAGCCCCTCAGGCGTCGCGGTCCCGGACATCCTCAGACGATCCCACCCGCACGCCCTCGAGCACCGACCTCAGGCGGGCGAGATCTGCGGACACCAGCGCCGCGTCCCGCTCGAGCTCGTCGTCGGTCATGCCCGGGCCTCGGCGCAGGGTGAACACCACCTCGGTCGCGTCGCCGTCGGCCAGCGCCCGCATCGGCACGTAGACGTTCTCGCCCGACGGGGTGACCACGTGGTGGTCGAGCACTCCGTACTGGTTGTGCGGGGCGAACGTGAGGTGCACCTGACCCTCGGACGTCTCGACGACCCAGCTGTCGCCGACCCGGGTGATGGCGCTCCCCAGGCCCGGCGCCCACCGCGGCAGGTTGGCCGGGTCGGACGCGAACGCGTAGACCTCGGTCACCGGGCGGTCGATGTGCACGCTCAGGTGTCGCGACTCCGTCATGCCGCGATGCTCCCACCCGGTTCCGACACCAGGATCACCAGCTCCTGCGTGGCCCGGGTCATCGCCACGTAGCGGTCGACCGCGCCCTCGATCCCGGTGCCGAACGCCTCCAGGTCCACCAGCACCACCAGGTCGAACTCCAGGCCCTTCGCCAGCTCGGGGCGCAGCGACCGGACGCGAGACGTGCCGGGGAAGGTGGGGTCGCCGATGACGCACGCGACGCCCGTGGCGTGGGCCGCGAGCCAGGCGTCGAGGATCGCGCTCAGGTCCGCGACGGACCCGTGCACCACCGGGCGGCCGCTGCCGCGGATCGACGTGGGCACGTTGACGTCCGGCAGCGCGGCGCGGATCACCGGCTCCGCCTCCGCCATGACCTCCTCCGGCGTCCGGTAGTTGATGCTCAGCGACGCCAGCTCGATCGCGTCGAGGCCGACCCGCTCGAGCCGCTCCCGCCACGACTCGGTGAACCCATGCCGGGCCTGCGCGCGGTCGCCGACGATGGTCAGGCTCCGCGACGGGCAGCGGCTGAGCAGCATCCGCCACTCGGCGTCGGTCAGCTCCTGCGCCTCGTCGACCACGACGTGCGCGAACGGGCCGGCCAGCACGTCCGGGTCGGCGGTCGGCAACCCCGCCTCGTCGACGAGCTTGTCGCGCATGTCCTGGCCCTTGAGCATCTGCATCAGGCCCAGCTCGGTGTCGTCGTTCTCGACGAGGTGGTCCACCACCTGCGTCATGTACTCGCGCTCGGCGGCGAGGGTGGCCTCGTTCCGCCGCCGGCGCCGCGACTCCTCGGGGTCCCCGAGCCGCTGCCGGGCGGCGTCGAGGAGCGGCAGGTCGGAGACCGTCCAGGCCTGCGCCTCCTCCCGCTGGAGCAGCCGGATCTCGGGCACCTCGAGCCAGGGTGCGCACAGTCGCAGGTAGGCCGGCACCGACCACAGGTCGCCGACGAGGTCGGTCGGCTCGAGCAGCGGCCACGCCCGGTTCAGCGCCGTCGTGAGGTCCTTGTCCCGCAGCAGCGCGCGGCGCAGCTGGTCGCGCTCGACCTCGTCGTCGTCGACCTTGTCCATCAGGATCTCGAGGAGGGCGTCGCGGACCTGGTCGCGCGCCTCGTTGTGCGGCGTGCCGGGTTCGGGCGCCTCGAAGGCCTCGGCCCAGTCCTCCGCGCTGACCCAGACGTCCGCCCACGGCGTCTCGACCTGGAAGCCCGTGGTCGGTGGCTTCTCGTAGAAGCGGACGGCCGGCTCGATGGCCGTCACCATCGCCGCGGAGGACTTCAGCCGCGCCACCTCGGGGTCGGCCTCCACGCCGGCGTCGGCCCCCTCGGCGACCAGGTCTCGCAGGGTGCAGGTCTGCACTCCCTCCTCGCCCAGGCTGGGGAGCACGTCGGAGACGTAGTCCAGGTACGGCTGGTGCGGGCCGACGAACAGCACGCCGCCGCGCCGGTGCCCGAGGCGCGGGTCGGAGTAGAGCAGGTAGGCGGTGCGGTGCAGCGCCACGACCGTCTTGCCCGTGCCCGGACCGCCGTCGACGACGAGCGCGCCGCGGGAGTCCGCGCGGATGATCGCGTCCTGGTCGGCCTGGATGGTGCCCAGCACGTCGCGCATCCGGTCGGACCGGTCGGTGCCGAGGCTCGCGATGAAGGCCGACTGGTCGTCGAGCGCGGCGTTCCCCTCGAACCCGTCGGAGGTGAACACCTCGTCCCAGTAGTCGGTGACCCGCCCGCCCGTCCAGCGGTAGCGGCGACGGCTGACCAGGCCCATCGGCTGCGCGTGCGTCGCACCGAAGAACGGTTCGGCCGCGGGCGAGCGCCAGTCGAGCAGGAGCCGACGGTCCTCGTCGTCGGTGAGGCCGAGGCGCCCGACGTACGTCGTCTCGCCCTCCGCGCTGACGATCCGGCCGAGGCACAGGTCCAGGCCGAAGCGGCGCAGCGTGCGCAGGCGCGCGGTGAGCCGCCGGATCTCCTGGTCCCGCTCCACGGCCGCGGTGCCCGAGCGGCCCGGGGCCTTGCGCTCGGCGTCGAGCCGGTCGGACAGGTCGGCGATCTGCTGCTCGAGGGTCTCCGCGATGGCGGCGAAGTGCCGCTCGTCGCGGTCGATCAGGGTCGGGTCCGCCTTGGCGGCGAGGCGGGCGGGCAGGGCGAAGGCGCTGATGGTCTGGCGGGTCACGTCCGAGATTCTGCGACCGGGCGGGGGCCTTGCCGCAAGACCCCCCGTCCGCTATACGTTGAGAAGGAGGGGGACGGCCTGGCATCGTGGGCCGACATGGCAGTGATCCTCGACATCACGATCTCCCTCGACGGGTACGTCACCGCCCCGAACGCCGGCCCGGGCAACGGGCTGGGCGACGACGGTCTGCCCCTGCACGAGTGGGCGATCGGCGACCGCAGCCCGCAGGACGTCGCGGTGCTGGTCAGAGCCACGGACTACACGGGCGCGGTGGTCATGGGCCGCCACCTGTTCGACGTGGTCGACGCCCCCGACGGCTGGAACGACGACCGGCACTACGGCGCCGACCAGGGCGACGCCGCCCACCCGCCGCCGTGCTTCGTCGTCACCCACCGGGCACCCGACCACGTCCGGCTCACCGACCGCATGAACATCGTGACCACCGGCCTGCACGACGCCCTCGACCAGGCCACGGCCGTCGCCGGCGACAAGGACGTGGTCATCATGGGCGGCGGGGAGATCGGTGGCTCGGCGCTGCGCGAGGGCGTGATCGACCGGCTCCACCTGCACGTCGCGCCGCTGGTGCTCGGCGCCGGGACGCCGCTGTTCCACGGCGGTCCACGGGTGACGCTGCGGCTCGACGAGTCCATGACGGTGGTGACCCGCAACGCGGCACACCTGTACTACGACGTCGTCCGGTGACGACCACCGACGGAGGTCCGATGGAGATCCAGCTGAGCATGCTCGGCCTGATCGTGCGCGACATGCCTGCCGCGCTGCGCTTCTACCGGCTGGTGGGGCTCGACATCCCGGCGTCGGAGGACGAGAAGCCGTTCGTCCTGCACCGCATGGGCAGCGGCGTGACGATCTTCTTCGACACGGTGTTCGCGGCCCGGTACGACGCCGACCACGCCCCGCCGACGGGCGGCGGCTACCGCTCGCTGTTCGAGTTCTACCTCGGCGACGACGCCGCCGTCGACGCGAAGTACGCCGAGCTCACCGCGGCCGGGTACCACGGCCGCATGGCGCCCGAGCAGACGTCCGGGCCGTACGCCGCGATGGTCGACGACCCCGACGGCAACGTCGTGCTGCTCACGTCGGACGACGCGCTCGCCGCCGCTCGGTCCGCCACGTGAACGGGCCCACGCGCAAGGTCGTCGTGTACGAGCTGCTGTCCGTCGACGGGGTGGCCGAGGACCCGTCGGCGTTCTTCACCACCTGGGACGACGTGCTGGACGAGCACCTCGCCGCCGTGATCGCGACGCAGGACACGGTCCTCCTCGGTCGGCGCAGCTACGACGAGTGGGCGCAGTTCTGGCCGGACAGCACCGTGCAGCCGTTCGCCGACTTCATCAACGCGGTCCCGAAGTACGTCGCGACGTCGACCCCGCTCGATCGGGGGTGGGCCGGCGCGACCGCCGTCGAGGGTGACCCGGTCGAGCTCGTGACCGCGTTGAAGGACCGGCCGGGAGGCGACATCGGCGTCCACGCCAGCATCTCGCTCGCGCGGACCCTGCTCGCCGCCGGCGTCGTCGACGAGCTCCGGCTCGTGATCGCGCCGGTCATCGCGGGCGCCGGCACGCGGTTGCTCGACTCCCTGCCCGCCCTCAGGCTCGAGACGATCCGCACCGTGACCTCACCCACCGGTCACCTGCTCGTCGACTATCGGGTGGCCCCGTGACCCCGGCGTTCGCGGACGTGAGCACGGCCCACGTGGCGGACGCGTGCCTGCGCCTCGGGGTCGCGGTGCGCTGCGCTCCGCACGAGCTGCGGCCGGTCTGGACCGGCATCCACGTCGTCGGCCGGGCCCAGCCCGCGCGGCACGTCGGGAGCGTCGACGTGTTTCTCGAGGCCCTCGGGCACGCCGAGCCCGGGGACGTCCTCGTCGTCGACAACGGCGGCCGCACCGACGAGGCCTGCGTCGGCGACCTCGTCGCGCTCGAGGTGTCCCGCGCCGGGCTGGCCGGCATCGTCATCTGGGGGCTGCACCGCGACACCGCGCAGCTGCGCACCATCGCCTTGCCGGTCCTGAGCCTCGGCGCGTACCCCGGCGGACCCGAACGCCTCGACCCGCAACCCGGCGACGCGCTCGCCTGGGCGCGGTGCGGCGCGCACGTGGTCACCCGCGACGACCTCGTGCTCGCCGACGACGACGGCGTCGTGTTCCTGCCGGACGCGCGAGCCGCGGAGATCGCCACCGTCGCCGCCCGTATCCGGGACACCGAGCGCCACCAGGCCACCCGCATGCAGCTCGGCACCACCCTGCGGGAGCAGACGCGCTTCGACGACTACCTGGTCGCCCGGGACCGCGACGGCACCACGTTCCGGCAGCACCTGCGCACGCTCGACGCCGCGATCGAGGAGTGACCCTGCCTACGTTCGATGTCGGCCTCCTTCGCCGGGACGCCCGCGAGCGGGCTGTCGCCCGGCCCCGACGCCCGTTCGTCGGGACGGTCGACGACCTGGAGACCGGCGGGGTGCCGATGCGCCGCTACGTTCCCGCGGTCCGCACACCGGGGTCGGGCCTCGTGTTCCTGCACGGCGGGTACGGCCTGTTCGGGGACCTCGAGCTGCAGGACGGCTACTGCCGCCGGCTGGCCGAGACGCTCGGCGTCGTCGTGCTGTCGGTCGAGTACCGGCTGGCGCCCGAGGCGACGCTGGACGACTCCGCGGCGGACGCCGCGACCGGCCTGGCACTCCTCGCTGGGGACGGGTGCACGCGGCTGTTCCTGTGCGGCGACTCCGCCGGCGGGGCCGTGGCGATCCTCGCCGCCGCACGTTCGGACGTCACGCTCGCGGGCCTCCTGCTGACCAACCCGAACGTGGACCTGACCCTGGCGTCGTACGACCCCGCGCGGCCCGGCGGACCCGGGCTGGACCTGTCCGCGTGGTCGTTCCGGGCGTGGGCGCGGGTGGCGGACCTCGCCGACGCGCCCCGGCTGGACCGCCTCGCCGCTCGGCTGCCGCGCACGGTCGTGGCCGTCGGGACCCTGGACTCGCTGCTGCCCGAGTCGCGCGCGCTCGCCGAGGCCTGCGGGCGCGCGGGGATCGCGTGCCGTCTGGTCGAGCTGGGCGACGCCGAGCACGGCTTCGTCGGCGGTGACCGGGCGGACGAGGCGCTCGCCGCGTTCGTGGAGGTCACGCGCCAGCCTGCCTGACCGCGGCGGTACGCTCCCCAGAGGTGGGTGGCCGACGGGAGGGTTCGCTCGATGCCGTTGTGGCTGATCGTCACGCTCGTCGGGGTGGCATTCGCGGTCGGTGGCCTCGCTGGTCTCGGTGCGATCTTGCTCTGGATCGGCCTGATCATCGTCGTGATCGGTCTGGTCCAGGCACTCACGGTGCAGCTCCGGAACCGTCGGTGACGCGACCCCCGGCCGAGGCCCTGCACCGCCGAGCCGCCCGGCTCGGGTGGGCCACCGCCGCTCTCGCGCTCACCGCGGCCGTGCTCCTGGGCTGCGCGGTCTGGCTGCTCGCGACGAGCGCGCCCCCGGTCGTCCCGGACGCCGAGCTGGCGATCGCCACCTTGCCCGTCGACGTGCAGCTGCGCGCACCGCGGCCGATCATCGTGCTCAGCGTCGGCCTGGCGGTCGCCGCGTTCCTGGTCGCGATGGCGGCCCAGCAGACCGCCACCTCGATGCGCGTCCTGTCCCGGGGACGCGGCCTCGAGCGACCGGTGCCCCGCGACACCGCGAGGCTCGGGCGGCGCTTCCTGGGTGCCGCGGCGGCGCGGGCGCTCCGCCTGGACGACCGGCCCGACTGGCCCCTCTCGGCCATCCCCGCCGGCGCCGACGAGGCGGGGCTCGTCGTGCGGTGCACCGTCCTGATCCCGGCGCACGACGAGCAGGCCGTGATCGATCGGACCCTGACGTCGCTGCTCCACCAGCTCCGCCCGCCGGACCGGATCATCGTCGTGGCGGACAACTGCACCGACGCGACCGTGCGGATCGCCCGGGGCCGCGGCGTCGAGGTCGTCGAGACGGTCGGCAACACGCAGGCCAAGGCCGGGGCGCTCAACCAGGTGCTGTCCCGTCTGCTGCCGACCACCGGAGCGGCGGACGTCGTGATGGTGATGGACGCCGACTCGACGATCTCGCCCGACTTCCTCGAGGTGGCGCTCGGCCTGCTGGAGGACGACCCCGACCTGATGGCCGTCGGCGGTCTGTTCTCCGGCGAGGACGGCGGCCGGGTCCTCGGGCAGCTGCAGCGCAACGAGTACGCCCGCTACCAGCGCGTCCTGCGCCGTCGCGAGGGGCACGTGTTCGTCCTCACCGGCACCGCGTCCGTGATCCGCGCGTACGCGCTGCACGCGGTGGCCGAGGCGAGGGGTTCACTCGTCCCGGGCCCGACCGGGGACGTCTACGACACGCTGGCGATGACGGAGGACAACGAACTCACGCTGGCGCTGAAGTCGCTCGGGGCTTCGCTGTCATCGCCGCCCGAGTGTCGCGTCGTCACGGAGGTCATGCCGACCTGGCGGGACCTGCGCAGGCAGCGCAACCGCTGGCAGCGCGGCGCGCTCGAGAACATCGGCGCGTACGGGTTGACGCCCACGACGGCGCTCTACTGGTGGCAGCAGGTCGGGCTGGCGTACGGCGTGATCGCCCTGAACACCTACCTGCTGCTGATGCTGATCTCGCTCCTGGCGGCGGACGGGTTCCGCTGGTCGGCGCTGTGGACGACGATCGGGCTGATCTTCCTGCTGGAGCGCGTGGTGACGGCGTGGGCGGAAGGGTGGCGCGGGCGGTTGCTGGCGGCGCCGCTGGTGATCGAGCTCTGGTACTCGCTGTTCCTGCAGTCGACGTTCGTCGTCTCGCTCGTCCAGATCGCGCGTGGGCAGAAGTCGGGCTGGAACTACGTCCCGAGGCCGACCGTCACGGCGCTCGCCCTGCCCGCGTTGCTCGCCGCGCCGCTGCTGACGCGGTGGAACCCGCTGCCGTCCTCGGTGCTGCAGACCACGTGGTTCGAGGCGCTGAGCCTGTTCGTGGGCGTCAACACGCTCGTGTTCGCCGCGTTGAGCGTCTTCCAGCTGCTGCCGCCGATCCGGCGGACCGCGCACCGGCTCCAGGCGCGGCGGGTCTCTCGGCTGCGGGAAGCCCGCGTTTCTTAATCGATTTGCCCCCGGTCGCACGGGCACCGCCGTGTGCCACAGTGACGGCGTCCTGGAGTGTTAGCGCTAACACGCAGTCGTGTCGGCGCCTCGCCGCAGCAGCAGGAGACCGCCATGAGCGACAACGATGTCGACAACGATTGCGACCGCACCACGCCCCCGTCCCGCTCCCGGCGGCGCTGGCAGGCGTCGCTCGTCGCGCTGAGCGTGGCGGTCACGGGTGCGCTCGCGGTGGTCGCGGCGCCGGCGGCGGACGCCGCCACGGTCGACACGTCGGCGTCGTACGTGCTGCTCAACCGCAACAGCGGCAAGGCGGTCGACGTGTACAACCTGGCCACCACCGACGGGGCCCGGATCACGCAGTGGTCGCGCAACGACGGCGCGCAGCAGCAGTGGCAGCTCGTCAGCTCGGGCGACGGGTACTACCGGCTCCGGTCGAAGCTCTCCGGCAAGGTGCTCGACGTCGCCAACAGGTCGACCGCCGACGGCGGCACGGTGGTCCAGTGGTCCGACAACAACGGCACCAACCAGCAGTGGCGCCTCCAGGACACCACCGACGGGTACGTCACGCTGATCAACCGCAACAGCGGCAAGGCCCTCGAGGTCCAGGGCGCCTCCACCGCGGACGGCGGCAACATCGTGCAGTACACCAGCTGGGGTGGCGCCAACCAGCAGTGGCAGCTCGTCCGGGTGGGCGGCGGCACGACCACCGGGTCCTTCACCAACCCTGTCGTGTGGCAGGACTTCGCCGACGGCGACCTCATCCGCGTCGGCGACGCGTACTACTACTCGGCGTCGACCATGCACTACTCGCCCGGGGCGCCGATCCTGCGGTCGTACGACCTCGTGAACTGGGAGTACGCGGGGCACTCGGTGCCGCGGCTCGATTTCGACGACAGCGGCTACGACCTGTCCGGCGGGCGCAAGTACGTCAAGGGCATCTGGGCGTCGACGCTGGGCTACCGGAAGAGCAACAGCACCTACTACTGGCTCGGCTGCACCGAGTTCAACCGCACGTACGTCTACACCGCCGGCGCCGTCGACGGCACGTGGACCAAGAAGGCCCGCATCAACGGCTGCTACTACGACGCCGGCCTGCTGATCGACGACGACGACACGATGTACGTGGCCTACGGCAACGGCACGATCCGCGTCGCCCAGCTCAACGCCGACGGCACCGCGCAGGTGCGGGCGCAGCAGGTGTTCCAGACGCCGTCGAGCGTCGGGACGCTCGAGGGGTCCCGGTTCTACAAGCGCAACGGCTACTACTACATCTGGGTCACCAAGCCCGCGAACGGCCAGTACGTGCTGCGCTCGAGCTCGCCGTTCGGTCCGTACGAGATGCGGCAGGTGCTCCTCGACCTGCCCGGCCCGATCTCCGGCGGTGGGGTGCCGCACCAGGGCGGCATCGTCCAGACGCAGGCCGGCGACTGGTGGTACATGGCCTTCACCGACGCGTACCCCGGCGGCCGCATGCCGACCCTGGCGCCGCTCAGCTGGAGCGCCGACGGCTGGCCGTCGGTGCAGACCGTCAACGGCCGCTGGGGAGCGAGCTACCCCCGCCCGAACATCTCGACGTCGAAGACGGTCGCCTCGATGATCGGCAAGGACACCTTCACCGGGCCTGCGCTCGGCCCGCGGTGGGAGTGGAACCACAACCCCGACACCAGCCGGTTCAGCGTGAACAACGGCCTGCGGCTGCAGACCGCCACGGTGACGAACGACCTCTACAACGCGCGCAACACGCTGACCCACCGCATCCAGGGTCCGACGTCGACGGCGACGGTCGAGCTCGACTCCTCGGCCATGGCCAACGGCGACCGGTCCGGCCTCGCGATGCTCCGACAGTCGTCGGCCTGGATCGGGGTGGTCAAGACGAACGGGTCCACCCGCGTGGTGATGACGGACGGCCTGACGATGAACAGCTCGTGGGCGACGACCGGCACCGGAGTCGAGCGCGCGGGGGCCGCCGTGTCGGGCGGTCGGATCTGGCTGCGGGCGTCGGCCGACATCCGGCCGGGTTCGGGTCGCACGGCCACGTTCTCCTACAGCACCGACGGCACCTCGTTCGTGCCGCTGGGCCCGGCGTTCGTCCTGAACAACGCGTGGGAGTTCTTCATGGGCTACCGGTTCGGGATCTTCAACTACGCCACCCAGGCGCTCGGCGGAGCCGTGACGGTCCGCAGCTTCGACCTGACCACGCCCTGACGGCAGTCGCACCGACGCGCCTGCCCGAACCCACGACCGCGTCCGCGCGGTCCCGACAGAGAGCGAGACACGATGCGAACGACGACGGAACGGCCCGCGGGCCACCGCGTGGGGCGACGAGCCACCGCGCTGATGGCGACGGGCGGGCTGGTGCTCGGCATGGTCGTGGCGCTCGCCAACCCGGCGCAGGCGGCGTCGACGCTCGGTGCGTCGGCCGCGGACAAGGGCCGGTACTTCGGCACGGCGATCGCGGCCGGGCGGTTGGGCGACTCGACCTACACCACCATCGCCAGCCGAGAGTTCTCGATGATCACGGCCGAGAACGAGATGAAGATGGACGCGACCGAGCCGTCGCAGAACCAGTTCAGCTACACCAACGGCGACCGGATCCTGAACTGGGCGGTCAGCAACGGCAAGCGCGTGCGCGGGCACACGCTGGCCTGGCACGGTCAGCAACCGGGCTGGATGCAGAACATGTCCGGCAGCGCCCTGCGCAGCGCCCTGCTCAACCACGTCACCCAGGTCGCCACCCACTACCGCGGCAAGGTCTACGCCTGGGACGTGGTCAACGAGGCCTTCGCCGACGACGGCCGCGGCAGCCGTCGCGACTCCAACCTGCAGCGCACGGGCAACGACTGGATCGAGGCCGCGTTCCGCGCCGCCCGCGCTGCCGACCCCGGCGCCAAGCTCTGCATCAACGACTACAACACCGACGGCATCAACGCGAAGAGCACCGCGATCTACAACCTGGTGAAGGACTTCAAGGCCCGCGGCGTCCCGATCGACTGCGTCGGCTTCCAGGCCCACCTCGGCACCAGCCTGCCCGGCGACTTCCAGGCCAACCTGCAACGCTTCGCCGACCTCGGCGTGGACGTCCAGCTCACCGAGCTCGACATCCAGCAGGGCAGCAACCAGGCGAACATGTACGCGGCCGTGACCAACGCGTGCCTCGCGGTCTCACGCTGCACCGGCATCACCGTGTGGGGCGTCCGCGACTCCGACTCGTGGCGCACCGGCGCGAACCCGCTGCTCTTCGACTCCTCCGGCAACAAGAAGCCCGCCTACACCTCCGTCCTCAACGCTCTCAACGCCGGCAGCAACAACGGTGGTGGTTCGACCTCGATCGACACCGCCGCGTGGTACGTGCTGGTCAACCGCAACAGCGGCAAGGCGCTCGACGTGTACAACCTGGCCACCAACGACGGCGCGCGCATCACGCAGTGGTCGCGCAACGACGGGCTGCAGCAGCAGTGGCAGTTCACCAGCTCGGGTGACGGGTACTACGAGGTCAGGTCGCGGCTCTCGGGCAAGAACCTCGACGTCTCCGCAAAGTCCACGGCCGACGGCGCCGCCATCGTGCAGTGGACCGACAACAGCGGCGCCAACCAGCAGTGGAGCGCCACGATCTCCAACGGGTACGCCACGCTGATCAGCCGCAACAGCGGCAAGGCGCTCGAGGTGCAGGGCGCCTCGACGGCGGACGGCGCGAACGTCGTGCAGTACACCAGCTGGAACGGCGCCAACCAGCAGTGGCAGCTCGTCCGCGTCGGATGATCGGATGAGCTGAGCATCGCCGCTGACCCCGGTCGTCCTCACGACCGGGGTCAGCGCACGCGCAGCACCTGGCCGAGCCGCTCGCGGCGGCGGGCGGACGACTCGACCGCCACGACCACCAGCACGGTCGCCGCGAGGAGCCCGACCGGCACGAACGCCCACCACGGCAGCACCACGCCCGGATCGCTCACCTGACCCGTGACGAGCCGCAGCGCGAGCGGTGCGACGAGCGCGCCGACCAGCACCGCACCGATCAGCACGCCGCCCACCGCGGCTACGAGCGTCGGCGGCAGCAGCTCGCCCGCAGCGACCCGCGCCGTGTCCCGCCCGCGGAGCCCGAGCACCCGGGCCGTTGCCAGCGAGCGGGCACGGCCGGGCCCGGAGGCCGCCGCATCGAGGACGACGATGACGGTCGCGAACCCGGCGCACACGGCCGCGACCAGGACCACCAGCGCGAGCAGGCCGCCGGCCAACGGGTCCGACCGCTGATCGGCCAGCCACTGCGCGCGGCCCAGCACGTGGGCACCGGCCCTCGGTTCGGCCGCGCGGGCCGCCGCGGCCGCCTGCGGGCCGACCGCCCACACGGTGTCCGGGTCGACCACCGTCTGCTCGTCGCTCACGGCTCCCACGACCGCGGCCAGCGCCGCCCGGTCGACCACGACCGTGGGACCGGCCGGCTCCCCGTCGGGCCGCTGCCCTGGCAGCGCGGACACCTCGCCGACGGGCTCGAGGTCGACCGTCACGCCCGCCCAGCTCAGCGACGGGTGGGTGCCCAGCAGGGCTCCGGGGACCAGCGCGGGCAGCGGACCGGGTGCGCCCCGGGTCGCCGCGTCCCCGGACGCGTCCGCCAGCGCCGCAAGCTCGGGGGCGGCGCCGAACGGTGTCCGCGCGAGGAGCTCGCCGTAGGGCACCGGGTCGATCGCCAGCACCTGCACGGTGTCGACGCCGCGCACGCCGAACAGCTGGGTCTGCGCCCGCACCCGCGCGACCGCGACCGCGTCGACACCGTCCGCGGCGGTCAGCGTGGCGGCGAGCTCCTGCAACGACGCGTCCGGCGTCGTCGTGCGGACCACGACGTCCGCGCCGACGGCGTCCCACGAGCCGTCCGCCTGACCGGCGCGTGCGGTGCCGGCGAGCGCACCGCACAGGGCGACCAGGGTGGTGACCACCACGAGAGCCACGAAGGGGAGCACGGCACCCGTCGAGCGGGCCCGCGCCACGGCGAGCAGCGGCCCGGCCTTGCGGGACCTGCGCGCGACGCGCAGCGCGCCGTCCAGCAGCAGCGGGACGGTCCGCCACAGGAGCAGCGCACCCGCTGCCGCGACGAGGGCCGGCGCGGCGGCCAGCACCACGTCCGACGCACCGGTGAACGACCCGACGCCTCGGCGGCGCAGCGCGGCCAGCGACGCCGCCGCCAGCACCAGCAGCGCCGCCTCGATCGACAGCCGCCGCACCGTGCGGACGCGCTGCGCGAGGCGGCGGCGGTGCCGGTCGGTCGGGACCCGGCGGACGTCGCTGCGCGCCGCCGTCACGGTCGCGAACGCGGGCGGCGCGAGGACGCCGACCGTCACGATCACGACGACCCAGGACCAGGTCACCGGGCCGGGCGCCGCGACCTGCCCGAGCGCGAGGCCCAGCGCGGCCCCGACCGCGACGACCACGGCCGACTCGGCGCCGGCGCCGCTGGCGATGCCGGCCAGGGAGGCGCCGCGGGCGCGGACCGTGCGCAGCGCCGTCGAGCGCCGGCGCGCCAGGAGGTCGGCGGCGACGAGCAGCACCAGCACGGCTCCGCACCCCAGCCCCGCGAGCACCACGGTGGCCTGCGACCAGGTGGCCGCCACGCGGACCCGGGCCTGCGTGAGCAGGAGGTCCAGGCGAGACGTCACGCTGGGCCCCGGGCCCGTGACCCCGAGCAGCTCCGGCGACGCCTCCAGCGCCGCGACCTGCCGGCCCAGCGCCTCCGAGCCGGCGTAGTCCAGCGCCTGCGGATCCACCCGGAACCGGAACGTCCGGGTCACGCCGTCCGGCTCGAGCGCCGCGCGGGCCGCGGGGAGCGACGCGGCGGACAGCAGGCCGCCCACCACCGTCGTCGGCGCGTTCTGCGGTCCCACCACCCGCGGGCGCAGCACCTCGGGCCGCTCGGTCCAGACGGGGTCCCGCGGGTCCTCCGGCTCGAACACGCCGGTGACCAGCACGGGCACGGTCGTGTGGTCGGGTTTGGCGGAGGCGAAGGTGTCGCCGGCTCCCACCCCGAGCACCCCTGCCACCTCCGCGGACAGCGCGAGCTGCACGGCGCCGTCGGGCCCGGGACGCCCGGGCGCACCGCCCTCCACCCAACGGACGGCGGGTTCGTGACCCGCCCACAGGTACGTCATCCACAGGACGCCCCCGGTCGGGAGCGCCGGCGTGCTCAGCGTGAGGTCGATGCTGGTCGCGGCGGCGACGGGTGGCCCGAGAACCGGTTGCAGCGACGTCGGCAGCGCGCGGTCGATGACGACCGCCTGGCTGTCGACGCTGCCCGTGGTGTCGAGCGGACCGGCCGTCGGGTCCGACGCACCGGGGCCGTACGTGCTGGTGACGAGCAGGTCCGCGGCCGGGTCGGCCTGCGCGACGGCGGTCCGGACGGCGGTGTCGGCCCGGTCGCTCAGCAGGCGAGGCACCGCGTCGGTCAGGCCGACTGTGAGCGCCACGACGAGCACGGTGACGAGCAGCGGCCACAGGTCGGCGCGGGCGCGGCGCCAGGCGGCCCTCATGCGAGCGGCTCCATCCGCAGGCGAGCGATCGTCGAGCGGCGCACCGCGCGGGCCGCCAGAGGGATCACGAGCGCGGCGCACCCGAGCAGGAGCGCGAGGATCGTCGCGGCCTGGGCCTGCCAGGGCCAGCGGACGACGGCGGCCGGCACGGGCGGGAGCCCCTGGGCCGACAGTGCCAGCAGTGGGCCGACCGCCCAGCACGCGAGGACGCCGAGCAGGCCGCCGGCCAGGATCGGCACCCCGATGAGGACCGCCTGCTCCGCGAGCACGGACCGGAGCACCGAGCGGCGGGGGGCGCCGAGGCCGCGCAGGCGGGCCACGTCGAGCTCGCGCGCCTCCAGCGCGGTCGTGGCGTGCAGCGCCGTCCCGACGAGTGTGAGCACGAGGGCCGCGACGACGAGCAGAGCGGCCGCGGCGCGCTGCGCGGCGCGCAGGGGTCCGTCGGCGTTCTCGCGCGCGACGGCGCTGCGCTCCGTCACCGGACCGACCCCCGCGGCCTCGAGCGTCTCGGCGGCACCGGCGGGGATCGCGCCCCCGACCCACCAGGCATCGGTCAGGGTCGCGAGGCTGCCCTGGCTGAGGGCGGCGCGCGACAGCGTGTCCACGTCGGCCAGCAGGGCCGGCGCGCGTGGCTGCGACGGGATGTAGGAGGTGATGCCGCTGACCGTCGCGCGCACGGGGGTCAGGCCGAGCGCGAGCTCCATCCCGTCGCCGACCGTGAGCCCGAGCTCGTCCGCCAGCCGTGCCGAGACCACGACGGGCACCTCGTCGACGGGGTGGAACGCGAGAGCCGTGAGGGTGCCTTCCGACCAGTACAGCCCGGGCAGCGAGGCGTTGCCCTCGAGGGTCAGCCGCACGCCGTCGGGCACCTCGGTTGCCGTGACCTGCGTGAGCGAGGCCACGACGTAGTCCTCGGTCGGCGCGCGGCCGGCGAACCACGGGCCGCCGCCGGACAGCGTGCCGTCGCGCAGGGTGACGTCGATGCCGAACCCGGAGTCGCTCTGCTGGTCGGCGTCGCCCGCGTCGCCGACCGCGGTGAGCCGGGCGTCGACACCCACCACCCGGACGTCCGCCGGCACGGCGACCGCGAGGTCGTACGCGGTGCCGTCCAGCGCCACCGTTCCCGCAGGCAGCGCCGCACGCGCGCCGTCGCGGTCCTGCACGACGAGGCTGAGGGCGGCGGTGAGGGCGACTCCGTCCTCGACGTGCCCCGTCACGACGAGGTCGGCGGTCGTCCCGGCCAGCTGCACGCCTCCGACGGGGTCGGTCGGCGCGAGGGACGCCGTGGCGCCCGCCCAGCCGCCGGCCGCGGGGAGCCGGCCGCGCAGCAGCTCGTCGGCGTGCCGGGTGTCGACGGCGACGAGCTGCACGGCCTGGTCACCGCCCTGCGCGCGGGAGCCGAGCGTGATGGCCCGGCTGGTCACCGGGCTGACCCGCCCACCGGTGACGGCGCGCAACGAGGCGCCCGTGCCGACCGCGTCGAGCTGGGCGGGCACCGAGAGATCCGTCCCGACGGCGGCCGCCGCCTGGTCGCGCTGCGACTGGGACCACGTCGCGGCGAACCCGACGCCGAACGTCGCGCACGCCGTCGCCAGCACCACGAGGAACGCCGCGGCGGCGCCCTGCGGCCGGCGGGCCACCCCCCAGGCCGCGAGCGGCAGGGTCAGCGAGCGGGCCGACGCGGCGCGCGCCTCACCCCGGCGGGCGAGCAGCGGGAGCGGCCGCAGGACGAGCGCCGCCCCCGCCAGCAGGCAGAGCACCGGGGCGACGACGAGCACCGGGTCGGCCGTGGCGCCGCTGCCGATCCGGTGCGCGCGCAGCTGCAGGAACGCGAGCGCCGCGAGCGCGAGGAGCAGCAGGTCGGCGCCGGAGCGGGCCACCACGCCGACGCGGTCCTCCCGGGTCCCGCGGGGCGTCCCGGTGCGCAGCCAGGGCAGCACGAGCAGGGCGCCGAGCGTGACGGCGACGGCGGTGACGCTCGCGAGCAGCGGGACAAGCCCGCCCTCGGGGATGCCGGCGGGCTCGAGGCCGACCGCGCCGGCCAGCACGCGGTAGAGCGCCAGCGCGAGCAGGGCCGCAGGGACGACCGCCAGCAGCGCCAGCGCGCCGGCCTCGACCCCGGCCTGGGCGACCAGGCGCCCGCGGCCCGTCCCGCGCGCGGAGAGCAGCGCCGCCTCGGGCGCGCGCCGGGCGGCGACCAGGCGAGCGGCCAGGATCACGGTGGTCGCGGCGAGGGCGCCGCCCAGCAGCGCGACCGCGAGCACACCCGACCCGGTGACCCCGCCCTGCTCCCGCGCGGCGTGGATGGTGCGGGCGAACGGCAGGTCCACGACGACGTTCTGGGCGCGGTCGCCCAACGCGCTGAGCAGGTCGCCGCGCAGGGTGTCGACCCCCGCGCCCGCCCGGGTCAGGTCGACGGCGCTCGCGCCCGCGAGGTCGGGCTGCACGCGCAGGGTGACCCGGCGCAGCGGGATCTCGCTCGAGGCCAGGCCGCCCGGCGCGACGAGGAACGGGCCGTAGGCGGAGATGTACCCGCGGTAGTTCGGGCTCACGCCGGCGCCGCCCAGCGGGTCCTCCGCCCACCCGGTCCCGGGTCGCGGCTGGAACGTCCCCACCACCGTGAGCCCGCCGCCCGCGTCGGCGGCCACCGCAGAGAGTCCCGTCTCGCTCCCCACGTCGAGCCCCAGCGCCCGTGCCGCCGCGACCGGCAGCGCGATCTCGCCGGGCGCGTCCGGCCAGCGCCCCGACACCAGCGTGCCGTGCGCCTCCAGGTCGTCGAGCTCGGCGAGGTAGCCGAGGCGCAGCGGACCTCCGTCGGGCGGCAGGTACTGCATGACGCTCGACGACCAGGCCGTCTCGGTGGTCGGGAGCCCGTCGAAGGGCCCCGTGATCAGGTCGGACGCCTCGGCGACGGCGCCCGAGGCGTCCCGCGCGGTCGCCGCCACGCGCTCGTCCACGTCCGGGTCGTCCGGGTCCTCCGGGAAGCCCAGTGCGACGCCCACCTCGACGCTCGCGCCGGGCGCGCGGACCATCGCCAGCTGGAGGGCGCGCTGCGGGGCGTCCGTGAGCAGCAGCACGCACGCACCGACCAACGCCGAGCCGGCGACCATGACCGCGAGCACCGTCGCCAGCACCGCCGCCTGCGCGCGCCCGCGTCGCCAGAGGAGCTCACCCACGTGCGGGAGCCCCGACCAGCCGACCGTCCACCAGGCGCACCGCGCGGTCCGCGAGCGCGATCATCACCGGGTCGTGCGTCGCGACGACGGCCGTCATGCCCTCGGCCTCGACGACGCCGCGGATCAGCGCCATCACGGACAGCCCGGTCTCGCTGTCGAGCTGCCCGGTCGGCTCGTCGGCGACCAGGAGCCGGGGCGAGCCGGCCAGCGCCCGGGCGATCGCGACCCGCTGCTGCTGGCCGCCGGACAGCTCGTCGGGCCGCTGCAGCGCGTGCGGCGCCAGCCCGACGAGCTCGAGGAGCATCTCGACGCGGCGTTCCCGCTCGGCCACCGGCGCCTCGCGCAGCCGCATCGGCACGCCCACGTTCTCCGCCGCCGTCAGCACCGGGATGAGGCCGAACGTCTGGAAGACGAACGCGACCCGGTCGCGGCGCAGCAGGGCCTGGTCGTCGTCGCTGAGCGCGGCGACGTCGACACCGTCGACCAGCACGGTGCCCTCGTCGGGACGGTCGAGCCCGCCGATGACGTTCAGGAGGGTCGTCTTCCCCGAACCCGAGCGCCCCACGAGCGCGACCAGCTCACCCGGCGCGACATCGAGATCGACACCGCGCAGGGCGTGCACGGCGGCCCGTCCGCTCCCGAAGGTGCGGTGCACGTCTCGGACGTGGACCGCCGCGCCGGGAGCGGCGCTCACCGCGCGCTGCCGTCGGGCCAGACGCTCACGTGGTCGGACTCCAGCGCGAGGCGGACGCGGCGGGTCAGCGCGAGTGCCTCGCGGTACTCGCGGGGCACCTGCAGCCTGCCGGCCCGGTCCATGACGGCGTACTCCTCGTGCGTCACGTCGCCGCCCGCGTCGCGACGCAGCACCTCGCTGCTGGTGCGCCCGTCCCTGATCGCGACCGTCCGCTCGACCAGCGAGCTGACGGCCGGGTCGTGCGTGACCACGACGACGGTGGTGCCGGACTCGCGGTTGGCGGTGCGCAGCGCGTCGAACACCTCCTGCGCCGTGGCCGTGTCGAGCTCGCCCGTCGGCTCGTCGGCCAGGAGCAGCTGCGGCTCGTTGGCGAGGGCGGTCGCGATGGCGACGCGCTGCTGCTCACCCCCGGACATCTCCTGCGGCTGCCGGTCCGCGACGTGCCCCACGCCGACCAGGTCGAGCAGCTCGTCGGCCCGCGCGGACCGCTGCCGACGGGGCACGGTCATCGGCATCGCGACGTTCTGCCGGGCCGTCAGGTACGGCAGCAGGTTGCGCGACGTCTGCTGCCACACGAAGCCGACCATCTGGCGGCGGTAGGCGACCCGGTCCCGGGCGTGCATCGCCATGAGGTCCCAGCGACCGACGCGCACCCGGCCGGCGGTCGGGGCGTCCATGCCGGACAGCACCGCCAGCAGCGTCGACTTGCCCGACCCGCTGGCGCCGACGACCGCGACCATCTCGCCCTCGTCGACCAGCAGGTCGAGACCCTGCAGGGCCTGCACCTCCACGCTGCCCGACTGGAAGATCCGCACGAGGTTGTCGCAGGCGATGAGGGCGTCGTGCCCGAACTGCGCGGCCGGCGGCGCGCCCCCGCCCAGCGCCTCGAGGGTGCTCTCGGACACAGGCCACTCCCTTCGTCGGTCAGCCTCCCCCGCAGGCTAGGCCGATCCGCGCCGCCGGGAGGGCGAACGGGCCGCTCGTTAGCATGCGAGGCATGCCCATCAAGCTCGAGAACGTCGGGATCGCCGTGCGCGACCTCGAGGCCACCATCGCGTTCTTCACCGACCTCGGCCTCACGGTCCTCGGCCGCGACACGGTGAGCGGCGAGTGGACCGACACCGCCGTCGGGCTCGACGGGAACCACGCCAGGATCGCGATGCTCCAGACGCCCGACGGCCACGGTCGCCTCGAGCTCTTCGAGTACATCCATCCCGAGGCGATCGAGACCGAGCCCACGCTCCCGAACGAGATCGGCATGCATCGCGTCGCCTTCTCCGTCGACGACATCGACGAAGCCCTCGAGATCGCCGCGCGGCACGGGTACGGTCCGCTCCGCGGCGTGGCCACCTACGAGGACGTCTACAAGCTGACCTACCTGCGCGGCCCGAGCGGCATCCTCGTCATGCTCGCCGAGGAGCTGAAGAAGCCCGTCACAGAGTGAGCAGCACCTTCGTGGCGCGGCGCTCGTCCATCGCCTGGTAGCCCTCGGCGGCCTTCTCGAGCGGCAGCGTCAGGTCGAAGACCTTGCCCGGGTCGATGGTCCGGTCCCAGATGAGCCGGATCAGCTCGGGCAGGAAGCGGCGCACGGGCGCGGGACCGCCGTGCAGGTGCACCCCCGAGAAGAACAGCTCCTCGCCGGGCAGCGCGACGTCGTGGGAGACGCCGACGTAGCCCACGTGCCCGCCGGCCCGGGTGGCGCGGATGGCTTGCATCATCGACTCCTGGGTGCCGACGGCCTCGATCGTGGAGTGCGCCCCGAGGCCGCCGGTCAGCTCCTTGATCCGGGCCACACCCTCGTCGCCGCGCTCCTCGACGATGTCGGTCGCGCCGAAGTCACGGGCCAGGGCCTGCCGGTCGGCGTGGCGCGACATCGCGATGATCCGCTCCGCTCCCAGCTGCTTGGCGGCGAGCACGCCGAGCAGGCCGACCGCGCCATCGCCCACGACGGCGACCGTCTTGCCCGGCCCGACCTCGGCGGCGACGGCGGCGAACCAGCCCGTCCCCAGCACGTCGGAGGCCGCGAGCAACGACGGGATCAGGTCGTCGTCCGGCATCCCGGGGGTCGCGACGAGCGTGCCGTCGGCGTGCGGGATGCGCGCGTACTCCGCCTGGGCGCCGGGGACCGCACCGGGTCCGCGGTGCACGCAGTGGGTCTGATAACCGGCCTGGCAGATCTCGCAGGTGTTGTCCGACGAGAAGAAGGTCCCGACGACGAAGTCGCCGACCTTGAGGTTCACGACGGCCGAGCCGATCTCGTCGACGACGCCGACGTACTCGTGGCCCATCGGCTGGTGGTCGACGTCGTCGGCACCGCGGTACGGCCACAGGTCGGACCCGCAGATGCAGGTGGCGGACAGCTTGATGAGGGCGTCGGTCGGCTCGACGATCGTCGGCCGCTCGGTCTCGTCGACCCGGACGTCGCCCGGGGCGTACATGACGACTGCGCGCATGGTGGTGCCTTTCTCTTCGGGTGCTACCGCTGCGCGCTGAGCGCGACGGCGGGGGTGGTGGACCGGCCCGCGTGGGGTCGGGTGGTGAGGGCCAGGAAGGTCCCGGCGGCCAGCAGGAGCGACGTAACGGTGACGAGGCCCAGCGGCAGGATGCTGGCGGCGCCGGCGACGCCGACGAGCGGGGCGGCGATCCCGCCGAAGCCGAACCGGACCATGCCGAGCAGCGACGAGGCGGTGCCGGCGATCTGCGGGTACCCGGCCAGGGCGAGGGTCGTCGCGGGCGGCGAGCTGAAGGCGACGCCCGCGGCGAGCACGAACAGCGCGGCGACGACCACGCCGACGGGGACCGCGACCAGGCCGGCGAACAGCAGACCGGCCGCGCCCAGGCCGGCGATCGCCGTCCCGACCAGCAGGGTGGGACGCGCCCCCCACCGCGCCGAGCAGCGGCCCGCGAGGTGGCCGAAGACCATGTAGCCGGCGGAGTTGAGGCCGAACGCGAGCGCGTAGCCCTGCGCGGACAGCCCGTAGATGCCCTGCAGCACGTAGGTGGCGCCGGCGAGGTAGGCGAACAGCGCCGCGTAGACGAACCCCTGGCTGAGCACGGCGCCCAGGTAGGTCCGGTCGGCCAGCAGCAGGCGGTAGTCGCGGGCCGTCTGCGCGAACCCGCCGGTGGTCCGCCGCCCGGCCGGCAAGGTCTCGGGGAACAGCGCCAGGACCGCCAGCAGCAGGGCGACGCCCACGGCGGCCAGGACGACGAACATCCCGCGCCAGTCGGTGAGCGTCGTCAGCTGTCCGCCGGCCAACGGACCGACGACGGCGGCGAGCCCGCCGACGACCGTCAGCTGCCCGTAGAACCGCATCAACCGGTCGCCGCTGAGCACGTCCCGGCCGGATGCCTGCGCGATGACGATGCCGACGCCACCGGCCAGCCCCTGCACCAGCCGGGCCAGGATCAGCAGCTCGACGCTCGGGCTCGCGGCGCACAGCAGCGACGTGACGACGTACGCCACCACGCCGACCAGCAGGACGGGTCGCCGCCCGAGCCGGTCGGAGAGCGGCCCGGCGACCAGCTGGCCGAGGGCCAGGCCGACCAGGCACGCCGTCACGGTCAGCTGCGCGGTCGACGTCGCCGCCCCGAGCTCGGCGGTGAGTGCCGGCAGCGCGGGCAGGTACAGGTCCATCGAGATCGGACCGAACACCGTCAGGAGCAGCAGGAGCGTCGGCAGGTGGCGGGTCGGGTCCAGGCGTGCGGGTCGGGACTCAGGGGGCATGTCGACCAGGCAACCGGACGTCGCGGGCTGCGGGGAGTCCCTGACGTGGGGTGTACCGGCGGTACACCCCACCGCACGGACTCCCTCCCGAGCGTCACCCGGCCTACCGTCGGAACCATGGACAACCGAGCGGACGTGCGCGAGTTCCTCATGACGCGACGCGCGAAGGTGACGCCCGACGCCGCCGGCGTCGTCGGAGGGACGAACCGGCGGGTCCCCGGACTGCGGCGCAGCGAGGTCGCGGCCCTCGCCGGCGTGAGCGTCGAGTACTACGCCAAGCTCGAGCGCGGCGCGATCGGCGGTGCGTCGGCGTCGGTGCTCGATGCCGTGGCGCGGGCGCTGCAGCTCGACGACACGGAGCGCGCGCACCTGTTCGACCTCGCCCGCGCCGCCGACGGCATCCCGTCCTCGGGCAGACCCCGCCGTCGGGTGGCCCGGTCGTCGACGCCGCGGCCCAGCCTGCAGTGGGCGCTGTCGGCCATCACCGACGGGGTCGCGTTCGTGCGCGACCAGCGGCAGGACCTGCTGGCGACCAACGCGCTGGGCCGGGCCTTCTACTCGCCCGTCATCGGTGACGGCGGCCGCACGCCGAACCTGGCGCGGTTCCAGTTCCTCGATCCGGCCGCGCGCGACTTCTACCCCGACTGGGACCTGTTCGCCGAGATGTGCGTCGCGATCATGCGCGCCGAGGCCGGGCGCGACCCGCACGACAAGGGGTTGCAGGATCTCGTCGGCGAGCTGTCGACCCGCAGCGACACGTTCCGCCGGCTGTGGGGCGCACACGACGTCCGCACCCATGGCGCCGGGACGAAACGGTTCCATCACCCCGTGGTCGGCGAGCTCACGCTCGCCTACGAGGAGCTCGCCATCACCGCCGAGCCGGGTCAGGTGCTCCTGGTCTACACCGCCGAACCCGGCTCACCCTCGGCGGACCGCCTGTGCCTGCTCGCCTCGTGGGCGGCCGACCCCGCTCGTGCCTGACGGGTGCGGCTACAGGAGCAACGTCTGCAGCTCTCCGAGGCGGCCGTACAGCTCGGGGAGACCGTGCAGGCCGTCGCGCACGACCTCGTGCGACAGCGTGAGCTCGGGGCCGGTGCTCGCCTCGACACCGGCGAGGCATCGCAGGACGTTCCACCTCGTGTGGCCCAACCAGCCGCCGATCGTGTGCACGAACCAGGCCGGACCCGGCGCCGGGAGCGCCCCGCCCGCGGCCACGTAGCCGTCGACGACCGAGCGGAAGGCGGCGGGATCGATGTCGTCGAACCCGGGTCCCTTCGCCAGGCTCAGCGCGGTCGAGCCGAGCTCGCCGGCCAGGTCGAGCTTCCCCGCGAGCTCCCAGTCGAGCACCACCGGCCGACCCTCCCGAGCGAGCAGGTTCCACGGGTGGATGTCGCGGTGGGTCAGCACGACCGGCCCCGGCCGCTCGCAGGCGCCGACGAGCTGGGCGATCGCGAGCAGCGTCCCGACGCGCGCGGCGAGCTCGTCGGCCCACGGCTGCCCGGTCGCCGCGGCGCGCTCCGCGAGCTCGGCCCAGTCCCGTGCCGGCGGGTCGTCGGCCACAGCCGGCGTCCACGCCACGTCGAGCGCGTGGACGCGCGCGAGGATCCCCCCGATCTCGAACCCGAAGGCCGGTGACACCGGCGCCTCAGGCACCAGCTCGGCCTCGACCCACCGGTGCACGAGCAGGTCCGGGCTCGCCGAGATCGGCTCGGGGATCGGGATGTCGGCCGCGAAGGCCGCGCACTCCAGCCGGAACACGTCCTCGACCGGGGAGGTCGAGCGGCGGTCGTCGCGGTTCAGCTCCTTCACCGCGAACGACCCCTGGTCGGTGTCGAGCCGGAACATCCGGTGGGCGAACCCGCCGTGGACGCGGGTCATCGGGCCCGTTGGCGTGCCCAGGTGTGAGAGATCCACGCGCAGCACACTAGGACGCCCCGGCCGAGCTCGGTCGAGAGCCCGCTGACCACCTACATCGAGGTCAACGCCTGACGGTGGACGTAGCCCTTCCGGGTGATCACCCGGTCCCGACGTGCGAGCACGCCGATCGCTTCGTAGCGTCGAGGGACCGAATCCCCACCCCACGAAGGAGGAGAACGGCATGGCTACCATCGAGCAGACCGTCGACGTCGAGGCCCCGATCCGGACCGTGTACGACCAGTGGACCCAGTTCGAGGAGTTCCCCCGGTTCATGGGCGGAGTCGACGAGGTCAGGCAGGTCAGCGACCGGCTGACGCACTGGAAGACCTCGATCGGCGGCGTGACGCGTGAGTTCGACGCCGAGATCGTCGACCAGCATCCTGACCAGCGCGTCGCCTGGCGGAGCGTCGACGGCACGACCCACGCGGGCGCCGTCACGTTCGAGAAGCTCGACGACTTCCGCACCCGGGTCGCCGCCCGGATCGACTGGCAGCCGGAGTCGGCCGTCGAGAAGATCGGCGCCGCCGTCGGCGTCGACGACCGGCAGGTCAAGGCCGACCTCGAGCGGTTCCGGACGTTCATCGTCGAGCGCGGCTCGGAGACCGGCGCCTGGCGCGGCGACATCGGCTGACCTCGGCCGACGACGCCGGCCCGTCAACCTGTGACGGGCCGGCGTCGTCGCGTCCGGGCCGCTACCAGGCGTTTCCCGGCTCGTAGGTGCCGAACGACCACTCGTGACCGCCGGGGTCCAGCACGCGCGCGCGCCGCGATCCCCACTCGGTGTCCTCAGGTGGGAACACCGCCCGACCGCCCGCGGCCAGCGCCCTGTCGTACAGCTCCTCGACCCGGTCGGTGTGGAGGTAGAAGCCCCGGCCCACCGACCTGTCGTGGAGTCCCGGGGTCTCATAGCTCTGGTCGAAGCTCGCCACCATCACGACCGCGCGATCGAGCCGCAGCTCGGCGTGCTGGACCGTGCCGTCGGGTCCGTCCTGACGACTCACCACCCGGAAACCGAGCGCCTCGAGCCACGCGATCGCGGCGGGGGCGTCCCGATAGCTCAGGTAGCCGTACAGGGCCGCCGGCATCGACGTCGGGTTCCCTCAGTCGCTCGGCTCGCCCGCCGACGGGTCGTCCTCGACCTCGCCGGGCGTCGACCCGTCACCGCTGTCCTCGCCAGACTCCGCACTGGGGTGGAGCACCTCCGGGGTGACCTCCTGCTCGAGGCTCGGGAACCCGTAGCCGCCTTCCTGCACGCCGGCGTCCGGGTCCTGCGGTGTGTCGCTCATGGTCACCCTCCTGCATTGCCCGGACCGTCGCGGACTGGTTCGGTTCCATCGTCGGCGCCCGCGCCGCGGTGCGCCATCCGAAGGTCGGCTCCGCGAACGGCCAGGCGGCCACCTGGGGGATCTACGGTGAACTCGTGATCGAACGCGACGACCTGATGGTCGGACCACGCGGGCGACGCCTGTGCCTGGAGATCGCGGCGACGCTGGCACGCGCAACGGGCACCGACCAGGGGGACGAGTACCTCAGCGCGACCCTCTCCTGCGCCTACCAGCTCGATCCAGGCGCGGGCACCTCACGGATGATGTGGCGCATCTCTGCCGGAGAACCGGACGTCGCTGCCGAGCAGAGCACCACGCCCGCGGAGGTCGCCCGCCTGCTGGATGCCCTGCCGCTCGACGGTCTCGACGCCGATGTCCTGCTCGTCGCGCTGCAAGCAGTTGTCGACAGCGCGCGGTACTGGCAGGAGCCGGACGGTGAGGACCTGCTCGCCGCGGTCTCGCCGGTGCGCACCTCGCTGGTGCGGATCGCCGCCTCGGTCGCCTCGTCCGAGCTGGTGGCGTGGTGGGCGACCCCAGTCGAGCGCACAGCGCAGGCGAGCGTGGTCTTCGACGACCCGCAAGCGCAGCCATCCGACGAGGGAACCGACGTGATGTTGGCTCGCTGGCGCGAGCGCACGGTCGAGGAGGAAGTCAGGGCGCACCGGGACCGCCCCGCTGATCCGCGAGCCAACTTCAGCGGAACGTGGTGGTCCACCCCACCGCGTGCACTGACGCGAACCACGCGCCGCCTCGGCCGACATGGGCCCGTCGGTCTGCGGTTGGTCGAGGACGCCTGGAGCTGGAAGGAGGCGTCGGTGCAAGCGATCGCCGTCCCGGCAGCGGCGAACGTCTACGAGGTGGACCGGGCGTGGGCGTGGTCGGAGCTGTGCCGCCGCTTCCCGCTCGAGGTCACCGCGTCGAGGCGTCACGACTGGTTCCGCACCACCGGTGCGACCGACCGTTGGGTGGTCCCTGACTGGGTAGGCGTCGCCGAGCAGCTCGACGCGGTCCACGTCACCACGGCTGGCTACCTCAGCACAGCCGGTCGACGAGTTGCGGTCGAACGAGACACCAGCTCCGTCATGGCCGGCTGGAACCCCGACGAGACGTACTGGCTCAACGACCGCCCCGCCCCAAGCGGGTCGCAGGAGCGATGGCGCCGCTCCGACGACGCGTGGTGGACGCCGCACTCTGACTGACCGCGCCGGCACGGCTGCAGGCACCGGGCGCCCACCCTCAGCCTGGCGGGCGGCCGCCCATGGGCCGGTCGTCCACGGGCACCAGCCCGACCGTGTGCAGGAGGTCGCTCAGCGAGGCGACGCCCGAGCCCGGCCGGCGGCGGACCAGGTCCGCGACGACCCCCGTCCACCCGGTCTGGTGCGTGGCGCCGAGGCCCGCGCCGTCGTCCCCGTGGAAGTACTCGTTGAACTGCACGAGGCCCTGCCAGCGAGGGTTGTCGCGGAACTGGCTCACGTACCCGTAGCAGGGCCGCCGGCCGTCGCCGTCGAGGGTGAAGAGCGAGATCAGCCGCCTCCGCAGGTCGTCGGCGATCTCCGTGAGGCTCAGGTGCTCGCCGGACCCGGTCGGGTACTCGATCCGGACCTCGTCGCCGAAGAACGTGCCGTAGACCCTGATCGAGCTGACGAGCAGGTAGTTCAGGGGGAACCAGACGGGGCCTCGCCAGTTGGAGTTGCCGCCGAACATCGCGGTCGTCGACTCCGCGGGCTCGTAGTCGATGCTCGCCCTGAGCTCGCCGATGTCGAGGACGTACGGATGGTCCCGGTGCGCGGCGGAGACCGCGCGCAGCCCGTACGGCGACAGGAACTCCGCCCCGTCGAAGAGTCGTCGGAACAGGCGCTCGATCCGCTCGACGCCGACCACGCCGATCAGCATCCGACGATCGCCCGGGGTGCCACGGATCATGCCCGCGTCGGGTGCGAGATGAGGCTCCGAGCCCAGCAGGTCGGCGAAGCTCTTGCCGAGGAGCTCGAGGCGGCGGATCAGCGGCTCGTCGATCACGACCCCGGCGAGCACCGGCAGGACACCGACCATCGAGCGCACCTTGACGGGGATGCGCTCGCCGTCGTCGAGCTCGATGCGGTCGTAGAAGAACCCGTCAGGCTCGTCCCACAGCCCTTGGTCGTCGAGCGCGTTCTTGATCAGCGCGTAGTGCTCCAGGAACTTGATCGTGAGGTCCTGCGTCGGCTGACCACCCTGCCGGTGCAGGACCAGCGCCATCGTGGCCATGTGCAGCGAGTACAGGGCCATCCAGGCCGTCGCGTCGGACTGCTCGAGCGTCCCCGCCACCGGCAGCTTGTCGCGGTCGATGGGACCGATGTTGTCCAGACCCAGGAAGCCCCCCTCGAACAGGTTGGAGCCGTCGGAGTCCTCACGGTTGACCCACCACGTGAAGTTGACCAGCAGCTTGTCGAACACCCGGCGCAGGAAGTCGAGGTCCGTCCCACCATCGACAGCGAACACCTCGAGCGCTGCCCACGCCTGGACCGGCGGGTTGAGGTCGTCGAACGACCACTCGTAGGCCGGCAGCGCACCGCTGGGGTGCTGGAACCACTCACGGCAGATGAGGATCAGCTGGTACTTGGCGAAGGCCGGGTCGACGTGCGCGAGCGCGACACAGTGGAACGCGAGGTCCCAGGCCGCGAACCACGGGTACTCCCACGTGTCCGGCATCGACATGATGTCGAACGCATCGAAGTTGCGCCATCGGCTGTTGCGGCCCGTCTTGCGCGACTCCGGCGGCGGTGGCTGCCCGGGGTCCCCGTCGAGCCAGCGCGCGACGTCGTAGCTGTACAGCTGCTTGGACCAGAGCATGCCCGCGAACGCCTGCCGCATCACGAGGGCCTCGTCGGCGGTGGTTCCCGCGGGCGTCAGCTCGGCGTAGAACTCGTCAGCCTCCGCGCGGCGGAGCGCGGTGACCCGGTCGAACGACTCGCCCAACGCCCCGGCGGGGCCGCCACGCGGCCGCAGGCGCAGCCGCAGCTCCACGGTGTCCTGGGAGCTGACCTCCACCTGGTACCACGCGGACGCCTTGGTCCCCGCTCCGTCCGGGTTGACCGTGGCCGCCCCGTGCAGCACGTGGTCGTTGATGCCGTCCTTCGGGTACGCCGGGGAGTCGTCGGCACCGAACAGCATGGCCGCGTTCGTGTCGTTGTCGCAGAACAGCCGTGGCGGGACGGACCCGTCGGGACCCGGCCCGACGACGAGCTCCAGGTCCCCGAACTCGGGGTGGTCGATCTCGATCGATGCACCGGCGCCGGCCCGCAGCCCGGGACGGGGCTGGTCGAGGTCCCACGACCAGGTGTTGCGGAACCAGACCGTCGGCAGCACGTGCAGCACCTCGGTGTCCGGACCGGCGTTGGTGACCTGGACCGTCATGAGAACGTCGTCGGGGCCGTCCTTCGTGTACTCCACCTCGACCACCCAGAACCGGTCCTGGTCGAACGCCCCGGTGTCCAGCAGCTCGTACTCGGGCTCGTGCTTGCCCCGGCGGCCGTTCTCCGTCACCAGGTCGGCGTACGGGAACTCCCGCTGCGGGTAGTGGTACCGCCATCGGTTGAGCGCGTGGCTGGGCAGGGCGTCGGTGAACCACCAGTACTCCTTGACGTCCTCGCCGTGGTTGCCCTCGTTGCCCGTCAGGCCGAACATCCGCTCCTTGAGGATCGGGTCGCGACCGTTCCAGAGTGCCAGCGACAGACAGAGCCTCTGCTGGACGTCGCTGAAGCCGGCCATGCCGTCCTCGCCCCACCGGTACGCCCGCGAGCGCGCGTGGTCGTGCGGGAAGTGGTCCCAGGCCTCGCCGTCCGGGCTGTAGTCCTCACGGACGGTGCCCCACTGCCGCTCGCTCAGGTACGGCCCCCACAGGTACCAGTCGCTGGCCTGCAGCAACCCGTCCTCCAGCCGACCGAAGCCCGCCACCCGCTCACGCTCAGCACCCATCTCAGGCCTTCCCGTCGACGGGACGCGCCCACGGAGCTCGGGACTCACTGCTCATGGCCGACAGACTGCCTGTCGCCGAGCGCGCAGGTCATCATCCGAAGGAGGTGACGCCGACCTGGTCCTTGTCGCCGATGCCGAGCTGGCCGAGGAGCCAGGACCCGCCTCGGGCTGGTGTATGACATGAGGCATGGCTGTCCTCGAGGATGTCCGATCGCTGGGCACCGAGCTCGAGCGGTCCTCTCCGGTCTACGTGCGCGGCCGGCTGAAGTTCCGCGTCAAGCAGATCGTCTACGTCGCGTTCTCCCTCGACGAGCGGGTCATGGGCTTCGCGTTCCCCAGGGAGGAGCGGGCGGCGCTCGTGGCGAGCGACCCCGTCAAGTTCCACCTGCCAGAGGAGTCCGACCTGCGGTTCAACTGGGTGCACGCCGACCTCGCGGCGCTGGATCGGGCGGAGGCGCGCGAGCTCGTCGTCGACGCGTGGCGCATGGTGGTCCCCCAGAGGATCTCCCGGGCCTACGTTCTCGCCCACCCTGCCGGGCCGGGCTGACGCTCAGTGACCCGTAGCGTCGAACGCGGGCGCGAACTGCAGCTCGCCACGCGGCGGCGGGCCCGAGAAGGTGACGTGCTGGACGACGGACCGGTCCAGTCCTCGGTGCGACAGCGCGCCGTCGCTCGTGAAGCCCATGCGGCCGTAGATGTCCGGGTCGCCGATCAGCGCGCAGCCGCGCGCGTCGCGGTCCCGCAGCCGGCGCAGACCCTCAGCGACGAGTGCCCGGCCGATACCCCGCCGCTGCCAGTCGAGCCGGACGGAGATCGGCCCCAGCCCGAACCAGCCGTCGTGCGACCCGTCGATCGTCACGGGCGAGAACGCGACGTGCCCGATGACGTCGCCGTCGGCCTCCGCCACCAGCGAGAGCGTCAGGTCGCCGGACGCCCGCAGCGACCGGATGATCGGTGCCTCGGAACCGTCGCTGAACCACTGCGGCTCGAAGGCAGCGATGGTCAGCCGATCGATGGGGTCGACGTCGTGGGGGCGTTCGGGTCGGATCAGCACCGTCGTCTCCGGCTCGCGGGGGGCACGCCCAGATCGGGCGCCTCGCAGCGTAGGGGCAGGTGCCGCAGGATCGAAGCGGATATGCGCCTCTGGGCGCCTTACGATCCGGGGAGAGAGGGGTGGTGTCGTTGACGGCCGAACCGGCGCGGGCGCCCGAGCAGAGGCTGCCGCTGAGTCGCGAGCGTGTGCTCCTCACCGCGATCGCCGTCGCCGACGCGGACGGCATCGACGCGGTGACCATGCGGCGGGTCGGCGACGAGCTCGGCGCCGAGGCGATGTCGCTGTACCACCACGTCGCCAGCAAGGACGCCCTGCTCGACGGTGCGGTCGACCTGGTGGCTCGGGAGATCAACGACGCCGTCGACCAGCTGCAACCACGGGACGACTGGAGGAGCGCCGTCCGCGAGCGGATCCTCACCTCCCGTGAGGTGCTGCTGCGGCACCGCTGGGCGCCGCGCCTGCTGGCGACCCGGACCGCGATGAGCCTCGAGGTGGTGCGCTACCACGATCGTCTGGTCGGGCTGCTCCACGACGGCGGGTTCTCCTACGACCTGATCCACCACGCACTGCACGCGCTGGGCAGCCGCGCGCTCGGGTTCTCCCAGGAGCTCTTCGACCCGGGCAGCGGGGACGCCGCGGCCCTGCCGTCGGAGCTCGCCGCCGACCTGCCGTTCCTCGTCGCGATGCTGGGCGAGGTCGCGCACGACGACCCGGACTCCACGCTGGGCTGGTGCGACGACCAGACGGAGTTCGAGTTCGGGCTCGATCTGCTCCTCGACGGCCTGGATAGCCGGCTCAGGTCTTGACCAACCTTACGTCGTAAGCCACGCTGGGTCGCACCAGCCTTACGACGTAAGGGAGAGGTCCGATGAAGGCGGTCGTCCAGACCCGGTACGGCTCGTCCGACACGCTCACGCTCCAGGACGTCGACGATCCCGTGCCCGGCGCCCACGAGGTCCGCGTGCGGGTGCGCGCGGCGTCGCTGAACGCGCGCGACTGGCACCTCATGCGCGGCGACCCGTACATCGCCCGCCTCTCGGCCGAGTTCGGCCGGCACGCCCCGAAGGAGCCGATCCGGGGGTCCGACTTCGCCGGCACGGTCGACGCCGTCGGCGCCGCGGTGGCCGGCCTGCGGATCGGCGACGAGGTGTACGGGGAGTGCGACGGCGCGCTCGCCGAGTACGTGTGCGCGCCCGAGAGGCTGGTAGCTCTCAAGCCGGCGAACCTCACGTTCGAGCAGGCGGCGGCGATGCCGTTGGCGGCGACGACCGCCCTGCAGGGCCTGTCGGGCCGCGTCCGGCCGGGGCAGACCGTGCTGATCAACGGCGCGTCCGGCGGCGTGGGCACGTTCGCGGTGCAGATCGCCAAGGCGCTCGGCGCGGAGGTCACCGCCGTCTGCAGCACCCGCAACGCCGAGCTGGCGCGGTCCCTGGGTGCGGACCACGTCGTCGACTACACGCGCGACGACCCGATGCGGGCCGGGCGCCGCTACGACGTCCTGTTCGACCTCGTCGCCAACCGGTCCCTGCGCGACCTGCGCCGCGCCCTCGCGCCGCGCGGGACCCTGATCCTGTCCGGCGGCGGGGTCTTCGAGGGCGGCACGCTGCTCGGACCCATCGGCCTGCTGGTCCGGAGCACGGCGCTGGCGCCGTTCATCCGGCAGACGATCGTCGTGCTCCGGACGGACCCCGGCGCCGTGCACCTCGACGCGCTGCGGGAGCTCGCGGAGGCGGGCACAGTCGTCCCCGCCATCGACCGGACGTTCGACCTGTCCTCGGCCGCTGACGGCCTGCGCTACCTCGAGGTCGAGCACGCCCGCGCGAAGGTCGTCGTGACGGTCTAGCGCGTGGCAGAAGCTCCGTGCTGAGCGGTCACGACCGTCTCCATGACGAGCTCGAGCCCGCCGTCGATCTCGCGGGTGGCCAGCGAGGTGGCGACGCTCGCGAGGCCACCCAGGTCCCGGAGGTGCGTGCCGCCGCAGGGGATGTCGGTCAGGCCGTCAGGCAGCTCGCACACCCAGGTGCGCCGGGCCGAGAGCGTGTTCTCGCCTCGTTCGATGCGTACCGAGCCACCGGCGGCGATCCACGGCGCGAGCACGGCGTGGACACGCTGGGCGACGGCCGCGGGATCGGCGAGAGCGGCAGGGGTGAACCCCTTGCGGCGCAGGGACTTCCCAATGCGGTAGGTGTCCGTGGATCGATACGGGCTGATGCGCGAGCTCTGGATGGCGAGCGAGTCGAAGGCGGGGCTGCCCAGCGCATCGGTCGGCGCGTCCTTGGTCCACGCCGACGCCAGTGCCGCGTCGAGCGCGAGCGCGGCGAGGTGGCAGGCGGTGTGTGCGGCGGACAGAGCCGCACGGAAGCTCTGGTCGACGTCGACCTGGACCGACTCACCGATCGCGGGGGGTGGTCCCACGATGAGGTGCGCGACGACGAAGACCCATCCCTCTGTTCCGGTGCGGACGGGCAGGTCCGGCCCGAGGTGCAGCTGGCCGTCGTGGATCCCACCGGTGACGGCGTCCACGATCGGTGCCGCGCCCCGGGCAGTGGTGAGGGTGCCTCGGTCGGCAGGTTGGTCGGGCCACGCGCTGTCCACGGGGTGGAAGGCCGTCGTGTCGAGGAGGATCGCGGATCGCTCGTCGCCGAGCGGTTCGACGTGGAGCACGGTGCCGGTGGAGGAGGTCGCGCCGTCGGGGTAGGTGACGACCGTGTCGGACGTGGGCAGGGCCATGTGCTGGTCCGTTCGGGGGCATCGAATCGAGGCGTACTCGTAGATTCTGAGCGAAGACGAGACGCCATCGTGCATCTCGTTGCACGCGCCTGACACACACCCACGGAAGGACGTCCCCATGCGACTCGTCGTCACCCAGAACCTGACCCTCGACGGCGTCGTCGACCTGTCCGACGAGTGGTTCCGCCCCGCCGGCGCCGACGGCGCGCACGACGTCGAGCTGGAGGCGGAGCTGCGCCGGCAGGACGCGACGTGCGACGCGATGCTGCTCGGGCGGCGCACGTTCGAAGACTTCCGCGCCTATTGGCCCCAGCAGACCGACGACACGACGGGCATCACCGCGCAGCTGAACCGGGTCACCAAGTACGTCGTGTCCTCGACGATGGACGACCCCGGATGGGAGAACAGCGTCGTCCTGCGAGGGCCTCTCGCCGACGAGGCCTCCCGGCTGCGGGCCGCACCGGGCGCCGACGTCGTGGCGACGGGGAGCGTCAGCGTCGTGCGCGAGCTCATCAGCTCCGGCGTCGTCGACGAGTACCGGTTGTTCGTCCACCCGGCCGTCGCCGGGGGAGGTCGACGCCTGTTCGACGGGTCCGGCGCCGCGCGAATGGACCTCGCGGAGGCCCGGCGTTTCGCCTCGGGCGTCGTCCTGCTCCGGTACGTCCCCGCCCGGCCCTGAGGACCGGTGGGGTCAGGCTCGTCGGGCAACGAGCTGCCAGATCCTGGCTGTCCGCACATAGGGCTCGCGGTCGCAGAGCGTGAGCTCGAGCGTCTCCAGCTGTGCGTAGAAGGCGGGCTCGTGCTTGCGGCCGTCGTCGGTGATGTAGTCCGTGATGCACCGGATGCCGTAGCGCGTCACCGTGGAGAAGCCGACACCCTCCAGTGCGTCCATGGCCTCGTCCGCACCTACCCGGCGAACCTCCTGGTCGAACGTCTGAGTCCGGATGGTCGGCGCGTCCAGGAGGTCGGTCGCTTCGCTCAGATCGGCGCGCCGGATCGCCGCCGTCACGAGCTCGGCAGGCGGGTTGGGCGCCATCAGGGAGAGGGCGCCACGGTCGGCGACGACGTCGGCGAGCACACGCAGGTCGGCGCGCGAACGCGCCTGTGGCTGCTGACGTCGGTCAAGGCCGCGACCCTATGGCCCACCGTCGGGTCCTGCCCGCAGCCCGGTCACGGCCGACGGGTACCAGCAGACCCTCCCACGACCCGCCGGTCGTTCCTACCGTGGAAGCCATGACGACGATCCCCACCCTCACCCTGAACAACGGCGTGACCATGCCCGCACTCGGGTTCGGCGTGTTCCAGACCCCACCCGAGGAGACCCGGGACGCGGTTCGCGCCGCCCTCGAGGTCGGCTATCGGCACATCGACACCGCCGCCGCCTACGGCAACGAGCGCGAGGTCGGCCAGGCGATCCACGAGTCCGGTGTCCCCCGGGAGGAGATCGTCATCGAGACCAAGGTCTGGATCAGCGACTACGGCTACGACGCCACCTTGCACGCGTTCGACAAGTCCGCCGGCAAGCTGGGCGTCGATGCGCTGGACCTGCTGATCCTGCACCAGCCGCTGCCTACGCGTTTCGACCTCACCACGGAGGCGTACCGCGCCCTCGAGCAGCTGCTCGCCGACGACCGCGTCCGCGCGATCGGCGTCTCCAACTTCATGCCGGAGCACCTGCGCGAGCTCCTGCGGACCGCGACCGTCGTGCCCGCCGTCAACCAGATCGAGGTCCACCCGTACTTCCAGCAGAACGACGTGCAGGCGGCCGACGCCGAGCACGGGATCCTCAGCCAGGCGTGGTCGCCCATCGGCGGCATCACGTTCTACCGCGGCTCCGGGGACGAGCGCCGCTCCACCCTCCACGACCCGACGATCGGTGCGATCGCCACCGCGCACGGGCGCACCCCGGCGCAGGTGATGCTGCGCTGGCACCTGCAGCAGGGTCGGTCCGCGATCCCCAAGTCCGTCACCCCGGCCCGGATCGCTGAGAACTTCACGGTCGGCGACTTCGAGCTCACGGGCGAGGAGATCGCGGCGATCGACGCTCTGGACACCGGCCACCGTGGCGGACCTGACCCCGCCGCGATCACCCTGGAGACCTTCGGGCGCGTCATCCCCGAGGCATGAGCGATCAGCGTCGGAACCTGCTCGGTCTCAGGCAGCGCCGAGCGTCCAGAGGTGGTCGGCGGTGCCGTTGTCACCCCACTGGAGCACCTGCGCACCTGACGCGGTGCTCATGTTCGTAACGCCGAGCAGCAGGCCGCTGTTGACGCTCTGGATCTTGTAGTGGCCCGCGCCGTCGGCGATCAGCCTCCACAGGTGGTCCGCCGTGCCGGTGTCACCCCAGGTCAGGGCCGGCGCCCCCTGGGTCGTCGACGCGTTCTGGATCCCGAGCACCAGGCCGCTCAGCTGGTCGACGATCTTGTACTGCCCCGTGCCCGCCGGGGCGATCGTCCAGACCTGGGAGGTGCTGGTGCTCGCTGTCTGCTGGACGACCGACGTGCCCCACGCCGTGCCGGCGTCGAGCGGCCCGAGCCGGAGACCGCTGTGGACGTTGGTGATCCGGTAGCTGCCGGACAGCGTCGAGCCCGAATCCCCGGAGCCCGGGGTGATCGTGATGCGGTAGGCGTCGTTGGTCGCCATCGAGATCGGGACGGAGATCGTCCCGTTCGACGGCGTGTACGTCGCCGTCGAGACCGTGCTGGTTCCCGACGAGGCCACGGTCCGGCCGAGCGATCTGGTCTGCTCGACCTTCACGTTCACGGTGGAGCCGAGGTTCAGGGCGCCCAGGCCGTTGACCGTGACCGCGCACGACCCGTTGCAGCCGCCGACGACGACGCTGACCTGGTTGTTGCCGGACGGGACGGCGGCGAAGCCGTCGATGCCGGTCTGTGCGGGCGGGGTCGTCGCGACCATGGTGCCGCTCATGGCGGCGTACCAGGTGTAGAGCCAGTACGCGGCGTTCGGGCTGCCGCCCCGCCCGGTGAGCAGGTCACCGAGGGTGCCGGACTGGTTCCAGAAGGCCAGCTCGGCGTCGCGGATGCCCAGGCGTTCGAACTTCGAGATGTACCCGACGAGCGGACCGGGGAGGCCCACCTCGCTCGGTGCGGCGTACTCCTCGATGGCGATCGGCCTCCTGCTGATGCCGAGCTGGTCCTCGAGGCTCTGCACGGCGGCCACGTCGCCGGCGATCTTCGACGAGCTGATCAGCTCGTGCCACGCCAGGACGTCGGGCACGGTGTTGGTGTTCTTGGCGTTCTGCAGGAAGTTCCGCATGTCGCTGATGTTGTCCGAGAAGCTCGGCCCCTGGATCGACTTGGTGGGGTCGATCGACCGCACCTGCCGGAACGTCCTCGTCCAGAAGTCCTCGTAGGTGCCGTTGGCCGACTGCCACGTGTTGTCGGACTCGTTCCAGAGCTCGTAGGCGGAGATGCTGCCGTAGTAGGACGACGACTTCATCGCGGCGACCTGAGAGCTGACGAACGGCGTCCAGGTGCTCCAGCTGAACTGGTACGGCCATCCCGCGTAGTAGTCGGAGAACCGGTTGACCAGCTTCGCGCCCACACCGACCGCGGTCGGCGCGACGACGGAGATGTCGCCGGTCGGCTGCTGCTTTCCGCCCGCCGGCATCTGGACGAAGGTGTTCGGCTTGATCGCCTGCGCCAGCGCCGCCGAGGGCTGCGTCGCGTTCGCGAGACCGTAGAGACTGCCGGTCGCCACGTGCGTCACGGGACGAAGTGCCTGACTGGCATTCACGACGAGCGTCGTGGAGGCGGTCGCCGCCGACGCGGGGGTCAGGCCGCCGCCGGCGAGGAGCAGGCCGGCCGCCGCGGCGACGACCGTGCTCACCGTCGCAAGACGCCGGCCTCGTCGAGGTCCTCGCGTTGCCGTGGGTGCTCCCATGCTGATCGTCCCCTTCGCTTCGCGGCACGACGGCGTGCCCGTGGCTGACCCGAGGCGCCGCCAGACCGTCGGCGCCAGTCCGAAAGACTTTCGGGCTGGGCGGGCAAGCCGCCACAGCAGATGTCTGAACTCGGCATCGACTACCGAAAGCGTTTTCGGCAATGTAGTTGGCCGCCGTTCTGGCGTGTCAACAGCCGGGAGCCTGGTGAAACGGTTCGCATCGAGACCGGGACGCAGCTGTGGGCGGTGCAGGTTTCAGCCGACGGTCACCAGGGGAGGTAGTAGGTGAGGAGGTCAGCGGTGAGCGGGGGGAACAGAGCACCGAAGAACTCGAGGTCCGGTGCGTAGACGTCCGGGTGGAGACGCGCGAGGCCCTGGATGCCGAGCTGACCGAGGAGCAGCGCCGGAAGCCGGTCCGGGGCCACGCCCGCGCCACGGGCGACGCCGGGCGCCTGCATGGGCCCGCCGACCTCGACGGGTCCGAGCCCGGCGTCCGCGGTCCACGGCAGCCGGTAGTGGCGGCCGAACGTCGAGATGACCACGTCCCGGCCGAGCCCCGCGGCGCGCAGGCGCGCCGTGAGCACCGGGCGCAGCGCGTCCAGCACGAGCTCGGGGCGCTCCAGCCGCGCGTAGTACTGCGTCGCGTCCATCCCGCCCGGCTCGAGGAGGTCCGCCCAGACCTGGCCCGGCGCGGTCAGCGGCCGGTGCACGATCGTCAGCGGCTCGCCGAGCCCACGCAGGGCGTCGAGGAGGTCGTGCGACGCGGTCGTGTCCGCCGCGGCCGCCTCCGCGACGAGCAACCCTCCGTCCGGGGGGCCCGTCCGCGCCGACGCGACGACGACGCCGTCGCGCTCGAGGACACGCGTCGTGCTGCCCTCGTGCGCGAGCAGCCAGCGCCAGCGCTCCGCCGGGTGCGGCATCGCCACGTCGTACGGCGCCTGGGCCGCCTCCTGCAGCGCGACGAGCGCCGGGATGTCGGCCGTCGTCGCCTCACGGAGGGCCGACGCCGGCTCGCGGACGACGGCGCCGGGCGGCGGCTCGCGCAGCGCACGCGCCCTGGGGATGTCGATCGCGTACTCGTAGCCGAAGAGCCGATAGAAGTAGGGGATCCCGATCATGACCTGGAGCAGGTGGCCGCGGTCGCGCGAGCGGTCGTGCGCCCAGGCCATCAGGGCGCGGACCAGGCCCCGGCCCTCGTACCCCGTATCGGTGGCCACCAGCTCGACCTGACCCGCCGGCAGCACGACGTCGCCGACCCGGACCGTCTCGTCGAGCAGCGTCGCGGTCGAGACCACGCGGTCGCCGTCCACGACGACGGCGCACGCGTCCCAGCCGAGCTCGCCCTCGACGACCAGCCGGTGGTCCAGCGCGTCCGACTCCTCGCCGCGCTCGGCGAGCAGCGTCCCGATCTGGTCGAGGTCCGACGGTCGGGCTGTGCGGAGCTCGAGGCCGCCGGGCATCGTCGTCATGGTCCGCAGCCTCGCCCTGTCCCGGTGCCCGGTCCAGCCGATAAGCGGGACCTAGGCTCGACGAGGCTCGTGGCCGTATGTCGGGCTGGACTACCGGTCGATGGACCAAGCGGTCGTGTTGCCGGGCTCGTGCCCAGGACGTCTCTCTCCGTGTCAGGGTGTTGAAGCGCGGTCGGAGCGCAAGGCTCGTGCGCCGATGGCGGCGGTTCCGGCGGCCACGGAGGCGAGGGCCAGGAGTGCAGCGGGCAGGCTGACCGCGACGGCGACGGCGCCCACGAGGATCGGTCCTCCTGCGTCTCCGATCTCGCGCCCCAGCTCCGCCGTCCCCATCGTGCGGCCCATGCGTTCCGGGGGCGTGGTGGCGGCGAGGTGGGCGAAGGCCAGCGGAGTTGCCAGTCCGATCCCGAGCCCGATGAGCAGTCCACCGAGGTACAGCGCGGCGATGTGCGGGACGACGGCTACCAGGACCGTCCCGAGCGTCACGGCAGCCAGACCAGCAGCGCTGCCTCGGCCGGTGTCGATGCGGCCGGCGTCGCGCATGCGTCCCACGAGAGGCTGGGTCACGGACGAGGCCAGTGCGATCGTCGTGACGACGCCCATGCTGACCAGGGCACCGAAGCCGAGGTCGGTCGACAGCAGGGGCAGGAACCCGACGGCGACGCCGAGCGCGGCGGTCGTCACTGCCAGGACGGCGGTGGGAACAAGGAACGCCGGGTCGGTAACCTCCCGGACAAGGTCGGCAACGGTCGCGCGGCGGCGCGGTAGGACCGGCAGCGCCGGGACGGCGACCCACGCCCACGCGGCCGCACCGCAGCCGAGGATGGCGAGCGCCGCGAACAGGGCCCGCATCCCGCCGACCGCCAGCAGACCCGCGCCCAGGAGGGGACCGATCGCGTAGCCGAGGCTCTTCCACCCCCCGTAGCGACCGAAGAACCGGCCGGCCGCCTGTGGTCCCGCCAGGCGCGCCACCGCCGAGGACGACGCGGGCGAGAAGGCCGACGCGGCGGCACCTTGACCCAGTCGCGCCAGCGCCAGGAACAACGGCGCGCTGAAGACTGCACCGAGGACCGAGACCAGGGCGAACCCGAGCAGGCCTCCCACCACGACCGGCTTGATGCCCACTCGGTCGCTGAGGGCGCCGAACACCGGCTTCAGGATCACCTCGGCGACGTCGTAGAGGGCCAGCACGGCCCCGAACGTCAGCAGGGTCAGGCCGACGTCGTCCGTCTGGGTCCCCAGCGCTGCAGCGATGCCGTGAGCACCGAACGCCGTGGTGAAACCCGCCAGATACAGCGGCGCCAGGCCCCGAGCAGTCGGCGGCCCCGTCGACCCGGCGTGGTCAGACGTCACAGCAGCCGTCGTCGCAGTGCTCGTCGTCGCAGGAAGTCTTGTCGCCGCCGACCAGCTGGGACACCGGGGTGCAGCACGCATCGCCCTTCCAGGCCTCGACGCCCTCGCGGATCGCGAACGCGGCGATCACCCCGGCGGCGATCGGGTCGGCCCACCACCAGCCCAGCGTGCTGTTGAGCACCAGCCCGACCAGCAGGACGGCCGACAGGTACGTGCAGATGAGCGTCTGCTTGGAGTCGGCAACGGCGGAGGCGGAGCCGAGCTCGCGGCCGGTGCGCCGCTCGAACCACGACAGGAACGGCATGACCGCCAGGCTGACCGCGGCCAGGATGATGCCGGCCGTGGAGTGCTCGGGCTCGGTCCCGTCGAGCAGGCTACGGACGGCGTCGACGGTCACGAACGCTGCCAGCCCGAAGAACGACAGCGCAATGGTCCGCATCGCGGCGCGCTCTCGGGCGTGCGGGTTCGGGGCGGAGAACTGCCAGGCGACCGCGGCCGCAGACAGCACCTCCACGATCGAGTCCAGCCCGAACCCGATCAGTGCCGAGGACGAGGCCAGCCGGCCGGCCACCAGGGCGACGACCGCCTCGACGAGGTTGTAGGCGATCGTCGTGGCCACGACCCAGCGGATCCGCCGCTCGAGTACGACGCGGCGGTCCGGGGCCAGCGGGCGGGGGCCGATCGAGACGCTGCTCATGCGCAGCTGCACTCCGGGCCGCAGCACGTCGGATCCACCGCGAGCACCAGCTGCAGCAGGTCGCCCAGTCCCGAGGCCAGGTGCTGGTCGGCCAGCCGGTACCAGGTGCGCCGGCCGTCCGGGATGGACTCGACCAGGCCGCAACCCCGCAGGCAGGCCAGCTGGTTCGACATGACCTGCCGCGAGACGCCGAGCGCGTCCGCCAGGTCCGACGGGTAGGCCGGCGCCTCGCGCAGCGCGAGCAGGATCCGGGTGCGCGTCTCGTCGGACAGGGCGTGACCCAGTCGCGCGAGCGCAGAGGTGTGCGTGACGGTGGCCGTCTCCATGCGCCCGACGGTACATGCGACGCTGTATTCAGCGGAAGGTGTACGACGGAGGTGGAGTGCACAGCCAGAGTCCGGCCCGCACTGCCAAGACACCGAGGGACGACGCGCCCTGCTGGACAGGACGCGCCGTCTGAAGTCGCTTCAGCGCCGGGCGGTGACCATGCCTTCGATCTCCTGCAGCACGAGGTCGGGACGATCCTTCGCCACGTCGTGCGAGCTGCCCTCGGCCGTGACCAGCGTGCGGTGGGGGCCGGCCTGCACGAACGAGGCCGCGGCGTCCCGCCAGCGCTGAGCGTCCTCGGGGGATCCGTCGAACGGGGTCTTCTCCGAGACGATGACCGTCGCCGGAACCGCGTCTGGCCAGGTGGCCTGGTGGAAAGCCGTGCTCGTCGCGACGAAGCTCTCGGCGGTGGACAGGAACTGCCGGTTCTGCGGGTTGTCCGGGTCCCCCTTGGCCGCCTCGAGCTGCGGCTGGCTGAAGGCGACCAAGCGGGCGATCTGCTCGTCCGTGAAGAGGGGAGGCAGATTGGCGTCGACCAGGACCGCGCCGGAGAGCAGCGTCTGGTTCTCCTCGGCGAAGTACGTCGCAATCTCCCCGGCCTGCGAGTGGGACACGAGGGTCACATCCTCGGTCACGCCCAGCTGCCGCAGGCCCGTCTCGAGGTCGCTGACCGCGCTCTCGACCTGCCACGGCCCGGGCACCACGTCACTCTTGCCCAGCCCGGCTCGGTCGTAGGTGATGACCGTGGCGCCGGTCGCCGTGTGCAGCTCGGGGACCAGGTCCTTCCAGTAGGAGGCGTCCTCGCCACCGCCCGAATCCAGGACGATGGTCGATCCATGGCCCGCCGTGACGTAGAACGCCAGACGGTGACCACCGTTGTCGACCATGTGCAGCACCGCCTCCTCCAGCTGGCTCGTCCTCGACGAGGCGGACTGCGACGCCCACGGCTCCGAAGCCGAGTCGGGGCCCGCGCACGCAGTGACGACGCCCCCCGTCAGAGCCAGGAGCGCGAGCGCTGAGAGGGTTCGGTTCACGAAACGACGGCCAGGGATGGAGCGGGACATCACGGATCCTTCTGCTACGGACGCTGGGGGAACTGCGCTGTCCATCCTTCGCCGAGTCGATCCAGCACAGAATCCGGCCCGCACACGAGTTCGTGGTCCGGCAGGCACGAGTGCGAGCGGTGGGTTGGCCGCCGCGACTAGCCGGGCAAAGTAGCCGTGGCGCTTGACGGCTTGGTCAGGTACCTAACATACTTGTCTGGTGCCTAACGATGATGACGGCTTCGAGCTGGACATGCCGGGTGTGTGGGCGAAGAAGTACTTCCTGGCCAGCCGAGCTCTCATGGAAGCCGTGCTGCGTCCCTACGACCTGGGCAATACGCAGTGGTACGTCCTGTACCGGCTGAGCAACCAGGGCCTGATCAGTCAGCGGGAGCTCACGCGCGAGCTCGAGGTCGAGCGAGCGACGTTGAGCGCCGTGATCGCGGCCCTCGTGCGCAAAGGACTCATCGAACAAACCCCCGACCCGGTCGACCAGCGACAGAGGCTGCTCCGCATCACGGCCGCCGGTACAGCCCTGTGGGAGGTCCTTCCCGATCCAGCGGCTCTGATCGCCGAGGTCGCATTTGGCGGGGTCGACCCCGCCGACATCGCGACCATGAATCGCGTCCTGCGCGGCGCCACCACACGACTGATCGAACACAAGAAGGAAGCCCGATCATGACGATCCTCGTCACCGGCGCAACGGGCCTCGTCGGCCCGCGCCTCCTCACGCGGCTCACCGCAGCAGGCGTCGACTGCCGCGCTCTGGTCAGGCCCGGGAAGGAGCTCCCCGCGGGCGTCGAACGTGCGGAGGGCGACATCCTCGACCCAGATTCACTTCCCTCGGCAGTAGCGGGCATCACCGCGGTCATCCACCTCGCCGCCGTCTTTCGCACCCGCGACGAGGACCAGATCTGGACAGTCAACCGCGAAGGAACTCGCAACCTGATCGCCGCCGTCGAGCATGGCGCACCCGAGGCACGCTTTCTGCTCGCCAGCACCTCGAACGTCTACGACGCCGACAGTGCGCACCCCGGCCGCGAGACCGACACCGTGAGACCGACACTGGCCTACCCCGCCAGCAAGATCGAAGCCGAGAACCTGCTCCGCGCCAGCACGCTCACCTGGGGCATCTTGCGGCTCCCGTTCATCTAGGGCGACCAGGACGGACACCTCGAGTCGCTGCCCGAGCTGGCCGCCGGCATGGGCTGGCACCCCGCACGGAAGCTCAGCGTCATCCACCACGCCGACATCGCCACAGCCTTCACCCTCGCCCTCGCGGGCGCGTTCGACCGGCGCACTGTCAACATCGCCGACGAGTCACCTCTCACCGTCTACGAGATGTCCCAGATCGTCGGCTACGACTACCCCTCGTCCGCCGACCCTCTGGCCGAACCGTGGCAGGGCCAGATGGACGTGAGCCTGGCACGCAGCCTCGGCTTCACTCCCACCCTGAGCACCATCTACTCAGCCGCTCGAACCGGCGCCCTCTGATCCCGCACCGGGATTCCGGGTTCGAGGCCATGCCCCGTGTCGAGAGGCGGCGTGCAGCACTCTGGACCCATGGACGAACTGCTCGTCGTCATCGCGGCGGAGATCGCCCTCGAGCTGCGCGGCCGGTTCGCCAGCTGAGCGGGCCACCACTTCAGCGTCGACTCAGACCGGAGGCGACGCGGCGGTCGAGAACCGCCGGTCGACGGACTTGAGAATCCGGCCACACCGGTCACTCCTGTCACCACGCTCGCTACGGCCCGGGCGGCGGTGCACTCGTCGTCTCCCGGACGATGAGCTCGACGGGGACGTTCTCGTGACGGTGCTGCCGGCGCGGGTTCTCGATGGCGTCGATCAACAGCCCGACGCCGAGACTCGCCACGTGTGCGAGGTCCTGCCGCACGGTCGTGAGAGCTGTCGTCAGGAAGGACGACTCCGGCATGTCGTCGACTCCGACGACACTGACGTCCTGCGGGACCCTCCTGCCGGCCTCGCCGAACGCCCGCAGCAGGCCGACTGCCATCTGGTCGTTGGCGACGAAGACCGCCGTCACGGAAAGGTCGGTGGCGAGCTGCGCGCCGAGGTCGTAGCCCGACTGCGCAGACCAGTCCCCATGAAGGGGACTCGGAACCTCGGCGCCGGCCTCGGAGAGCACGTCGCTCCAGCCCTGCTGCCGCAACCCCGTCGAGCGCCAGCCCGACGGACCACCGAGATGGTGCACGGTGCGGTGGCCGAGCGCCAGGAGGTGCGCCGTCGCAACTCGACCGCCCGAGTACTGGTCTGCGTCCACGACGATCTCGTTGCTGGAGATCCCGTACGACCCCGACATGCTCAGGACCGGCAGGTCACCGAGAGCACCCAGGGCGAGCGCACCGAGCCCGGCGGGGTCATTGAGCACGATGGCGTCCACGCCCTGGTCGACAAGGTCACCGAACGAGCGCCTGATCGTCTCGGCGCCGCCCACGAAGGTGTTGATGACCGCCATGTCGTAGCGCGCTCCATGGATCGCGTGCTCGGCGGCGACCAGCAGCGACGAAGGCCCGAAGTCGAAGGAGCCGACCGAGAGCACCCCGATCGTCCGGCTTGGGCCGAGCACGGGGCTCCGGGCCACCCGGTTGGGACGGTAGCCGAGCATCACGATCGCCAGGCGCACTCGACGTCGGACGTCGTCGCCCACGTGCGGGTCGCCGTTGACGACTCGGGACACGGTCTCCGGCGACACGCGGGCGGCGCGGGCGACATCCATCGCCGCGACCGGGCGATGGGCGCGCGTGGCGCTTCGTGGGGCGGTGACGATGTCGTCACTCACGGGGCCTCATTTCGCCGGCGATGTCGGATGACCACGCAGTCGAGCGCAAGAGTGAAGGCGGCGCGGCGCCCCAGGTCGGTCGCCGTCATCTCGGCGGACCGTAAACGGCCGACGACTGCGCCGCCCTGCCAGGAGGAGCCGGCCGAGCGGCGCAGTCGTGAGGGGTCGGATCGCTGGTGCGGCTCTGCGATCCGGTGTGCACTGAGCATGGCTACGTAGCCATGGATCCGCAAGTCTTGTGATCGTTTCGTTACCCGGGAGCTCCCAGCAGCGTCGGTGAAGCAACGGCCGGGAGTGCATCCGGTATATGTTCTCGGTGGCTTCTTCCATCTGCCCTGCCGCGATGACTCGGCTTCTTCCCAGGCCACGGGCATCGTCGACCGTGAGCGGAGCGTGAGCTGTGTCCGTCGACTCCTCGTCGCCTGGTGTTCGCGGCCCGCGGTCCATCAGCGCAAGACGGGTCTCCGGCACTGATGTTGCTCGCGCGGCGGGGGTGTCCCAGAGGACCGTCTCGCGCGTCGTGACCGACGATCCGAGGGTGAGCCCGGAGGCCCGTCGCCGCGTCCAGGAGGCGATCGACGCTCTGGGCTACCGACCGAACAGCGCGGCGCGATCGGTGCGACTCGGCAGCACCCGGACCATCGGGCTCCTCACCGTCGGGAGCGCGGCCTACGGGCCGGCCTCGCTCACGATCGCGACCGAACGCGCAGTCAGCGATGCCGGATATGGGTTCCGCCTGGTGAACACGGTCGACGTGGACACCGAGTCGTTCGAGAACGGGCTGTCGTCACTTCTCGATCAGGGTGTCGACGCGGTCGTCGTCAACGAGCCCACGTCCACCTTTCGCTCCCGACGGCACGGCCTTGAGGTCCCGGTGCTCAGCCTGTCCGGCGTACTGAACCTGGCGGAGATCGAGCTCGTGGTCGAGAGCGACGAGACCGGGGGGATCGCCGAGGCTGTCAACCACCTGCTCGCGCTCGGGCACGAGACGGTGCACCACATCGCCGGTCCGAACGAGTGGCCGTCGTCGGTGCGCCGCCGGGAGGCGTGGCGCTCGGCGCTGGAGCACGCCGGGCGCCGTATCCCCGACGCACCCGAGGGAGACTGGTCGCCCTCGTCGGGCTATGAGGTGGGCCGCACCCTCGCAGCGCGCGCCGATGTCACGGCGGTCTTCGCCGCCAACGATCACATGGCATTCGGCCTGATCCGCGCGCTGCAGGACGCCGGCCGGAGCGTGCCGGAGGACATCAGCATCGTCGGGTTCGACGACGTGCCGGAGGCCGCATTCATGCCGCGTGCGCTGACGACCGTGCGCCAAGAGCTGACGGCGGCGGCAGTTCGCGGCGTCGAGCTGCTCATGGAGGTGCTCGATGGGCGCCGCGACCAAGGCACCGTCGAGAAGGTGCCGACCCACCTCGTGATCCGCGAGACCACGGCCGCCCCTCCTGCGCGCTGAGCAGGACGCGGGGGGGTGAGACGGGCCGTGCTGCACCTCGCTGCGCACCCGTCGCCAGCATCCGGGCTGGTTGACTCCGGCCGACTCAGATCACTAGGGTCGGCCGCGCTGGCTACGTAGCCATGCCCGCGGAGACCGCCGCCGGACGACTGCCGGCTCACAAGACCACCGGCCGGACGGCTACTCCTTCCGGTGGTGAGCACCGTCCGATCGGAGTCCCGCATGGCGCGCACGTCTTTCAACGATGCCTGGTCCTACCGCGCACCGCTCAGTGCGTTCGCGGCAGTGAACGGCGAGGACGCCACACCCACACCGGTCCGCCTGCCGCACGACGCGCTCCGAGACGCCGACCGCGCGGCGGACGTCCCGTCCAAGGGCGCCGGTGCGTACTACCCGACCGGTGCGTACTCCTACCTGAAGTCGTTCGACGTCCCCGCAGAGTGGGCCGGAAAGGTCGTCCGCCTCGAGATCGAGGGCGCGTACCGGCACGCGATGGTGTTCCTCAACGACGAGCTCGCCGGACATCGGGCCGACGGGTACGCGCGCTTCTTCGTCGACCTGACGCCGTACCTCCGGTTCGGTGACCGGAACACCCTGCGCATCGAGGTGCGGTCCGGCCAGGACTCGCGCTGGTACTCCGGTACGGGGCTGTACCGCCCGGTCTACCTGCACGTCGACGACCCGGTGCACATCGAGCCCGACGGCGTCCGCGTCAGCACGGTGCGTCTCGAGGACGACCGAGCCGTCATCGAGGTCGTCACGTCGGTCGTCAACCGCGGGCTGACCACCGGTGCGCTCACGGTCACCACGTCCATCACCGACCCCGCGGGGACACGGGTCGAAGGCGACGTCACGCCCCTGACGCTCGCGCCGGGGCGCACCGCCGTCGTGCGCCAACGCATGTACCTCTCCGATCCCCACCTGTGGAGCGTGAGCACGCCGGCCCTGTACGAGGCCCGCACCGACCTGGGCGACGCGGCCCAGGAGGTACTCACCACCTTCGGCATCCGCACGGTCACCGTCGACCCGCACCGGGGGCTACGGATCAACGGCGAGAGCGTGCTGTTGCGCGGCGCATGCATCCACAGCGACAACGGCCCGCTCGGAGCCGCGTCGATCGCCCGGGCGGAGGAGAGGCGCATCCAGCTGCTCAAGGCTGCGGGCTTCAACGCGATCCGCTCCGCACACAACCCGGCCTCCCCCTCGTTGCTCGACGCGTGCGACCGCCTGGGGATGCTCGTGATGGACGAGGCCTTCGACATGTGGACCCGCGGCAAGACGCCCTATGACTACGCGCTGGACTTTCCGCAGTGGTGGGGAGCCGACCTGCAGTCGATGGTCGCCAAGGACTACAACCACCCGAGCGTGATCATGTACTCGCTGGGCAACGAGATCGTCGAGGTGGGCACCCCGCACGGCGCAGCCCTGGCACGGGAGATGGCCGAGCACGTACGCAGCCTCGACCCCACCCGCCTGGTCACCAACGGCATCAACGCCGCGCTGGCCGTCCTCGACGACCTCCCGGCGATCCTGGCGAGCGAGCGCGGACTCAACGAGATGATGGCCGACGTCGGCCAGGGGATGCGGGCGATCGGGTCGTCCGAAGCGGTCACCCGGCGCACGGCCGAGTCGAGCTCCGTGCTCGACGTGCTCGGCCTCAACTACGCCGACGGCCGCTACGCCACTGATGCGGCGCTGTTCCCGCACCGCGTCCTTGTCGGCTCGGAGACCTTCCCCTCGCAGATCGGGACGCTCTGGCCGCTGGTCCTGGCCCATCCGCACGTCATCGGAGACTTCACGTGGACCGGCTGGGACTATCTCGGCGAGGTCGGCATCGGCGCCACGGCCTACCAGGAGGATCCCGATGCCGCGCCCGGACTCGAGCGTGAGTACCCGTACCTCACTGCCTGGTGCGGCGACCTGGACATCACCGGGTGGCGCCGACCGGTCTCCTACTACCGGGAGATCGTCTTCGGCCTGCGCACCGAGCCCGCCATCGCCGTGCTCCGCCCCGAACGGCACGGCCACACCGTCTCCATGCAGTCCCCGTGGGCATGGAGCGACTCGGTCTCCTCCTGGACCTGGCCGGGCTTCGACGGCAGCCCTGTGACCGTCGAGGTCTACGCAGACGCCGACGAGGTCGCCCTCCTGCTGGACGGGACCGAGGTGGCGCGCGAACCCGTGGGCGCCCGGCGCCCCATGCTCGCGTCCCTCGAGACCGTCTACCGCCCGGGCGAGCTGGTGGCCGTCTCCTACCAGGCGGGCGTCGAGACCGGCCGCACCTCGCTGGTCTCCGCGTCGGGCCCCACCACCTTGACCGTCACCGCCGATCGGACCGAGCTGCGGGCCGACGACACCGACCTCGCCTACCTCGCCATCGAGCTGCGCGACGCGAACGGCGTCCTGGTCACCGGCGCCGACCAGCCGATCACCGTGAAGGTCAGCGGCGCGGGCGAGCTGGTCGCCTTGGGCTCCGGCAATCCGACGACGATCGAGCGCTTCGACGCCCCGACACGCACGACCTTCGACGGTCGTGCCCTCGCGGTGGTCCGCCCGACCGGCCAAGGGGCCATCGAAGTCACCGTCACCAGCGACGGGATGGAGCGGGTGGTCGTCGCTCTGGACGCGCGGACAGCGACGCTCGTAGTCGGCGACTAGGTGTACTCGGCCAGACGTCGGTGGCTCATGCTCACGCCCGTCGCCATGCGCGTGGACGCCGGCTGTTGATCGACCGCGTCGTGCTCACGGTCGCCCACGTTGCCGGCCATCTCCCGGTAGACCCGTTGCCGGTGGGTGCTGTCGTGATGCAGGACGGATTGCCCGACGGCGCGCGTCGTACCCTGACCGATTGCCTCTCGCGCCGGCCGGGCGGTCGGTGTCCGAGCAGTTGGCTTCGTTCTGGGTCTGAGGACCGCCCGCCAGGCGGCCCGGGCAGCAGGCGAGTCGGTCAGCTGCCCGGAGCTGCGCGACTTAGATCACCGGGAATATAGTTTCAAAAGCGTCTAGTTAGCGTGGTCATGGACCTCTTCGACTCCCTCGTGCGCTACGAGACCTACCTGTGGAACGAGCTCGACGACCGCCTCCGCGATGCGGGCTCGATATCGCTGGGAACGCTGTTCGCACTGCGGGTGATCCGCCGACATGAGGGTTCCTGCCGGGTGCAGGAGCTGCGATCCGAGCTCGGCATCACGGTGGGCGCGGCGAGCAAGCTGGTGGACCGCCTGGAGCGCGATGGCCTCGCGGTGCGCACAGCCCACCCGACCGACCGACGCTCCTCGCTGGTCGCGTTGACGCGGGCCGGCGACACCGCTCACGACGACGGTGTGGCGCTGGTTGACGCGGCTCTCACAGAGCACTTCGAGGGCATCGACCTGGGCGAGATGACGTCCACCCTCAACGTGCTGTTGGGGCGGCTCAAGTCCCCGCTCGCGGCGGTGTCTGCGTGAGCGCGCGATGCACGATGCGCGCCGCCTTCGACAAGATCGCCCAGGCGCACCCCGACTTGGAGGTCGGGACGATCGCCGGGAAGGCAGTGGTGGTCCTGTGATCCCGCTCGAGATCTTCACCGCCCGCGCCCTGGCTGATCGCGAGACACGGTCCACCCAGAGCAGCCCAGCCGGCGGGCATCTTCTCCGCATCGTGGCCCGGCTCACGGCACGCAGCATCGCCCGACCTGATCCGCGAACCATCGACACGAAGCCGACCGAAGGAGCCCTCCCGTGAGCCAGCCCACCATCGCCGTCACCGGCGCGACCGGCCACATCGGCGGGCTCGTCGCCGCACATCTGGACACCGCCGGCCGCGAGCAGCGGCTGCTCGTACGCGACCCAGCCAGTCCGCGACTGCCGCAGCTCCCGTCCGTCACCGAGGTCGCCCGCATCGACTACGCCAACCAGGACCTGTCCCAGGCGGCGCTGCAGGGTGTCGAGGTGCTGTTCATGGTCTCCGCGCACGAGAGCCCCACCCGCACCGCCGAACACGCCGCCTTCATCGACGCGGCGGCCGCCGCCGGCGTGCGGCACGTCGTCTACACCTCGTTCGCCGCGGCAGCGCCTGACGCGACGTTCACCCTGGCCCGCGACCACTACGCGACCGAGGAGCACCTGCTGGCGTCCGGCATGGCGTGGACGTTCCTGCGCGACACCTTCTACATCGACTTCATGGAGCAGCTCGTCGGCACGGACGGCGTCATCCGTGGCCCGGCCGGCAGCGGGAGGTGCGCGATCGTCGCTCGCGCCGACGTCGCCCGCGTCGCAGCCACGGTGCTCCTGGACCCCGACGCCCACGCCGGCAACACCTACGACCTCACCGGGCCGCAGGCGCTGTCGCTGGCCGATGTCGCCCGCATCATCAACGACGTCCGCGGCCGCACCGTCACGTTCCACGACGAGACGATCGAGGAGGCCTACGCCTCCCGCGCCTCCTACGGCGCCCCGCCGTGGCAGCTCGACGCCTGGGTCAGCACCTACACCGCCATCGGCAGCAACGTCATGGCCGACCCGACAGACGCCGTCGAGCGGATCACTGGCACCCCGCCGACCAGCCTCGACGACTTCCTCCGGGGCGGCGGATGACGCCTGCATCGCACTCAACCCCCGACATCATCACGGCGGCGGAAAGTGGCATGCGATGCAGGTGCCCAGGCTTTCAGGTTCGCTAACCTGTCGGGGCATGGCAGAGCTTGGGCGCGTGACGTGGCCACCGGGAATTATCGCGACCGACCGACTTCTGCTCCGGCCGCCGGAGGCGCGCGATCGTGCGGCATTCGTCGAGCTCTACACGTCACCCGAGGTCGGGACCTACACGGGCGGATCACGATCGCGTGAGGCGGTCGAGCACGCGCTACCCACGGCTCCGCAGGGGCGTCCCGGTCAATTCGTGATCGACGTCGACGGATCGATGGTCGGGATCGTTCAGCTCGAACGCCGGGACCTCGACTACGAGGTTCGCCAGGCGGCCGGCAAGGTGGACCTTGGGTACCTCCTTCTCCCGGAGGCGTGGGGACGGGGATACGCCACCGAAGCTGGCGGAGCCGCACTCAGCTGGTTCGCCGGCGCACTGCCGGGTGAAGCCGTCGTCCTCATCACCCAGACCGCGAACGTGCCGTCGATGCGCGTGGCCATGAGGCTGGGGTTTGTCGAGGTCGAGCGGTTCGAGGCATACGACGCCGAGCAGTGGTTCGGCAGGTGGATCCCGCACGCGGCGACCGGCTGAGCTTCACGAACCTGGTCCGCACGTGGGACAACACTCCGGCGGCTTCCAACCCGGACAGGTCGGGTCGTCGAACTACGAGACCCGAATAGTCAACGCATCTTGCATCTCGACACGAGCAGGACCGATTACGCCTGCATGTCCACGAAGCGCGAGTAGTGACCCTGGAACGCCACGACCAGGGTGTCGGTCGGCCCGTTTCGGTGCTTGGCGACGATGACGTCGGCTTCGCCCGCGCGCGGGGACTCCTTCTCGTAGGCGTCCTCGCGGTGCAGCAGGATGACGATGTCGGCGTCCTGCTCGATCGAGCCCGACTCGCGCAGGTCGCTCATCTGCGGCCGCTTGTCGGTGCGCTGCTCGGCGCCACGGTTCAGCTGCGAGATGGCGATGACCGGGACCTCGAGCTCCTTGGCCAGCAGCTTGAGGGCACGGGAGAATTCCGAGACCTCCTGCTGGCGGGACTCGACGCGCTTTCCCGAGGACATCAGCTGCAGATAGTCGATGACGACGAGCTTCAGGTCGTGCTTCTGCTTGAGCCGCCGGCACTTGGCCCGGATCTCCATGAGGGACATGTTCGGCGAGTCGTCGATGAACAGGGGCGCCTCGGAGATCTTCCCCATCGTGGCGGCGATCTTGGCCCAGTCGTCCTCGCCCATCTGACCGTTGCGCAGCTTCTGCAGGTGCACCCGCGCCTCGGCGGACAGCAGACGCATGGTGATCTCGTTGCGGCTCATCTCGAGGGAGAAGACGACGGACGTCAGGCCGTGCTTGATGGACGCCGACCGGACGATGTCGATGCCCATCGTCGACTTGCCGATGGCCGGACGCGCCGCGAGGACGATCATCTGTCCCGGGTGTAGGCCGTTGGTGAGCCGGTCGAGGTCCGAGAACCCGGTGGGGACGCCGATCATGCCCTCGCCGCGGTGACCGGCCGCCTCGATCTCGTCGACCGCGCCCCCGATGATGTCGCCGAGGATCATGTAGTCCTCGGACGACCGGCGCTCGGTGACCGCGTACACCTCGGCCTGGGCGTTGTTGACGATCTCGTCGACGTCGCCGCCGTCCGTGCCGTAGCCCAGCTGGACGATCCGGGTGCCGGCCTCGACCAGCTTGCGCAGCACCGAGCGCTCGCGGACGATCCGGGCGTAATAGCCGGCGTTCGCGGCGGTGGGGACCGACGAGATGAGCGTGTGCAGGTAGGGCGCCCCGCCGACGCGCTGGATCTCGCCGCGCTTGGTCAGCTCGTCCGCGACCGTGATGGCGTCCGCCGGCTCGCCGCGGCCGTAGAGGTCGATGATCGCGTCGTACACGACCTCGTGCGCGGGGCGGTAGAAGTCGGTGCCGCGGATCTGCTCGACGACGTCGGCGATCGCGTCCTTCGAGATCATCATGCCGCCGAGCACGCTGCGCTCGGCGTCGAGGTCCTGGGGCGGGGTGCGGTCGTAGCCGCCGCCACCACCGCGTCCGGTGCCCGACGGCGCGCCGTACTCGAGCTCCTCGATCGTCATCTGGTCCCCATCATCGTCGTTCGAACTCATGTTCCATGGGGGGTCTGACATCCGCGCCCACACGAGCCTCCCCGCACAGATCGGGGCCTCGCACTCGCGACGTTAGGGGTCCGCGCCCGCTCCACCAAACGCCGGAATCGGCCTGTGGGAAACGCGGCACACATCTGTGGGGCCGTCTGGGGAGATCTGTGGAGCACGCCTCGCCTACTGTGAGTGGACCTGTGGATCGTGACCGAATTTATCCACAGGCCGTGGACAGTCATGTGGACGGCGATGCGAATCTCGGCGGAGATCTGCGCGTCACCCGCGCAAACGCTGTGCACGTGCTGTGGACGCGAGAAGGGTTGGCCGAGATTTCATCTGTCGGACACCGATCCCCGGGCGTGGACCGGCAGATACTCGCGCTCGCCCTGCCGGCGCTCGGTGCGCTGGTCGCCGAGCCCCTCTTCGTGCTCGTCGACTCCGCCGTCGTCGGCCACCTGGGCACCGCCCCGCTGGCCGGTCTTGCGCTCGCCTCGACCGTGCTGGTGACGGTCGTGGGCCTGTGCGTCTTCCTGGCGTACGCCACCACCGCCGCGGTCGCGCGACGCCTCGGTGCCGGTGACCAGGCCGGTGCGCTGCAGGTCGGCGTCGACGGGATGTGGCTCGCGCTGGGCCTCGGGATCGTGCTGGCGGCGGCCACCTGGCTCGGCGCCCCGTGGCTGGTCGAGGCGCTGGGCGCGACCGGCGAGGTCGCCGAGCAGGCCGTCATCTACCTGCGCTGGTCGTCGCCCGGTCTGCCCGGGATGCTCTTGGTCCTCGCGTCCACGGGTGCGCTGCGCGGCATGCTGGACACGCGCACACCCCTCGTCGTCGCCTCCACCGGAGCGGTGGTGAACGCGGTGCTCAACGTCGTGCTCGTCTACGGCGTCGGCATGGGCATCGCCGGTTCCGGGCTGGGCACGGCGCTGACGCAGCTCGCCATGGCGGTCGCACTGACCGTGGTCGTCGTCCGCGGCGCACGCGGCGCCGGCGCGCAGCTGCGCCCCGCGGCCGGCGGGATCTTGGCGAACGCGCGCGCCGGCACGCCGCTGTTCGTCCGTACCCTGTCGCTGCGCCTCGCGATCCTGCTCACCGTCTGGGTGGCCACCGGCCTCGGCGCCGTCGAGCTTGCGGCGCACCAGGTGGTCGCCGCGGTCTGGGGCCTGGCCGCCTTCGCGCTCGACGCCCTGGCCATCGCCGCGCAGGCACTCGTCGGCCACGCCCTCGGTGCCGCAGACGTCCCGCGCGTCCGAGCGCTGCTGCGCCGCACGCTCCAGTGGGGCGTCGGGGCGGGCGCCGCGCTCGGCCTCCTCGTCGGCGGGCTCTCGTGGGCCTACGTGCCGCTCTTCACCGCCGACGACGACGTCCGCCACGCCGCCGTCGCCGCGCTCGTCGTCGCCGCGCTGACCATGCCGATGGCCGGCTGGGTGTTCGTGCTGGACGGCGTGCTCATCGGCGCCGGTGACGGCCGCTTCCTCGCGTGGGCGGGCATGGGCACGCTCGTGGTCTACGTGCCGTTCGCGCTGGCCGTCCGCGAGACCGCACCGCCGGGGGCGGCAGGGCTCGCGTGGCTGTGGGCGGCGTTCGCCGGAGTATTCATGCTGGCCCGCGCGGTGACCACGGGCTGGCGTGCACGCGGCACCGCCTGGATGGTGACCGGCGCATAGGAGAAGCGCCCCGCTCCCACGAAGGGAGCGGGGCGCTTCTCAGGACTGCTCAGCTCAGGCTGCGACGACCTTGACGGTCACCGTCGCGGACACGTCTGCGTGCAGACGGACCGACACCTGGTACTCGCCGAGGGCCTTGATCGGCTGACCGATCTCGACCTTCCGCTTGTCGATCTGCGGGGCGCCCGACTTCTTGACCGCGTCAGCGATCTCGGCAGTCGTGACGGCACCGAACAGACGGCCCGACTCGCCGGCCTTGGCCGACACGACGACCGGCTTGCTCTGCAGCGAGTCGCGGATCGCCTTGGCGTCGTCGAGCGTCGCGATCTCGCGGGCCTTGCGGGCCTTGCGGATCGCGGTGACGTCCTTCTCGGCGCCCTTGGTCCAGGGCGTCGCCAGGTTGCGCGGGACGAGGAAGTTCCGGGCGTACCCGTCCTTCACCTCGACCACGTCACCGGGCTCACCGAGACCGGTGACCTCGTGGGTCAGGATGATCTTCGCCATGATGGTCCCCTTTCTCAGCGCGCCGACGACGAGTACGGCAGGAGAGCCATCTCGCGGGCGTTCTTGACGGCACGCGCGATCGCGCGCTGCTCCTGGACGGACACACCGGTCACCCGGCGAGCGCGGATCTTCCCGCGGTCGGAGATGAACTTGCGCAGCAGCGCAGTGTCCTTGTAGTCGACGACGTCGATCTTCGCCGCCTTGAGCGGGTTCTGCTTCTTCTTCGGCTTACGGACCACGGCCTTGGCCATCGTGGTGCTCCTTGTCTGCTGGAGCCCTGGGCGTTGCCGTGCCCAGGGATGGGGAATGTCTGAGTGTCAGGCGCCGATCAGAACGGGGGCTCGTCGGAGTAGCCGCCGCCGGACCCACCTGCGGGCGTCGCCCACGGGTCGTCCTGCTGGCTGCTGCCGCCGCCGGAGCCACCGAATCCGCCGCCACCGCCACCGTTGCTGAAGCCGCCGCCGCCCCCGCCGCCGAAGCCACCGCCGCCGCCACCCGAACGCTGGGTCCGGGTGACCTTGGCCGTGGCGTAGCGCAGGGACGGGCCGACCTCGTCGACCTGGAGCTCGTACACAGTGCGCTTCTCGCCCTCGCGGGTCTCGTAGGAGCGCTGCACGAGCCGGCCGGTCACGATGACGCGGGTGCCCTTGGTGAGCGACTCGGCGACCGACTCGGCCGCCTCCCGCCAGATCGAGCAGCGGAGGAACAGCGTGTCGCCGTCCTTCCACTCGTTGCTCTGGCGGTCGAACGTACGGGGGGTGGACGCGACGGTGAAGTTCGCGACGGCAGCCCCCGAAGGGGTGAAGCGCAGCTCGGGATCCCCGGTCAGGTTCCCGATCACCGTGATGACGGTCTCACCGCTCATGCCCAGCTCCTCGTTCGTTCGATCAGTCGGTTGATGTGGAGCCGCACGCTACGTGCAGCCACCCACAAGAGAGATCAGGCGTCGGCGCGCAGGACCTTGGTCCGCAGGACGACCTCGTTGAGGCCGAGCTGGCGGTCGAGCTCCTTGGCGGTCGCGGGCGTCGCGTGGAAGTCGATGACGGCGTAGATGCCCTCGGACTTCTTCTGGATGTCGTACGCAAGACGACGACGGCCCCAGATGTCGACCTTGTCGACAGTGCCACCGTCGGTCTTGACGACCGTCAGGTACTTGTCGAGCGACGGAGCAACGGTGCGCTCCTCGATCTCGGGGTCAAGGATGATCATGAGTTCGTACTGACGCAGGCTCATACCCACCTCCTCTGGTCTTCGCGGCCACGGTCGATCCGTGGCAGGAGGGTGTGTGCGTCGCTGTGCGGAGAAGAGCCGTCCATGACGACGGTCCGCTCCGAGCACAGCAATCTCCAAGGCTACCCGGCCGGGGGCCACCGCCGAAATCGGCTGTGGACGGACGGGCACCCGGAAGTTCCGGCGAGGAGCGGCGGACCGCTCCTCGCCGTGGATCAGGGGGTCGGCGCCGGTGTCGGCGCCGGCGTCGCGGGCGGGGGCGCCTGGGTGGGCTGCGCCTTCGGTCCGCTGGAGACGACCAGCGTCACGCTGCTGCCCGGCGCGAGGGACGCGCCCGAGCCCGGATCGGTGCGGATGACCCGACCGACCGTCACCGTGTCCGACTGCTCGGAGACGACGTTGGCGCTGAGGCCGGCGTTCACGACGTTCGCGGTCGCGTCGGCCTCCAGCTTGCCCTCGAGCCCGGACGGCACGGTGGCCTGCGCGGGCGCTTCCTGAGTCGGCTGCTCCGTCGGGGCGGCCGTCTCGGTCGGCGCCTCGCTCGGCGCCGCGGACGGCTTGCTGCCGACGTTGGCTCGCGGCGGGAAGTCCACCACGGCCGAGTACTGCGGCTGCGCGAAGACGTCCTTCATGTACGACTGCCAGAGGAATGCCGGCCAGGTGGCGCCGGTGACGTACTTGACCTTGCCGATCTGTTCGATCGACTCCTGCGACTTGCCGTCCTCACCGATCTGGCTCAACGACACCTCGGTCGCGATGTTGGGCGTGAACCCCACGAACCAGGCGGCCTTGTTGTCCTGCGTGGTCCCGGTCTTGCCCGCGATCGGGCGGTCGAGCGGCTTGATCCACTGCTTGCCCGACCCCTTCTGCACGACCTGCGTCATCGCGTAGGTGGCGTCGGCCATCACGTCGGGCGCGAACGCCCGCTCCGTGGGGTCCTTGTGCTGGAAGGCGACCGAGCCGTCGGGGTTGTTCACGGTCCGGACGATGTACGGGTCGACGCGCGTGCCGCCGGACGCGATGGTGGCGTATGCGCCGACCATCTCGATGGGCTTGACGGTCTCCGTGCCGAGCACGTTCGCGCGGTTGGTGTCGACGGGCGCGGTGAGGCCGGCTCGCTCCGCGACCGCGGCCGTCTTGTCCGGACCGACCTGCAAGTTCAGCTGGGCGTACACGGTGTTGACCGACTGCGCGGTGGCCTCGACGAGGTCGATCTTCCCGAACTGCTCGTTGCTGAAGTTGTTGACCTTCCAGTCTCCGAACTCCTGGGGCGTGCGACCGCTGAACCGGGTGTTCAGACCCACCCCCTGCTCGAGGCCCGCGATGAGCGCGAACGGCTTGAACGTCGACCCCGGCTGCACGTTGTCGTACGTCACCGTGTTGCGCTGGTCCGTCAGGTAGTCGGCGCCCCCGTACAGCGCGACGATCGCGCCGTCCTTGGGGTCGACCGAGCTGATGGACACGCGGGTTCGGGGGTTGGGCACCGCACCGTTCAGCTCCGGCAGCGAACCGGCCAGGAAAGCCTTCGCATTGGTCTCCGCGGAGGCCTGAAGCGGCTGCTGGATCGTCGTGACGATGCTGTAGCCGTTGCGATTCAGCTCATCGCGCGTGATCCCGTACGGCGGCTTCTCCAGCTCGTCGATGACCATCTGCAGCAAGTACCCGTTGGTCCCGCGCATGGTCTCGCTCGGCTGGTAGTCGATGGTCGCCGGGAAAGTCATCGCGGCCCGCGCGGTCGGGTCCACCCAGCCCTGCTCCTCCATGGAGTCGAGCACGATGTTCCAGCGCGCCTCGGCCTTGGCCGGGCTGACCTTGGGGTCCCAGTTGTTCGGGGACGGGATGATGCCGGCGAGCATCGCCGACTGCTCGACCGTCAGGTCGGCGGCGTTGACGCCGAAGTACGCCTGCGCCGCGGCCTGGATGCCGTAGGAGTCGCGGCCCCAGTAGATCGTGTTGAGGTAGCCGTCCATGATCTCGGCCTTGGACTGGCTCTTCGCGATCTTGATCGCGAGCAGCGTCTCCTTGAACTTGCCGACGTAGTCGGTCGTCGTCTTGTCGACGTAGTACCGCTCCACGTACTGCTGCGTGAGGGTCGACCCGCCCTGGGTCGCGCCGCCGCGCACGTTGTTCAGGAACGCGCGGCCCATGCCCGTGATCGAGACGCCGCTGTTGTTGGTGAAGAACGTCTTGTCCTCGGCCGCGGCGACGGACTGCCCCACGTACGCGGGAATCGCCGTGGTGTCGACGATCTGGCGCTTCTGCATCGCGAACGTGCCCATGACCGGGCCCGGCTGCCCGTCGGCACCGTTCGCGAAGTAGACGGTCGTCGTCTGCGCGCTCGTGTCGTCGGCCGGGCTCGGCACCTTTGTGTACGCGTAGGCGCCGACGACCGCGCCGACGCCGAGGAAGCCGACGCCGAGGATCGTGCCCAGCACCACGCGCCACGAGGGCAGCCAGCGGTGCAGGCCGTGGAAGCCGGTGCGCGGGTAGTCGAAGAAGCGTCGCTTGGGGGCGCTGCTGCGCGACGAGGACGTCGAGCCACGGGGCGCACTGCGCTTGCCGCGGGCGGGAGCCCTCCGATTCGTGCCTGCCAACGCGCTGCCTTCCGTTCGACGACTGTGGGGGCCGGGCGCCCGGATCCGGGCAGGCCTCGGCCGCGACGCCCAGTATGGGGGACCCCTCTGTGCCTCGCAGGGGACCGAAGGGCCTGTTGCGGCGAGCCTTCACACGATCGGCACCGCGCCCGCCGACACCCGCCGCACAGCCGCTCGCAGAGGTGACGCCCGTCACCGCCAGCGGGTCGGACTTGCTCGGTTCGTCGTTCTCGACATACTCTCCGGATGTATCGAGTTGATACATCGACTCCACCAACATCCTGAGGAGGTGCCCCCGTGCGCGGTCGTTCCGACGTGCTCGAGCCGGCCATCCTCGGGCTGCTGCACGAGTCCCCGATGCACGGGTACGAGCTGCGCAAGCGCCTCAACCTGGTGCTCGGCTCGTTCCGGGCACTCTCCTACGGCTCGCTGTACCCCTGCCTCAAGTCGCTGGTCGACCGCGGCTGGATCCAGGGCACCGAGTCGGTCGTCGCGCCCCACACCGTGGCGTCCAAGCGCGCCCGCATCGTCTACCAGCTGACCGCGGACGGCAAGGAGCACCTCCAGCAGGTGCTCGCGTCGTCCGGACCGGCCACCTGGGAGGACGAGAACTTCGACGTCCGGTTCGCCTTCTTCGGGCAGACCGACGCCGAGACCCGCCTCCGGATCCTCGAGGGTCGGCGCACGCGCCTGACCGAGCGTCTCGAGACGGTCCGCCAGTCCTTCGCCCGCACCCGCGAGCGCATGGACGAGTACACCCTCGAGCTCCAGCGGCACGGCCTCGAACAGGTCGAGCGTGAGGTCCGCTGGCTCGACGGGCTGATCGACAACGAGCGTGGCCTCCGCCGCACCCGTCCTGCAGGCACCGGTCGTCCGGCCGTTGCTGACACACCCGCTGGGGACGACGACGTCGCCCCCGCGCGAACCACCGAGAAGGAGCGAGGATGACCTCCATCCGCGTCGCCATCGTCGGCGTCGGCAACTGCGCCGCGTCGCTCGTCCAGGGCGTGCACTACTACGCCGACGCCGACCCGAGCAGCACCGTGCCGGGCCTCATGCACGTGCAGTTCGGCGACTACCACGTGCGCGACATCGAGTTCGTCGCCGCGTTCGACGTCGACGCGAAGAAGGTCGGCTTCGACCTGTCCGAGGCCATCGGCGCCTCGGAGAACAACACCATCAAGATCGCCGACGTCCCGCCGCTCGGCGTGACCGTCCAGCGCGGCGTGACCAACGACGGTCTCGGCAAGTACTACCGCGAGACGATCACCGAGTCGGACGCGGAGCCGGTCGACATCGTCGCCGCCCTGCGCGAGGCCCAGGCCGACGTCCTCATCTGCTACCTGCCCGTCGGGTCGGAGATCGCGGCGAAGTACTACGCGCAGTGCGCGATCGACGCCGGTGTCGCGTTCGTCAACGCCCTCCCCGTCTTCATCGCGTCCGACCCGGTGTGGGCCGCGAAGTTCGAGGCTGCCGGCGTCCCGATCGTCGGCGACGACATCAAGTCGCAGGTCGGCGCCACCATCACGCACCGCGTCCTCGCGAAGCTGTTCGAGGACCGCGGCGTCGTGCTGGACCGCACGTACCAGCTGAACGTCGGCGGCAACATGGACTTCAAGAACATGCTCGAGCGTGAGCGCCTGGAGTCCAAGAAGCTCTCCAAGACCCAGGCCGTGACCTCCAACCTGACCGGCCCCCTGGGCGGCAAGAAGGAGGACCGCAACGTCCACATCGGCCCGTCGGACTACGTCGCCTGGCTCGACGACCGCAAGTGGGCCTACGTCCGCCTCGAGGGTCGCGCGTTCGGCGAGGTGCCCCTGAACCTCGAGTACAAGCTCGAGGTCTGGGACTCGCCCAACTCGGCCGGCATCATCATCGACGCCCTGCGCGCCGCGAAGATCGCCAAGGACCGCGGCGTCGGTGGCCCGATCCTGTCGGCCTCGACGTACTTCATGAAGTCCCCGCCGGTCCAGATGGAGGACACCCTGGGCCGCGCCCAGCTCGAGGCCTTCATCAACGGCGAGAACGAGCGCTGAGCTTCCTGATCTGACGACGAAGGCGCGCATCCCTCGGGGTGCGCGCCTTCGTCGTTGCTGTCAGCGGCCGACGACCCAGGAGCCGACGCCGGACATCCACTCGGGTACCTCCGCCGTTGCTGGCGGTGCCGGCAGGAGGACCGTGGAGGCGCCGCCCGAGATGGAGTGCGCCACGACGATCGGTGGCTGGAGAGGGCCGTCGCACCCGACCCGGGCGTTCACGAGCAGGCGATCGCCCGACACGAAGGACCCGAACGTGTCGGCGTCGGGGCCATCCGGGGACTGCAAGGGCATCGACGAGCTGCCCTTCCAGACGTACACGCTCGTCGCGCAACCGGCCGGCTGGTGGAGCTGCGCCGCCGAGCCCGTGTACGCGACCTCTCCTTGCCGCAGCCATGTGCCGGACCACGTCCTCGGCAGTGGATCGGACTGGGTGAGTCGCGCCAGCAGGGAGCCTGCCCCTCTGCCGATGTCGAAGCGGAACATGCTCGGGTCCGCCGACGCCCATTCCTCCGCCTCCGTGAGATCACTCGGCGCGGTCGGCCACCGGTCGTAGTTGGCGTCGAGGCACAGCGCCAGGAGGGCGTCCGTGTCGAGCCAGCCGACCACGTCGCACGACTTGCCCGGCACCTCGAAGGCGTGCTCGGTCCGTCTCCCGGCGACCAGGTCCACCACGCCGAGCGTCGTCCCGGACGTGCCGTCGTGCGGCGGAGTCACCGCCCGGCGACCCGTGGGGTCAAGCAGCATCGTGTATCCCAGGTCCGCGAGCGGTCGAGCGGTGCCGTCGTGCGCCACCGAGAACAGGTCGGAGGTCACGGCATCGGTGCTGGTCGGGTTGGACCAGAGCTCGTTTCCGTCAGCCGCGACGCCATCGAAGTACCAGTCAGCCTGGTCCCCGAACCCGGTGCCGACGACCGGTCGCGGGGTGATCGAGCCCGTCGTCAGGTCGAGCTCAGCCCGCGGCACTGTGCCCTGGCCGAGGTCGCCTTGCCAGTCGATGCTGACCACCGCGGTCGTCGAGCCGGCCGTCCAGGTCAGGAGCCGAACACCCATGGCGGTCGGGAGGTCACCCACCCGGTACAGCTCGCCGGTCGGAGCGGCCAGGACCACGGTGTGCGCGACGACCGCCGGGATGCTGTCGCCGCCGGTGGTCGACCCGTCGGAGTACGGCTCGGACGCGTAGATCGCCAGCACCCAGCCCGGTTTGGTCTTCTGCAGCAGCCCGGGCGGCATCGGCAAGGTCGGAGGGAGGCCCAGGATGTCGTCCGGCACCACCGTGGCGGCGGGCGTCGCGCTCGCGGACGGCGCAGGGGTCGACGACGTCGGCGTCGGCGCGACGACCGGTACCGGGTCGTCGGTCCCGCGGAGCCCGAACCACGACCCGAGCGCCACGACTGCAGCGATCGCGACGGCGCCCACCGCCTGCGACGAGTGCCGGACCGCGCGCCGCCTTCGGACCGAGCGGACCGTCCTGGCGAGTGCACCGGCCGTGGGCTCGAGCGCACCGATCGACTGCTCACGGGCGCCCAGGTTCTCCGCCATGACGTCCCTCAGGTCACGCTCCACGATGCACCTCTTCGGTCTGCACGAGCACCACGGCGTCGCGGTCGTCGGGACTCGATGTGCCCAACGCCACGTTGAGGGCGGCCACGCCGTCCGAGACGTACCGCTTCACAGCGCCTTCGCTCAGACCGAGCAAGGACGCGGTCTCCCGGACGGACAAGTCCTCGAGGTGTCGGAGAACGACGCACGCACGGACACGCGGACCGAGCGCGCGGAGCGCCACCTCGAGGTGCGTCGACAGCCCCTGCTCGGCGAGGTCCACGGTGGAGGGGTGAGGTCGGGCGACGGTCCGCTCGGCCGCCGAGCGCTCCCGACCGCTGCGTCGGACCCGGTCGACGAACCGCGAGACGATCGCCCGCCGCACGTACTGCTCGGCCTGTCCGGCGGACTCGAAGCGGGCGCGCGCCGTGAACGTCGCAACGAGCGCCTCCTGCACGAGGTCCTCTGCGTCCGACCGCGACGCCACCAGCAGCATCGCCCGCGCCACGAGCCGCGGATAGCGCTCCCGGGCCACCTGCTCGAGCAGCGGCTCCCAACTCCGGGCCATCGAACCTCTTCCTGTCGGTCGGCAAGTATCGCCGGTCACCAAGAACGTCTCGGCACACGGATCGGTTGGGGTGAGCGCAGAGAGCCCACAGACCGGGTGCGAGGATGAGCCGGTGCAGGTGATCGCCGACCTCAAGGCCCTCTGGCCCCTGAAGGACTTCCGCAAGCTGTTTGCCGTCCGGCTCGTCAGCCAGACGGCCGACGGCATGTTCCAGGTCGGGCTGGCGACGCTGTTCTTCTTCTCCCCGGAGAATGCGAGCACGGCGGTCGGGGTCGCGGCGGCGTTCGCGGTGCTGCTGCTGCCGTTCACCATCGTCGGGCCGTGGGCCGGGGTGCTGCTGGACCGGTGGCGGCGGCGGCAGGTGCTGTTCGTCGGCAACCTGGTCCGCGTCGCCATCACGCTGCTCATCGCCGTGATCATGGTGACCGACGGCGTGGGACCGGCGGTGTACGTGCTGGCGCTGGTCAACCTGTCGATCAACCGGTTCCTGCTGTCGGCGCTGAGCGCGTCGCTCCCGCGGACGGTCGACGGCCCGCTGCTGCTCACGGCGAACTCGCTGACCCCGACGCTCGGGGCGGCCGCGGCGGGGGTCGGCGGGGCGATCGGGTTCGTGCTGGGTCTGGCACTGCCGCCCGGGCGCGGCAAGGACGCGGCGGCGCTCTTCGTGGCGGCCGCGGTCATGGCCACCGCCGCGGGCCTGGCCACGCGGCTGGGCAAGGACAGGCTGGGTCCCGACGAGCGCGCGGACGCCCGGCAGATGCGCGCCGCGCTCGGCACGCTCGCCCACGGCCTGGTCGCCGGGGCGAAGCACCTGATCGCGCGACGGACCCCGGCCCGCGCCCTCGGGATCATGGCGGCCCACCGGTTCCTCTACGGCGTCACGTTCATCGCCAGCATCCTCATCGCGCGCAACCTCCTGTCGGACCCGGCCGACGCCGGCGCGGGCCTGCGCACGTTCGGGCTGGTGCTCGCGGCGTCGGCCGCCGGGTTCGTTCTGGCCGTGGTGCTCACCCCGGTGCTCTCGCCGCGCACGGGCCCGCACGTCTGGATCGTGCTCTGCCTGTCGCTCGCCGCGGTCAGCCAGCTGCTGCTGGTGGCGTCGGCCGGCAAGGTCGCGGTGCTGGTGGCCGCCGGCGCGCTCGGGCTGGCCGCCCAGGGCGCGAAGATCGCCGTCGACACCATCGTGCAGCGCGACACCGACGACGCCTTCCGCGGCCGGGCGTTCGCGCTCTACGACGTCCTCTACAACGCGGCGTTCGTCGGCGCGGCCGCGCTCGGTGCGGTCACCCTGCCCGACACCGGCTACTCGCGCGGTCTGTTCCTCGCCCTCGCCGTCGCGTACGCCGGGTTCGCCGCGCTCTACGGCTCCACCTCTCGGGGGGTATCGGCGGTGCATCCGGCCGAGGCACGATTGGCCTCGTGAGCAGCGACGACAAGGTTGTCGGAAGACAGGACGACCTCCCGCTGAACGCCGTGCTCGGGAGCGACCTCGCACTGTCGATCTCGGACGCGCTCCGGCCCGACGATCCCCTGGTCTGGATCAACGGCGCCTTCTCCCGACTCACCGGCTACCCACCCGACGAGGTGCTGGGCCGCAACTGCCGGTTCCTCCAGGGCGCGGACACGGACCCGATCGCCGTGGCGCGCATCCGGACCGCCATGGACGAGGGCCGGGCCGTGGCCACGGTCATCCGCAACTACCGGCGCGACGGCTCGGCGTTCTGGAACCAGGTCGTCGTCAGCCCCGTCGTCGACGAGTCCGGGCAGGTGACCCACCACGTCGGGATCCAGGCGGACGTGTCCGACCGGGTCGACACGGCCCGCGACCGGGAGCTCGACCTCGCCCACCAGACGACGGCCCGCCTGGAGCTGCTGGCACGGATCAGCGACGAGCTGGCGCGGCACCTCGAGTACGACGACGCGGTCGACGCCCTGGGCGACATCGCGATCCCCGCTCTGGGCACCTGGGGATACGTGGCCATCACCGACGAGCGCGGCCGGTTCACCCGGGTCCACCTCGTCGCCGGCGACCCGGAGGTCCGAGACGCGGCCCGTGAGCTGGCCAACCAGGAGGTGAGCTGGTTGTCGCGGTCGCCCAAGATGGCCGAGGCGCTCACCAGCAGCCCAGGCTTCGTCGCCACCCCGTACGCGATCGACGCCGCGGGTCTGCCCGAGCGGACCACGCCGGAGCAGCTGGCACTCCTGCGCCGGCTCGGCCTGGGCAGCGCGATGGTGGTCCCGCTGCGCGGCCGCGACGGGGTGCTCGGGGTGCTCACCCTCGTCGCCGTCGACGGGTTCACTCCCGACGCCGTCGTCACGGCCGCTCACCTCGGGCGCCGGGCCGGCCTGGCGCTGGACAACGTGCGGCTGTTCCTCGCCGAGCGCACCGCGGCGCTGACGCTCCAGCACAGCCTGCTGCCCGCGATCCCTCGGATCGCCGGGCTCGACGTCGCCGCCGCGTACGTGCCGTCGACCCGACGCACCGAGGTGGGCGGCGACTGGTTCGACGTGCTGTCGCTGCCCGACGGCGCGATCGGGCTGGCGGTCGGGGACGTCGTCGGGCACGACCTGCGCGCGGCCGCCGCGATGGGTCAGCTGCGCTCGCTGCTGCGGTCGTACGCGTGGGAGGGCTCGTCGCCGGGCGAGGTCCTCGCGCGCGCCGACCAGCTGGTGCGCGGCCTGGACATCGCCGACATCGCCACCTGCGCCTACCTGCGCTGGCAGCCGACCGTCGACGGCGCCCAGGTCATCTACGCCCGCGCCGGCCACCCGCCGCCGCTGCTCCGGCTGGCGGGCGGCGCGGTGCAGGCGCTGGACGAGGGGCTGTCGACCCCCATCGGGCTGGCCGGCCCGGGCGGCGCCGAGGCGAAGATCGACGTGCCACCGGGCGCGACCCTCGTCCTCTACACCGACGGGCTGGTCGAGCGGCGCGACCGCGGCCTGCGCGAGGGCATCGCCGCCCTGACGGCCGAGCTCTCGCGGCTTCCCGACGACGCCGACGCGAGCGCCGTGAAGGACCGCCTGGTCGAGACGCTCGTCGGCCCCCACCAGGAAGACGACGTCTGCCTCCTGGTGGTCAGGCGCGCGTAGCCCACCAGGAGACCAGCTCCTCGCGCGCGGCGTCGGCACCCAACGGGCCGCGTTCCATCCGCAGCTCGAGCAGGTGCCGGTAGGCCTCACCCACCTCGCGCCCCGGCGCCAGCCCGAGGATCTCCATGATCTGCGTGCCGTCGAGGTCGGGCCGCACCGAGTCCAGCTCCTCCTGCTCCTGCAGGCGCGCGATCCGCTCCTCGAGGTCGTCGTACGCGGCGGAGAGCCGGGCCGCCTTGCGGAGGTTGCGCGTGGTGCAGTCGGACCGGGTCAGCCGGTGCAGGCGCTCGAGCAGCGGTCCCGCGTCGGTCACGTACCGCCGCACGGCGGAGTCGGTCCAGCCGCCCTCGCCGTACCCGTGGAACCTCAGGTGCAGCTCGGTCAGCCGCGCGACGGCCTGCACGGTCGCCTTGTCGAACCGCAGCTCCTTCAGGCGCTTGGCGACGAGCTTCGCGCCGACCATCTCGTGGTGGTGGAAGCTGACCCCGCCACCGTCCTCGAAGCGGCGCGTCTTCGGCTTGCCGATGTCGTGCAGCAACGCCGCGAGCCGCAGGACCAGGTCCGGGCCGGGCACCGCGCCGTCCGGACCGGTCTCCAGCGCGATCGCACGCTCGAGCACCATGAGCGAGTGCTCGTACACGTCCTTGTGGCGGTGGTGCTCGTCGATCTCGAGGCGCAGCGCGGGGAGCTCGGGCAGCACGTGGTCGGCGAGCCCGGTGTCGACGAGCACCTCGAGGCCCGCGCGCGGCTGCGCCGAGACCAGCAGCTTGCTCAGCTCGTCGCGCACCCGCTCGGCCGAGACGATCGTGATCCGGTCGGCCATGTCGACGATCGCCTCGCGCGCGGCAGGGTCGACGCCGAAGCCGAGCTGGCCGGCGAAGCGCGCCGCCCGCATCATCCGCAGCGGGTCGTCGTCGAACGACTGCCGCGGGTCCACCGGTGTGCGCAGGATGCCGGCCGCGAGGTCCGTGAGGCCGTCGAACGGGTCGACGAACGTCAGCGCCGGCAGGCGGACGGCCATGGAGTTCACGGTGAAGTCGCGCCGGGACAGGTCGCCCTCGAGGGACTCGCCGAACGCGACCTGCGGCTTGCGCGAGGTCGGGTCGTACTCGTCGGTGCGGTACGTGGTGACCTCGACGACCACGTCGTCGGCCGACGACGAACGACGCCCCGCGAAGCGCCGCGCGCCGATGGTGCCGAACTCCTTGCCGATGTCCCAGTGCGCGTCGCCCCAGCGCGCCAGGATCGCTTCCGTCTGGTCGGGCGACGCGGACGTCGTGAAGTCGAGGTCGGCCGAGGCGCGGCCGAGGAAGGCGTCACGCACGGGACCGCCGACGAGCGCGAGCTCGTGCCCGGCGGCCCGGAACAGCTCGCCCAGCTCGAGGGCGTCCGCCGGCAGGCCCGCGAGCACGCCCAGCGCACGCTTCTGCAGCGCGACCAGGGCGGCGCTCAGGTCAGGGGACTCGGGGTCGACGGGCGGATCGAGGGGCGGCACTCGTCCAAGCCTGCCATGGGTATGCCGCGGTGCGGACGGGACCAGGCGAGCCAAGTCGTTACAGTGTCGATATGTCGAGCCCGGCGCACCCACCCGTCCCCGGGGGCGTCCCATCGCCGCCGGGCGGTCATCCGCTGCGCATCGACCCCCGGCACACGCTCGCCCGCGTGCCGGCCGCCCCGCTGCCCGTCGTCGACGAGACCTCCGCCGGGGGCATCGTGGTCAGCCGCCGCGAGGGCGTCGACCACGCGGCCGTCATCGCCCGCCGCAACCGCGCGGGTCGCCTGGAGTGGTGCCTGCCCAAGGGGCACCTCGAGGGCGACGAGACGCCGGAGCAGGCCGCGGTGCGCGAGATCGCCGAGGAGACGGGCATCACGGGCGAGGTCCTGCGCCGGCTCGGGGTCATCGACTACTGGTTCAGCGGCGACGACCGCCGCGTGCACAAGGTGGTGCACCACTTCCTGCTCGGCGCGACCGGCGGGTCGCTGACCGTCGAGGGTGACCCCGACGGCGAGGCCGAGGACGCGGCCTGGATCCCGGTCGCCGATCTGCACGAGATCCTCGCGTACCCGAACGAACGTCGGCTCGCCGAGGCAGCACTCCTCGTGCTCGTCGGCGAGGCATGAGCGCCCGCTCGCTGCGACGCCGGGTGCTGTGCGCGGCCCTGGCCGTCGCCGGTGCGCTCGCGGGCCTCGCCGTCCCCGCGGCCGCCGCGACCGACGACCCCGACCTGCCCGTCTCCGTGCAGATCACGTCGGTGTCGCCGAGCGTGCTGCGGCCGGGCGAGGAGCTGCACGTGAGCGCGCTGCTGCGCAACGACGGCGACACCCAGATCGAGCGGCCGTCCGCGTCGCTCCGCCTCAGCCGGTTCCGCGTCAGCACGCGTGCCGAGGTCGAGGCCTGGTCGACCGCGGGCACCACGGGCTTGAGCCGGACGTCGTCGGTGGCGACCGCGCCGGTCCCGGCGCCGCTCCTCCCGGGGGCGAGCGCGACCGTCGAGCTCGTCGTGCCGGCGTCGAGCATTCGCCTACTGGACGGCGCCGACACGTGGGGGCCGCGCGGCCTGGTGGTCGAGGCGCTCGACGGGTCCGAGCGCGTCGGCCTGCAGCGCACGTTCCTGCTGTGGCTCACCACCGACGACGTCCCGCAGACGCCGGTGTCGATCCTCGTGCCGGCGGTCGGCCCGCCGTCGGCGCCGGTGCAGGCGGAGGACGGCACGGGTCCCGATGAGCAGACCGTGGCCTCCCTCGACCGGCTCACTGCACCGGGTGGTCGGCTGCGCGGCCTGTCGGAGGCGGTGGCCACCGACCCGGACATCGGGGTGGCGGTCGACCCTGCCCTGCTCTCCGACGCCGCGGCGGGCACCGACCAGACCCGCACATGGGCCACGGACCTGACCGACGAGCTGCGCGGGCACGACGTCGTCGCGCTCCCGTGGTCGGACCCGGACATCGCAGCGGCCGCCCACGCGGGAGACCCCGGCCTCGTCCAGGTGGCCGTCGACCGCACCGCCCAGACCGGGATACCCGACCTCACCACCTCCGACGGTCTGCTGTGGTCGCCCGGCGACGAGCTGCCCGACCAGACCACCGCCGCGGTGACCTCGCAGGTGGGCGCCGACCTGCTCGTGCTCCCGCCCCGGACCGACGCCGAGGCCCGCGAGACCCCAGACGCCCGCGCGTCCGCGCACACGGCCGCGGGGTCGGTCGCCACCCTCGGCCCGGACGCCACCCTGACCCGGCTGCTGACCGCGCCGCAGGACGTCGACCCCGGCGCGACCACCGCGACCACCGTGCAGCGCGCCCTCGCGGAGCTGGCGGTCATCAGCCGCGAGAGCAACGACCCGCCGCGCATGCTGCTCGCGCCGGACCGCGCGTGGGAGCCGGACCTGGCCAACGTCACCGCCCTGGTCGCTGCCCTGCAGAGCACCCCGTGGGTGCGCGTCACCCCGGTCGCCGCGCTGCTGGACGCGGCCCGCAACCCGTCGAAGACCACCCTGCCGGCGGACTCCGTGGCTGTCGACGAGCTCGCGCCCGCCAGCGTCCGCGCCCTCGCCGACGCGCGGGACCGCGCGGTGGCCTTCGCCAGCGTCACCAGCGAGCCCGATCTGCTGCTCGACGGCGTGGACACGTCGGTGCTGGCGCCGCTGTCCGTCGCCTGGCGCGCGGACCCCGTGGGACGTGACGCCCTGGTGACCTCGGTCATCGCAGACGTCGACGCGCGCACCACGGGTCTGAGCATCGCCAAGGTCAGCGACAAGCGGGTGGTGGCCGCGGACAGCGAGCTGCCGGTCGTCGTGCGCAACGCCCTCGCGGTCCCCGCGACGGTCGTGCTCGACGTCACGCCCCGCAAGGCGTGCCTCGAGGTCGGCGACGTCGCCCCGGTGACCGTCGAGGCGCAGAGCGAGGCGAACGTCCGGATCCCGCTGCACGCGCGCGCGAACTGCTCGGTCGTCGTCACCGCACGGCTCACGGCCACCGACGGCCTTCCCGTGTCGCCGACCGTGCGGTTCACCGCGCAGGTCGCGCCCACCATCGAGAGCATCGGCACCGTCGTGGTCGGGGTCCTGCTCGCGCTCGGGCTCGTCCTCGGCATCGTCCGGACGGTCCGACGCGGCCAGAGCGCACGGCGCGGCGCCACGAGCGTGGCGGAGTCGGACGCCCCGGTGTCGCTCCCGCTGCTCGGCGGCACGCCCGACGACGAACGGGACGCGCGATGAGCGAACCGACCGACGGAGGCGTGCGCCGCGGCGCCGCCCTGATGGCGTCCGGCACCGCGGCGTCGAGGATGCTCGGACTGCTGCGCGGCATGGTGCTCGTCGCGGCGATCGGGGCGGTCGGTCAGGCCGCCGACGCGTTCGCCGTCGCCAACAAGCTCCCGAACGTGCTCTACATGCTGCTCGCCGGCGGCGTCCTCAACGCGATCCTCGTCCCCCAGGTGGTCCGCGCCTACCGACGGGCCGCGGGCCAGGAGTACGTGGACCGGCTCCTCACCTTCGGGTTCGTCGTGCTGGCCGGCGCCTCGCTGGTGCTCACCGTCGCGGCGCCGCTGCTGGTCCGGCTCTACTCCGACCCGTGCAGCCAGTCCCAGACCGGGCTCGCGACGACGTTCGCCTACTGGTGCATCCCGCAGCTGTTCTTCTACGGCGCGTACGCGCTCCTCGGCCAGGTGCTCAACGCCCGCGGCTCGTTCGGACCGTACATGTGGGCGCCGGTCGTGAACAACGTCGTCTCCATCGCGGGCTTCGGCGTCTTCATCTGGGTGTTCGGCGTCGCCAAGCACACCGACGTCGAGGTCGCGGCCACGTGGACCAGCGGTCAGGTGGCCCTCCTCGCCGGCGCCGCCACGCTCGGTGTCGTGGCGCAGGCCGTCGTGCTCATCCCCTCGCTGCGCCGCGCCGGGGTGCACTACCGGCCGCGCTGGGGCCTGCGGGGCTCGGGGCTGGGTCGGGCGGGGAACGTCGCCACCTGGACCCTGATCGGCCTGACCGTGGGGCAGCTCGGCTACATCGTGGTGTCGCGGGTCGCCTCCCAGGCGCCCGGCGCCGCTGCCGGCGCGGACGCCGTCGCGTGCGCCGCGCCGGGGGCGATCGCCGGCAACGCGGCCTACGACTACGCGTTCCTCATCTTCATGCTGCCGCACTCGCTGGTCACCGTGTCGCTGGCGACGGCGCTCTTCACGCGGCTCTCCGCGCAAGCGCACGACGCCGACGTCGACGGGGTGCGCGCCACGCTCTCGTCCGGCCTCCGCGTGGTCGGCATCTTCACCATCGCGGCGACCGCGGTCGTCGCCGTCCTGGTCACCCCGATCACGCAGCTCGTGCTCTGGACGGCCACCCCGGGTGCCGCGCACGCGGTCGCCGGCGTGGTGCTGACGATGATCCTCGGCCTCTCGGCCTTCGGTGCGTGGTCGATGTGCCAGCGCGTCTACTACGCGTACGAGGACGCGCGCGGCATGGTGCCGATCCAGGTGGTCATGGCCGCCGTCGTCGTCGTCGGCACGCTCGTGGGGCGAGCGCTCCTGAGCCCGTCGCACTGGGTGGCGGGTGCCGGGTTGGCCATGAGCGTGTCGTACTTCGTCGGCACCGCGCTGGCCCTGTGGCACCTGCGCCGGCGACTCGGCACGGTTGACGGCCCCCACGTCGTGCAGGTCCACGCGCGCGCCCTGCTCGCGGGGATCGCCGCGGCCGCGATCGGCCTGGCCCTCCAGCTGGTGCTGGCCAACACCCTCCCGGGCGGCCACCTCGCGTCGATCATCGAGTGTGTCGCCGTCGGCACCGTCATGGGCCTCGTCTACCTCGGGGGGCTCCGGGTGCTCCGGGTCCGCGAGCTGGACCAGCTGCTGGGGCCCCTGCTCGCCCGGATCCCCGGAACGGGTCGCCTCCGCGGAGGACGCCGCTGATCTGGCACGTCTAGCATGCAGGTGGTCGGGCGGGTGCTCGTGCGGAGGATCGACACGGAGGTGCTGGTGAGCGAGGTCGTCGGACGAGGCACGGTGCTCGCGGGCCGCTACCGCGTGCTCGCCCCGGTGGTCTCCGACCTCGAGGGCGCCAGCGCGTGGCAGGCCACCGACCAGATCCTCGACCGTCCCGTCCGGGTCCGCATCCTCGAGCACGGCGCCGTCGCACCCGCCCTCGACGCGGCCCGACGCGCGGCGCTGGTCACGGACGCCCGGCTGGTCCGCGTCCTCGACGTCGGCACGCACGAGGGCTACGGCTACGTGGTCTCGGAGCAGCTGGTGGGTCCGTCGCTCGCGCGCCTGGTCGCCCAGGCACCGCTGACCGCCGACCAGGCCCGAGCGGTCGTCGGCGAGGCTGCCTCGGCGCTCGAGGTCGCCCGTCGGCGCGGCGTCCACCACCTCGCGCTGCGGCCCTCCGTCCTGCACGTGAGCCCCGACGGGCGCGTCCTCCTTGGCGGGCTCGCGCTCGATGCCGCGCTGCTGGGCGACTCCGGCGGTGACGCCCGGTCCACCACGCGCGCCGACGCGGTCGGGCTCGTGCGGCTCCTGTACGCCGCCCTCACCGGGCTGTGGCCCGCCGACCCGCGCGCGCCCCAGACTCCCGGCGGGGAGACGCTCCCGCCGGCGCCGGTGGTCGACGGCTCGCCCGTCGCGCCTGCCGACCTGGTCCCGGGCGTGCCCAACGACCTGGACACGCTGTGCGTCGTCACGCTGGGCCCGAACGACGACGGCCCGCACAGCCCCGGCGAGCTGGTGCGCGAGCTCGAGCCGTGGGGTGAGATCCGGGCGACCGGTGGCGAGGGCGCACCCGTGGGAGGCGCGGTCGCCGCTGCCCAGTTCCCCCCGACCGGCGCGGCAGCCCCCGGCGGAGGAGTACCCGTGGCCGACGAGGACGACCAGCAGGACACGGCGCCCGTCGTCGTGCAGCGGCAGTCGGTGCGGACCGCGTTCCAGCAGCAGAACCCCGCGGGCGCCAACCGGCCCGGCACGCCCCCGCCGGCCACCCCCGCACGCGCCGGGTCGCTCGGCGTCGGCCCCACCGACGACACGCCGCCGAGCGGGCTCGGACTCGCGGTCGCCGCCACCGCGGCGCTCCCGCCCACCCCGCAACCCGCGCCGCCGGTCGTGCCGACCGTGATCCGTCGGCCCGTCGCGCAGAGCGCGCCGCCGTCCGTGCCGCCGGCGTCACCTCCTCCGGTCCCGCCTGCTCCAGCGCCTGTTCCGCCGCCTCCGGTCGAGTCGACGTCGGCCTTCGACTTCGGCGAGGTCATCGGTGCGGACGAGGCACCCCGGCGGACGAGGCTCCGGTTCGACCCGACCGCTCTGGTGCTGATGCTCGTCGCCATCGCCGTGGTCATCGGCGTCGTCCTGGCGTTCAAGGCCCTGTTCGCGTCGACGTCGCCCACCGGGTCACCGGCCGGCGAGTCGTCCCAGAGCACCTCCGTGGCGGCGAGTGCGGCACCGACGGAGGGCGCCGCTGCACCACCTCCGTCCGAGCCCGCTGCGCCCGCGGGTGGACCGCCGGTCATCGCGTCGGCCACCTCGATCGACCCGTCCGACACGGACGGGGAGCACCAGGAGGACGTCGCCAAGGCGTTCGACGGCGACCCGACGACGTTCTGGTACACCCAGACGTACAAGCGGGCCGACTTCGCCGGGTTCAAGGACGCCGTCGGCTACGCGATCACGCTCACGACGAAGACGACCGTCAGCACGGTGACGCTGCACTCCAACGCCACCGGCGGCAACGTCGAGATCCGCGCGACGGACGCGGCCAACCCGACCACGGGCCCGGTGCTGGCGTCCGGTCCGTTCGGCCCCGACTCCGTCTTCACGCTCAACCCGGCCACCGAGACGCAGAGCCTGGTCCTGTGGATCACCGAGCTCCCCACGATGCCCGACGGATCCTTCCGCCTCGAGCTCACGGAGATCGCCCTCTCCTGAGGCGTCCTGACGCGGGATCCGGAACAGATCCCGCCTAGGATCGGTTGATCCCGTCAGCCCCCGCCGGACCCCCTCCGGCATGTCGAGCCGCAAGGAAGTCCCCGTGACCGAGCAGTCCACCACCATCCGCGATCTCGTCATCGTCGGCTCGGGCCCGGCCGGCTACACCGCCGCGATCTACGCGGCCCGTGCGGGCCTGGCGCCCCTCGTCATCGCCGGTTCCGTCACCGCCGGTGGCGCGCTGATGAACACCACCGAGGTGGAGAACTTCCCCGGCTTCCCCGACGGCATCCAGGGCCCCGAGCTCATGGACGGCCTCCAGAAGCAGGCCGAGAAGTTCGGCGCCGAGGTCCTGTGGGACGACGCCTCGTCGCTCGACCTGACCGGCGAGATCAAGACCATCGAGACGCTCGGCGGCGAGACCTTCCAGGCGCGGGCCGTCATCCTCGCCACCGGCTCCGCCTACCGCGAGCTGGGTCTCGACGACGAGAAGCGCATGTCGGGCCGCGGCGTGTCGTGGTGCGCCACCTGCGACGGGTTCTTCTTCCGCGACCAGGAGATCATCGTGGTCGGCGGCGGTGACTCGGCCGTCGAGGAGGCCACGTTCCTCACGCGTTTCGGCAAGCGCGTGACCATGGTGGTCCGTCGCGACGAGCTGCGCGCCTCCAAGATCATGGCCGACCGCGCCAAGAACGACCCGAAGATCGAGTTCGCGTGGAACACCGAGGTCGTCGCGATCCACGGCGAGAACAAGGTCACCGGCGTGACCCTGCGCGACACGATCACGGGCGAGACCCGCGAGCACCCCGCGACCGGCGTGTTCGTCGCCATCGGACACGTCCCGCGCTCCGAGCTGGTCAAGGGGCAGGTCGACCTGGACGACGAGGGGTACGTGCAGGTGATCGGCCGCTCCACGGCGACCAACCTCACGGGCGTCTTCGCCTGCGGTGACCTCGTCGACCACACGTACCGCCAGGCGATCACCGCCGCCGGCTCCGGCTGCGCCGCGGCCCTCGACGCCCAGCACTTCCTGGCGTCGCTGGGTGACCTCGTCGCACCCGTCCCTCCGATCGAGTCCTACGTGCAGGAGATCCGATGAGCACCACCGCCCCCGTCACCGACGCCACGTTCCAGGCCGAGGTGCTCGACTCGACGGTCCCCGTGATCGTCGACTTCTGGGCGCCGTGGTGCGGCCCGTGCCGCATGGTCGCCCCGGTGCTCGAGGAGCTCGCCGCGCAGTACGCCGGCCGCGTGAAGATCGTCAAGCTCAACTCGGACGAGAACCCGCAGGTCACGGGCGACTACGGCATCGTCTCGATTCCCACGCTCAACTTCTACGCGGGCGGTGAGCTGGTGAAGTCCGTGGTCGGCGCACGGCCCAAGTCGATGATCGCCGAGGACATCGAGAGCGTCCTCGCGTCCGTCTGATCACTCCGCTCGAGAGCCCTCTGCCGCATGGCAGGGGGCTCTCGTGTCGTGGGGACGGTGCACGGTCCATCGTCGGTCGCGTGCGAAACTCGGGTGCATGACAGCGCACCCCGTTCCCGACGGCGAGACGTCGGGCCCCCCCACGTCCTCCGCCGCCGGCACCGGAACGCGCCTCGACCGCTGGCTCGGCGCCTACGCCGAACGCACGCACGGCATGCGCTCCAGCGAGATCCGCGCCCTGTTCGCGGTCGCCAACCGTCCCGAGGTCGTCTCCCTCGCCGGCGGCATGCCGTTCCTCGAGGGCCTCCCGCTCGACATCTTGGGCGACCTGGCGCAGCGCGTCGTCGCCACGCGCGGGCTGCAGGCTCTCCAGTACGGCTCCGGCCAGGGCGACGAGACGCTCCGCGAGCAGATCCTCGACGTCATGGCGCTCGAAGGCATCGACGCGCACCCCGACGATGTCGTGGTCACCACCGGCTCCCAGCAGGCGCTCGACCTGGTCACGCGCATCTTCATCGACCCGGGCGACGTGGTCGTGGCGGAGGCGCCGTCGTACGTCGGCGCGCTCGGCGTGTTCCGCGCGTACCAGGCCGACGTCGTGCACGTGCCGATCGACGCCGAAGGCCTGATCCCCGCGGCGCTGGAGTCGACGCTCGCCGCACTCGCCCGCGAGGGGCGTCGGGTCAAGTTCCTCTACACCGTGCCCAACTTCCACAACCCCGCCGGCGTCTCGCTCTCGGTCTCCCGACGTCCCGAGGTGCTCGCGATCGCCCAGCGCTACGGCGTCCTGGTCCTCGAGGACAACCCGTACGGCCTGCTCGGCTTCTCGGGCGACCCCCGCCCCGCGATGCGTTCGCTCGACGACGACGGTGTGCTCTACCTCGGCTCGTTCTCCAAGACCTTCGCGCCCGGCTACCGCGTCGGCTGGGTGGTGGCGCCCCACGCCGTCCGCGAGAAGCTCGTCCTGGCCAGCGAGTCCGCGATCCTGTGCCCGTCGAACGCCTCGCAGATCGCCATCTCGACGTACCTGGCCACCTGCGACTGGCAGGGCCAGATCAAGTCCTACCGGGAGCAGTACCGCGAGCGGCGCGACGCCATGGTGGCCGCCCTCGCCGAACATCTCCCCGACGCCACGTGGAACGTCCCCGACGGTGGTTTCTACACCTGGGTGCGGCTTCCCGACGGGCTCGACGCGAAGGACATGCTGCCGCGAGCCGTCACCGCGCGGGTCGCGTACGTGCCCGGCACCGCGTTCTACTTCGACGGGTCCGGCGCCGACCACATGCGGCTGTCGTTCTGCTACCCGACGCCCGAGCGCATCCGAGAGGGCGTCCGACGGCTCGCGGGCGTCGTCGCCGGCGAGCGTGAGCTCGTCGAGCTCTTCGGCACCACCGGGTCGACGGGTCAGCGCGACGTCCAGTCGCCGGCGCCCGATGCCCTCTGAGCTGCACGTTCGTCGCCGTTCGCACCTCCACGTCGTCCCGCCCGTGTCGTCCGCTCACCTCTTGCTCGGAGCCGTCCAGCCGTGACCACCACCCCGTCCCCCCGAGTCGTCGTCCTCGCCGGGGGCCTCTCCCACGAGCGTGACGTCTCCGTGCGCTCGGGCCGCCGCGTGGCCGACGCGCTCCGCTCCGTCGGGGTCGACGTCTCGGTGCACGATGTCGACGCCGACCTGGTCCCGGCGCTCGTCCAGCTGCAGCCCGACATCGTCTGGCCCCTGCTGCACGGGACCAGCGGCGAGGACGGCTCCGTGCGCGACGTCGTGCAGATGCTGGGCCTCCGCCTCCTGGGCACCGGCCCGAGGGAGAGCCGGATCGCCTGGAGCAAGCCGATCGCCAAGACGGTGGCCGCGCGCGCCGGCCTGGCGACGCCCGACTTCGTGACGCTCCCGCAGTCCCTCTTCCGCGAGCTCGGCGCACGCCAGGTCCTCGACGGCATCGTTCGACGCCTCGGTCTGCCGGTCGTCGTCAAGCCGTCCCGTGGTGGTTCCGCGCTGGGCGTCACGCTGGTGACCAACGAAGAGGTGCTCCCCCAGGCGATGGTCGACTGCTTCGCCTACAGCGACACCGCCCTCGTCGAACGAGCCGTCGCCGGCACCGAGGTGGCCGTGAGCGTGGTCGACACCGGCGACGGACCCGTTGCGCTCCCCGCCGTGGAGATCGTGACCGACGGGCCCTACGACTTCGACGCCCGCTACAACCCGGGCCGGACCGAGTACTTCGCGCCGGCCAGGCTGTCCGCCGACCTCGCAGGGCAGGTCGCCGACGTCGCCGTCGCCGCCCATCGCGCCCTCGGGCTCGACGGTCTGTCGCGGACAGACCTGATCATCGACGGCGAGGGCACCGTCTGGTTCCTCGAGGTGAACGTCGCCCCGGGCATGACCGAGACGTCGCTGCTCCCGCAGGCCGCGGAGGCCGCAGGTCTCCCGCTCGGTCAGCTGTACCGAGCGTTGATCGAGGCTGCGTTAGCTCGCTGACCTGCAGGAACGGCCTTTATGTACGTAATGTCGCTCGACACATGTACTTTCTCAGCCCTTCAGCAGGCCCGGGTCCTCCGGCGCGAGGCTCGCGAGGATCCGGTTGAGGTCCTGCACGGAGGCGAACTCGACCGTCAGCCGTCCGCGGGACTTGCCCAGGCTCACCTTGACGCGCGTGTCGAACCGGTCGGACAGGCGCGCTGCCAGGTGGTCCAGGGCCTCGTTCTTCACACCGGCGCGCGGCGCAGCGCGCCGCGGGGTGGGCTCGCCGTCGCCCCCGAGCGACACGATCTCCTCCACCGCGCGGACCGACAGGCCCTCCGCCACGATGCGCTGGGCGAGGCGCTCGATCGCCGCGCCGTCGTTCAGCCCCAGCAGTGCCCGGGCGTGACCGGCGGACAGCACGCCGGCGGCGACCCGGCGCTGGACCAGCGGCGGCAGCTTGAGCAGGCGCAGCGTGTTGGAGATCTGCGGGCGGGACCGCTGGATGCGCGTCGCCAGCTGCTCGTGCGTGCAGCCGAAGTCGTCGAGCAGCTGCTGATACGCGGCTGCCTCCTCCAGCGGGTTCAGCTCCGACCGGTGGAGGTTCTCCAGCAGCGCGTCGCGCAGCAGGTCCCCGTCCTCCGTGTCGCGGATGATGGCGGGGATCGTCGCCAGACCGGCTGCCTGCGTCGCGCGCCAGCGACGCTCACCCATGATGAGCTCGTAGCCGTCGCCGGCGTCGCGCACCACGATCGGCTGGAGCACGCCGACCTCGCGGATGGATCCGACCAGCTCGTCGAGCGCGTCCTCGTCGAAGACCGTGCGCGGCTGCTTCGGGTTCGGGCGGATCTCCCCGACCGGCAGCTCGGCGAACCGCGCGCCCGGCACGGGGACGAGGCCGTCCGAGGTCCCATCCACCGGCGACGGCGTGACAGCCGCGCTGCCGCCCACCGGTGCCGAAGCCTCATCCCTCGGGCCTCCCTCCGTGGACGACCTCTCGGCCGGCTCGGCGCTCGTCGACTCGACGCCGTCGACCGTGCCCGTCGACGGAAGAGCCACGCCCTCGACAGGACTCGTCTGCGCCTCGGCCGGCGGGGCCTCGGTGAGCACGGCCGTCACGGCGCTTCCGGTGACGGCGGAACCGTCACCGTTGTCGCGCTTCGGGTCGGGGAAGAACACGTCCACCGGTCGTTCGGCCCCCGTGGGCCGCTGGCCGTCGAGCCCGGTCGGGATGAGGGCTCCCAGACCTCGACCCAAGCCGCGTCGCTTCTCGCTCACTGTTCCTCCTGAAGCGCGGCCGCGGCCGGCTGGTGCTCGTGGTGTACCTGCTGGGCGGGCGCGCCGGACGGCTGCCCGTTGGTCTGATCCCTCTGAGAGGACACGTCGGTACCGGCGTCGTCGACGCCGGCGGCACCCCGCTCCGCCACCTCACGGGCAGCCTCCAGGTAGGCGAGCGCGCCCGACGACCCGGGGTCGTAGGTCATGACCGTCTGGCCGTAGCTCGGCGCCTCGGAGATCCGGACGGAGCGTGGGACCGTCGTCCGGAGGGTTCGCTCCGGGAAGTGGGTCCTGACCTCGGTGGCAACCTGCTGCGCGAGGTTGGTCCGCGCGTCATACATGGTGAGCAGGATCGTCGAGACGTGCAGCCTCGGGTTCAGGTGCGCCTGGATGAGCTGGATGGTCTTGAGCAGCTGACTCAGGCCCTCCAGGGCGTAGTACTCGCACTGGATCGGGATGAGGACCTCGCGTGCGACGACGAAGGCGTTCACGGTCAACAACCCCAGGCTGGGCGGGCAGTCGACGAACACGTAGTCGATGCGCGACTGGCCGTTGGCGATCCGCCAATCGAGGTACGCGTCGAGGGCGTTCCTGAGGCGGGTCTCACGGGCGACCATCGACACGAGCTCGATCTCGGCACCCGACAGGTCAATCGTGGCCGGCAGGCACCACAGGTTCGGGACGTCGGGGCTCTCCTGCACCGCATCTGCCATGGGCGCGCCGTCCACCAGGACCTCGTAGATCGACGGTGTGCCCGCGCGGTGCTCCACGCCGAGTGCCGTGGACGCGTTGCCCTGCGGGTCGTTGTCGAGGACCAGGACGTTCAGACCGGCCTGTGCGAGTGCCGCCGCGAGGTTCACCGTCGTCGTGGTCTTGCCGACGCCACCCTTCTGGTTCGCCACGGTGATCACGCGGGTCTGCGGTGGACGCGGGAACCTACGGCCACGGAGCTCGATGCGGCGGCGGGCGTCCTGCTTGAGCTCTGCCATCAGCGGTGTGTCGTCCGTGACCACCGGCAGGCTCTCGACGAGCGCAGCACGGCGACTCTCCTCCGGGTCGAGTTCGTGTCGCGGCGCCATGGGCGCGATGGTGTCATGCGTAGCGCCGTCTCCGGCACCAGGCTCCCCCTCGCGCGTCGGCGTCCCGGCTGCGCCGGCCCGGCCCATATCGGACGGAGAGGACACCGTGGTCGTTTCACGTGAAACGACGTCGCCACCTTCGTGGTCGGGATGCCGAGCTGCTGAGGAGGGCGCACCACCATCTCTCGCCGGGAACGTGGCCGGCTCGGGATTGCGGTTGGCGTCCGCCGCGGCTGTTTCACGTGAAACGACGTCGGCCGTTTCCTGCTCGTCCCGCGAGGCGTCCGATGAGGATGCGACGCCAGGGGCAGCGCTAGCCGCAGGTCCTGTGTCCCCTCCCGGCCCTGTCGTTTCACGTGAAACGGAAATGTCGTCGCTTCTCTCGTCCAGCCGAGGGTCTGAGGCCAGAGCGTGGTCGTGAGGTGCCCTCGGCGTCGCTGACATGAGCGCGCTGTCGTCTGTGGGACCTGTCGTTTCACGTGAAACAGAAGTGCCGTGATGGCTTTCATCCGACCGAGGATCAGAGGAAGTTGCGCGATCGTAGGGTGCGCCCGGCGTCGCAGGCCCGGAAGCTCTGCCGACCCCAGGCCCTGCCGTCTCACGTGACGCGGAGTCGCCCGCATGCCGCTCGTCCTGCCGACGGTCCGAGGTAACCGAGCCACCGACGAACGAGGCAGGGCTTGCAGGCGCTGATGCCAGGGCTGGCGAGCCGTCGCGCGACACTGGCGCATCCGGCGACGCGAAGTTTGCGGGCGTCCGCTCCGGCACGGGTGCGGGTGCTGGCGCGAAGACGCGCGGGCCCGCCGAGCCCGTCGCGGGACCAGCAGGACCTGACGTTGTATGCCCGCTCGTGGGAGCCGAGCTGGCAATGCCACCGTCAGCGCTTGCGGTGTACGCCGCAGCCGACAATCCACCACCGAATCGTGCTGGTGCTGTGGCGGCTGCGGAGGACGTCGGTGCTTGGGACTGAGCAGACGACACCGCCTCCTCCGCCTCAAGCTGACCCGGAGTGGACTCGTCGATCGCTGCGTCGTCGTGACGCCGCTTCTTCCTACCGAACACCAGGCACAGCCTCCCGTACGACGCGGACCACCGTCGTCATCTCCAGTCCCTCGATCGTCGGGGCATCGACCACAGAGGCCGCCCCGGCGCCGAGCTTGCGGCCGACGTGCTTCGCCGCTTCGATCTCTTCCTCCGCCCGACCACCCTTCAGCGCCACCAGCGAACCCCCGGCGCGAAGCAGCGGCAGTGCCCAGCGGTAGAGCTTGTCGAGGGAGGCAACCGCACGGACCGTCACGGCGTCTGCGGTGAGCCGCCCGTGCTCGTCCTGCGCTCGGCCCCGTCGCACGACGATGTTCGGGAGACGCAGTGTCTCGGCCACCTCGCTCAGCCAGTCGGTCCGTCGCTCCATCGGCTCGAGCAGCATGACCTCGACCTCGGGCAACATTGCCGCGACCACGACCCCGGGTAGGCCGGCTCCGCTGCCGAGATCAATCACTCGACCCTGCGACGGCAAAAACGGCACCACGGCGGCGGAGTTCAGGATGTGCCTCTCCCACAGCCGCGAGAGCTCCCTGGGCCCGATCAGCCCACGAAGCTCACCTTCGCGAACCAGGAGATCGTGGAAGCCCAGGATGTCCGGCCATGCGCTGCCGAAGTAGTGCTCCACACGAGGATCTCCGTCCAGGGGGTCGGCTCCGTCGACGTCTGCCGACCGAGCTTCCGTCACCTTCTGGACCCCCTGGTTTCACGTGAAACGCGCTCTGCGCGCTGCTGTCGAACCACAGCGCCACCGTCCCGAAGATCTCTCCACCGGCTCGGCGACGACCTACCGTACCGTGCGGCCGCCCGTGTGCCCCTGCCCCTCGCCGTGTCCTGTGGACGCGACGTGGGGAACGCCCCTAAGCAGTTGATGGCCGCTCGCACTCACCGACAGATGGTTGCTGCCGAAGACCGGCGCCGTGGCCCTGCATCGCCAGCCAACGGTCCCACCGCGACCGCCCAACACGCGGCACGGTTCGAGCCACCTGACCCATGCGGCGACGCAGCAGTACGGAGAACTCCAGATATCTGACGATCGAGCACGGACGGAGACGTCTGGACGGCGCGGCGTCAAAGGGCTGCAGCGCGCACCGCGGGCCGTCGACGATGGCGCGCATGGCTGAGCTGACGCTCCCGCATCCTTTCCGGTGCCGCGCCCGTCAAAGGCTCGGCCCCTCAGCCCAACTTCCTCGCTCCATGGCGATCGCGATGCCTGCTCGTACGCCGGGACATGTCGATGCACGCCCCTAGAGGGCCCTCTCCCTCGACGCCAGGCTGGTGAGGGGCCCGGGCGCGCAACCAGGTGCCAGGGCGGTTCCGCGTGGTCGCCGTCCATCGTCGGCCTCGTGATCGTCATCCGGGATCGCGCTGATCCAGAATTCCCTCCACGGAGGGCCTCGAGTGGCAACCGCCACCGCGGTGATGTCTTCAGTTGGCGGCGGAACTGCGGCACCCGGTTGGCGCCGTCCGCCCTTACGCACAGCCGGCCACGCGGACGTGTTTCACGTGAAACTCCACTGGCCCACCGGACCGATCTCGCACCCCACGCCGGTTGGCAGGCGGCTCGAACATGACAACGTGCATCCGGACGAACCCATTTGGTTAGCCGCCACACCCGGCGGGGAGCTCACTAAGAGCTCCCGACCTTGGCGAGTTCGTCCAGCCAGAGCAGCGCCGCCGCCGTCGCGATCCGCTCGAGCATGGTGTGGCGCTGGTCGGCGGTCGCACACCCGCAGCACTGCGGCGTCACGAAAGCGGGAAGCGCGTCGTTCAGGCCGCGCACCTACCGGACCCGGGCCGGAGCAGAAAATCGGCGCCCTCCACAGCCGTCGCGGGCACGCCGGTTGCCGGCGCGGGTCACGGCCCCGCGCGTGCTGGTGAACCACGGCACGTCCTCGCCGATGGGCCGCGGTCGCCGACTACGTCGGGGATCGACGCGTCGGTCACCGCGAACCGTCCGTGCATACGCCCCAGCGGACGACTAGGGACGTCAAGGCCACCCGCCCAGGCCACAGCCGTGCAACATCACGTCCGGTCGACGGTTCCCCGCCACTCGGGCTTCCCGATGTTCCACGTGAAACACGGGCTGATCCGACCGTTGGATATGACCCCGAGCGAGGACCGTCCTGCGCGACGCGGGCGGGCCGTGGGCTCGACGGCACCGCGGCCCCTCGCGTCATCTGGCCCGCCGAACTCGGTGCATACATCGGCCCCGTCCAGTCGACCCCTACATCCCCGTGCTGCCGGCGGCCGGGCTCACGCGTCCACCTCGTCGGCGGCTGGAGCCGCAGGTCGGCGCGACGCCCTCTCGAGCCCTACGACCGTGACCCGGCGGGTTCCGCCACCCGCCGGCACATGCTCGCGGCAGGTCCAACGCAGCTCCGCGCCGACTGGCGACCACGAATCCGACTCGAGCGCCACACCCTTCCGATCTCCGACCGGCATGTTTCACGTGGAACACGGTCCGGCGAACCTCGCGGCCAGGGGCCGGAAGACGGAAGCACCCGCAGATCGGCCGATGCAGCGTCCGGCGTCATCGCCGCACATGACGAAGGGGCCGGCTCGCCGAGCCCGCCCCTTCGTGACATCCCCTGCAGTGGAGCTCCCTTAAGCGGGCCGGATCACCACGTGCCGATTGGGCTCGACACCATCGGAGTCACTGGACATCCCCGCGGCGGCCACGGCGTCGTGCACGACCTTGCGCTCGAACGGGTTCATCGCGTCGAGGGCAACAGCAACGCCCGACTCCTGAACGCGAGCAATGGCCTCGTTGGCGACGGCCACGAGCTCGGCCCGACGACCAGCTCGGTAGCCCGCGACATCGAGCATCAGGCGGCTGCGCTCACCGGTCTTCGCCTGCACGGCCAAGCGGGTCAGCTCCTGCAGCGCGTCCAGGACCTCTCCGTCGGGGCCGGCGAGCCGCGTGAGGGAACGGTCCGCGGGGTCCTCGGACACGATCTCCACGGCAGCGCGGCCGTGGTCGATGTCGATGTCGATGTCGCCGTCGAGGTCGGCGATGTCGAGCAGCTCCTCGAGGTAGTCGGCGGCGATCTCGCCCTCTTCCTCGAGGCGCTTGGTGCTGACCGTCTCGACGGGGGCGTCAGGCTGGGTCGAAGTCATGGAGTCTCTCCCGATCAACGTCGCGCGGGTGCGCTACTTCTTTGGCTTGGTGGGGGCGCCGGGCGCCTTCGTGCTTGGCCCGTCGGACTCGTCGTCCGCCGACCTCACGGGCTTGTCGGTGACGTCGTCGGTGACGACACGCGGCTTGTTGCGGTCCTTGCGCTTGGGCTGCTGACGCTGACCGCGCGGCTTCTCCTCGATGAGCAGGGTCGGCGTCGACGGTGCGTCCTCGATGGACGGAGCGTGGGCGGCGGCCTTGCGCGCCTTCCGCTCCTTCATCGCGATCTCGGCCTGGGAACCGGGCGCCGGCATCCGGCGGATCGTGTAGAACTGCTGGCCCATCGACCACAGGTTGGTGGTGGTCCAGTAGATGAGGACACCGATGGGGAAGTTCACGCCGGAGAAGGCGAAGATCAAGGGCAGGACGTAGAGCAGCACCTTCTGCTGCTGCGCCATCGGGCCCTGCAGCGCCGCGGGCGGCATGTTCTTCATCGTCAGCTGGCGCTGGGTGAGGAACGTCGTGGCGGACATCGCGATGATCAGGACGACCGTGACCACACGGATGTGCCAGTTGTCGCCGGCCTGCATGAACGTCCCGGACAGCGGAGCGCCGAAGATCGTCGCCGCCTCGGCCTGCGCGGCGAGCTCGGGCGTCATGGGGCCGACCGGCGGGTACTGGCCCGAGGCGATGCCCGGCAGCTCGATCAGCACACGGAACAGCGCGAAGAAGATGGGGGACTGCAGGAGGATCGGCAGGCACGACGCGAACGGGTTGGTCCCGTTCTCGCGGTAGAGCGCCATCGTCTCTCGCTGCAGCGCCTCACGGGACGCGGGGTCGGTCTTCCCCTTGTACTTCTTCTGGATCGCCTGCATCTGGGGGGCGATGAGCTGCATGCCCCGCGACGCCTTGATCTGGCGGAAGAAGAGCGGGATCAGCGCGATCCGGATGACGATCACGAGGCCGACGATGGACAGCGACCACGCGGCACCGCCCTCGGGGTCGAGCCCGATGGCGGAGAAGAGGGAGTGGAACTGGACCATGATCCAGGCCACGACGACCATGATCGGTTTCAGCAGACCGTCGAACCACGACATGTGGCAGAACTCCTCGTTGGGGGATCAGTGCGTGGCAGCAGCCACGTGGGCATGACGGTGAGCGGACCGTGCAGGTGGAACGTCGTCCACGCCGCCCAGGTTCCACGGGTTGCAGCGGAGCAGCCGCCACACGGCGAGCCGCGTGCCACGGATCGCGCCGTGGCGCTGCACCGCGATCACGGCGTACTGCGAGCAGGACGGGTAGAACTTGCAGGTGGGCGGCGTCATCGGTGAGATGAAGCGCTGGTACCCCCGGAGCAGCAACAGGAGCAGCGTCGCTGGGGAACGCAACACGACACGGGCAACCCGGTGGAAGTTCATGGGATGACTACGCCTCGGTCCGACGTCGCGCGCGACGCGCAGCGGTCTCGAGCGCAGCGTCCAGGTCGGCCCCCAGCAGAGCGAACGGTCGCTCCGCAGCAGAGGGCAGCGCCCGGATGACGATGCCGGCGTCAGACGGAAGCCCGTCGAGCCGCGCACGCACGAGCTCCCGCAGCCGACGCTTCACCAGGTTCCGCGTCACCGCCGTGCCTACCGCCTTGGACACGACAAGACCGACCACTGGCCCGGAGGGCGAGTGATCGGTCCGTGTCGTCAGATGCACCACGAGGGTGTCCCGTCCGCCGCGCGCACCTCTGCGCACCGCCTGCTCGAAGTCGGCAGCGCGGCGCATGCGATGCGCAGCGGACATCACCGACGGTGGCGTCAGGCCGAGAGCTCCGAGCGGCCCTTGCGGCGACGTGCCGCCAGGATCGCCCGGCCGGCACGCGTGCGCATGCGCAGACGGAAGCCGTGGGTCTTGGCCCGGCGCCGGTTGTTCGGCTGGAAGGTGCGCTTGGTCACGAGAGTCTCCAACTACATCGGGTGGGCCTCGCATGCCGCGCGACCAGGTTCAGGCTGCCAAGACCGAAGCTCCGGGACACGCGTGCGGTCGTAGAACCGCGCGTGCGGCGTCAGGGCGCGCCAGGAGGAGCCATCGATAAGGCTGCAATACCGTACTTCCCGCCGTGGTGGCCGGTCAAATGCGCGCGACTCGCCGCACCGATCGTGCCACAGAGCGTCCGCGAGCGGCACTCGGACGTCACCCTCGCGGGCCCTCCCGGGCCACTCACCCTGCCACTACGATCGAGGATCGTCGCAGGGGGCGGACGGCCTGTGGATCACGATGTGGTGGACGGACCGGGAACGCGACGAACCCTCCCGACGACGGACCGCGCGAACGCCGTCCTCACCGGGCCGTGGACGCCCCGACTCCGACCGGGTCATCTGCTCACAGGTGTGGACAACTGTGTGGACAACACAGTTCGTGCGAGACTCGACCACCCACGCGAACGAACAGCCGAGGTAGCACGTGTCACAGGACGAAGAGCTCTCCCGGGTCTGGGGTCACGTGGTGTCGACCCTCGAGTCGAGTCCGGACATCACGCCACGACAGATCGCGTTCGTCCGCCTGGCCCGGCCCCTCGGACTCCTCGACGGAACGTTGCTGCTGGCTGTCGGCAACGACCTCACCAAGGACTACCTGGAGTCCCGTGTCCGTGGCGAGGTGACCGTCGCCCTGAGCGCCGCCCTCGACCGCGAGGCTCGCTTCGCCATCACCGTCGACCCGGAGCTGGCCGAGGACGCGCCGCCTGCGCTTCGTGTGGTCGCACCGGAGCAGCGCCACGAGCAGTACAGCTCGTCGCGGGACGAGCGCGAGGCCGACGAGGCCGACGCCCGGCGCGAGGCGCGCCCGGACCTGTCACTTGTGGCCGACGACGACGAGCCCGACCACGACGCTCGCCGGGGCGGCCGGTACAACGGTCGGGATGACGACCGGCCGTCGCCGACGGGGACCAACCGCCGTCAGCCGGCCGAGCCGGCTCGCCTCAACCCCAAGTACCTCTTCGAGACCTTCGTCATCGGCAGCTCGAACCGCTTCGCGCACGCCGCTGCCGTCGCCGTGGCCGAGGCCCCGGCCAAGGCGTACAACCCGCTGTTCATCTACGGGGACTCGGGGCTCGGCAAGACGCACCTGCTGCACGCGATCGGCCACTACGCACAGAACCTCTACCCGAGCGTGCGCGTCCGCTACGTGAACTCCGAGGAGTTCACCAACGACTTCATCAACTCGATCAGCGAGGGCAAGGCCGGCGCGTTCCAGCGCCGCTACCGCGAGGTCGACGTTCTCCTCATCGACGACATCCAGTTCCTGCAGGGCAAGGAACAGACGATGGAGGAGTTCTTCCACACGTTCAACACGCTCCACAACGCGAACAAGCAGGTCGTGATCACGTCCGACCTGCCGCCCAAGCAGCTGAACGGCTTCGAGGACCGGATGCGGTCCCGGTTCGAGTGGGGCCTGATCACCGACGTCCAGCCGCCGGACCTCGAGACCCGCATCGCGATCCTGCGCAAGAAGGCCGGCAGCGAGCGCCTCCAGGCGCCGCCGGACGTCCTCGAGTACATCGCGTCCAAGATCTCGACCAACATCCGGGAGCTCGAGGGTGCGCTGATCCGGGTGACCGCGTTCGCGAACCTCAACCGGCAGCAGGTCGACCTCTCGCTCGCCGAGATCGTGCTCAAGGACCTGATCACCGACGACCAGACCACGGAGATCACCGCGACGCAGGTGATCGGCCAGACGGCCGCGTACTTCGGTCTGAGCATCGACGACCTCTGCGGCTCGAGCCGCTCGCGAGTCCTGGTCACGGCCCGCCAGATCGCCATGTACCTGTGCCGTGAGCTCACCGACCTGTCGCTGCCCAAGATCGGGCAGGCGTTCGGCGGTCGCGACCACACCACGGTCATGCACGCGAACCGCAAGATCCGCGAGCTCATGGCGGAGCGACGGTCGATCTACAACCAGGTCACCGAGCTCACCAACCGGATCAAGCAGCAGAACCGAGGCTGACGAACGGCCTGTTCAGCCCCTTTCGACCGACCACTTCCCCATAGTTATCCACAGCCATCCACAGGAACCTGGGGATGCTTGTGACGGGATTCACCCGTTCGGCGCATCCGGCGTTCGAGAAGGCAGCCGCAGCGCGCTGACCTGCACCGATGTCGGCAATCGGACGAAACAGGGCGTTCTTCGCATCCAGAAACGGGCATAGACGGCGATCCGCCATGAGACAACTCTCACCGTCGAAACGTTCCGAGGCCCTTGACCCCAACCTTCACTCTCGGAATGAGACATGCATGGGACGAATCTCCACACCTGTGCGTACACCTGTGGACGACGGTGGACGACCCCGCCTTGTCATGTGGACAGGAGGGCCCGTGCCCGTGGACGCAGAATCGCCCCACCACAGCTCCCCACGGCCGTCCACGGGGTGTCCGATCTGGCACACAGGCGACGTGCACAGCCGGAAGTCGACCTGACCTGCGGGGACACCGGTGATCCACACAGTGCACAGGACCGATGACGATGACGACACTTCTCTCTGTGATGGATCCACACACCGCCAGAGGACCCCGAGCCCCCACGAACGACACGGTTGTCGTTGTCATCCACCTGCCCGTACCGAGCGTCGGACCACTCGCGTAGTGTTCGCCTGACGCCTGTCCGACCGGACCTCCGCACAACCCTGTGACGGCACGCCGGCAGGCCCGCTCGACGAGAGGTGAGGTATGAGGTTCCGGGTCGACCGCGACGTTCTCGCGGACGCCGTCACGTGGACGGCGCGCAGCCTTCCCACACGGCCGCCGGTCCCCGTCCTGGCAGGTGTCCGCCTCGAGGCCGACACCACCGGCACGGTGCAGCTCTCGAGCTTCGACTACGAGGTCTCGGCCCGGTCGCAGATCCCGGCGGACGTCAGCGAGGCGGGCTCGGTGCTGGTCTCGGGGCGTCTGCTCGCGGAGATCTCCCGTGCGCTGCCGGACAAGCCCGTCGACGTGGTCCTCGAGGGCACCAAGGTCGTCGTCACCTGCGGTGCCAGCCGTTTCACGCTGCTGACCATGCCGGTCGAGGACTACCCGAACCTCCCGGTCATGCCGCCGACCACCGGCACCGTCGACGGCGACGAGCTCACGCACGCGGTCGCCCAGGTCTCGGTCGCCGCCAGCCGCGACGACACGCTGCCGCTGCTGACGGGCGTGCGCGTGGAGATCGAGGGCGAGAAGGTCACGCTCCTGGCCACGGACCGCTACCGGCTCGCGCTGCGCGAGCTCACGTGGAAGCCGGCCTCGCCGGACATCTCCACCGTGGCGCTCGTGCGCGCCCGCACGCTCACCGACGCCGCGAAGTCCCTGGGCAGCGCCGGATCGGTGACCGTCGCGCTGTCCACCGGCTCCGGCGTCGACATGATCGGGTTCGAGGCCGCCGGTCGTCAGACGACCAGCCTGCTGGTCGACGGCGACTACCCCGCCGTCCGCCGGCTCTTCCCGGACGAGACGCCCATCCACGCGATCGTCGGCACGCACGCGCTTGCGGACGCCGCCAAGCGCGTGGCGCTCGTCGCCGAGCGGAACACCCCCATCCGGCTGTCGTTCAGCGAGGGACAGGTCGTCCTCGACGCGGGCCAGGGCGACGACGCCCAGGCGTCCGAGGCGCTCGAGGCGACGCTCGTCGGCGACGACATCTCGGTCGCCTTCAACCCGCAGTTCCTGCTGGACGGCCTGGGCGCCCTGAGCACCACGTTCGTCCGACTCTCGTTCACGCACCCCAACAAGCCGGTGGAGTTCACCGGCCAGGAGTCGCTGGACGGCGAGGACAACCCCGAGTACCGCTACCTCCTGGTGCCCATCCGCTTCGCCAGCTGACGATCGGTCGGCGCGCGGCCCGCTGCTGCGGCAGAGTGGGCGGGACAGGCAGGACGCGAACTGAAGAAGAGGCAGGCGCATGCACATCGGTCTGGTGGGTCTGGGCAAGATGGGCGCGAACATGCGGCAGCGCATCCGCGCCGCGGGCATCGACGTCACCGGGTACGACCGCAATCCCGACGTCACGGACGTGCCGACGCTGGAGGCGCTGGTCGATGCGCTCCCGGCGGGCGAACGCATCGTGTGGGTCATGGTCCCGTCCGGTGAGATCACCGATGCGGTGGTGAACGAGCTCGCCGGCCTGCTGACCGAGGGCGACTTGCTCATCGACGGCGGCAACTCGTACTACCAGGACGACATGAAGCACGCCGAGGTGCTGGCCCGTCACGGCGTGGGCTTCCTCGACGCCGGTGTCTCCGGCGGGGTGTGGGGTCTCGCGAACGGGTACGGCCTCATGGTCGGCGGGGACGCGGACGTCGTCGCGAAGGTCATGCCGGTGTTCGACGCGCTGCGGCCGGAGGGTCCGCGCGCCGAGGGTTTCGTGCACGCCGGGACCGTCGGAGCTGGCCACTTCGCCAAGATGGTGCACAACGGGATCGAGTACGGCCTGATGCAGGCGTACGCCGAGGGCTACGAGCTGCTGGCCGCGAAGGACCTGGTCACGGACGTGCACGGCACGATGCGCGCGTGGCAGCGCGGCACCGTCGTGCGGTCCTGGCTGCTCGAGCTGCTCGTCAAGGCGCTCGAGCAGGACCCGGGCCTGGGCGAGATCGACGACTGGGTGGAGGACTCGGGCGAGGGACGGTGGACCGTCGACGAGGCGATCGACCTCGCGGTCCCGGCTCCGGTGATCTCGGCCTCGCTGTTCGCGCGCTTCGCGTCCCGCCAGGAGGAGTCGCCGGCGATGAAGGCCGTCGCGGCGCTGCGTCAGCAGTTCGGCGGGCACGCCGTGAAGCCGGCCGGGACCACGGGCCCGGTGACGTCGACCCAGCCTGCACCGGGCGCCGCTGTGCCACCGTCCGCCTGAGCAGCAGATGTATGTCGCCCACCTGTCCCTGACGGACTTCCGGTCGTACGCCCAGGTCGAGCTGCCGCTCGAGCCGGGCATCACCGCGCTCGTCGGCCCGAACGGGCAGGGCAAGACCAACCTCGTCGAGGCGCTCGGGTACGTCGCGACCCTGGGCAGCCACCGGGTGCCGACCGACGCGGCGCTGGTGCGCGCCGGCACGACGAGGGCGGTGGTCCGGGCGAAGGTCGTCCGCGAGCTCGAGCCGGGTCAGCCGCGGTCGTCGCTGGTGGAGATCGAGGTCACGCCGGGCAAGGCGAACCGGGCGCGGGTGAACGGCGGTTCGCCGACGCGGGCGCGCGACGTGCTCGGCATCCTGCGCACGGTGCTCTTCGCGCCCGAGGACCTGTCCCTGGTGAAGGGTGATCCGGACGGCCGGCGGAGGTTCCTGGACGATCTCCTGGTCCAGCTCACGCCCCGGGTGGCCGGCGTGATCACGGACTACGACCGGGTGCTGCGCCAGCGGTCCGCCCTGCTGAAGTCGGCCGGCGCCGCCCGACGTGGCGGTGGCACCGATCTGCGCACGCTCGACGTCTGGGACGCCAAGCTGGCGCAGACGGGGGCGCAGATCGTGGTCGCGCGCCGGAACCTGGTCCGGTCGCTCGCGCCACACATCGAGCGCGCGTATGAGCAGGTCAGCGCGGGACAGGGCGCCGCGATCGTCACCTACAAGGCCTCGCTCGACGCGGTGCTGGAGACGGACGACGAGACCGCCTCGGTCGAGCTGGTGGAGGCGCAGCTGCTCGAGGCGATGGGTCGCCTGCGCACCAAGGAGATCGAGCGCGGCGTCAGCCTGGTCGGTCCGCACCGGGACGACCTCGTGCTGGCGCTCGGGGGGCTCCCGGCGAAGGGGTACGCGAGCCACGGCGAGTCGTGGTCGTTCGCCCTGGCGCTGCGGCTCGCGTCCTACGAGCTGCTCACGCACGGGGACGAGGGTGACGACGGGTGGGGCGGCGGCGACTGGGGGCCGGACGGCGAGCCGGTGCTGATCCTCGACGACGTGTTCGCGGAGCTCGACGCGCGGCGGCGCGACCGGCTCGCCGAGCTGGTGGCCCCGGCGCGGCAGGTGCTCATCACCGCGGCGGTCGCGGACGACGTGCCCGCACCGCTGGCCGGCGCGCGCGTCGACGTGATGGGCGGCGAGGTGGCGCGTGTCCTCTGAGGGTGAGCTGTTTCCGAAGCCCAGGCCGGTCGACGGCACGCCGCTGCGGGACCTGGTCGAGCTGACACCTCCGCGACAGGTGGCCCTCGGGGCACTGGGTCGGGCGAAGGCGGCCGCCGCGCAGCGGGGCTTCCGACCGGGTGACCCCGCGCGCCGCCGGCCGCTGCTGCAGGTGCAGATGGGCACCGCGGGACCGGGTGCGCGTGACCCCCAGCTCATCGGGACGACGGTCGGCGGTCTGCTCGACCAGCTGGGCGGCACGTCGGACCAGGTGGCGGGCGTGCTCAAGCACCGTTGGTCCGAGCTGGTGGGCCCGCAGGTGGCCGAGCATTGCGAGTACGTGTCGTTCGAGGGTGGTTCCCTGACGCTGCGGGCGCACTCGACGTCCTGGGCGACGCAGCTCAAGTTCCTGGCGCCGGCCATGCTGGGCCGGTTCGCGGCCGACCTCGGCGAGGGCATCGTGCTCGAGATCACCGTCCTGAACCCGGGGGGGCCGCGGTTCAAGACCGGCCCCAAGCGGGTGGCCGGACGGGGCGAGCGCGACACGTTCCGCTGACCGCGAAGACCCGGGGCGGACACCTGGGGGAAAAGAGGGTCCAGGCCCGTCCACCAGGTAGACTGTGAAGGTCATTCCTGGCGCATCTGTGCCTGGAACTCCAGCGTCATGGAGTGATCCGATCCGGTGAAGTTCGGTCGGCGCCCTCCGTCGCGTGTGAGAGCTTGAGGAGCACCACCGCCCGTGGCCGAGCAGAGCACCACCCCGTCCAGCACGTTGAAGAGCGGCAACGGCGGGTACGACGCCAGTGCGATCACGGTGCTCGAGGGTCTCGAGGCGGTGCGCAAGCGCCCCGGCATGTACATCGGCTCCACCGGAGAGCGCGGCCTGCACCACCTGGTGACCGAGGTCGTCGACAACTCCGTCGACGAGGCCCTGGCCGGCTACTGCGACCACGTCGAGGTCACACTGCTCGCCGACGGCGGCGTCCGCGTGGTCGACAACGGCCGCGGCATCCCTGTCGCCATCCACCCCACCGAGGGCCGGCCGACCGTCGAGGTCGTCATGACGATCCTGCACGCCGGCGGGAAGTTCGGCGGCGCGGGCTACGCCGTGTCCGGCGGCCTGCACGGCGTCGGCATCTCTGTGGTCAACGCCCTCTCGACCCGGGTCGAGACCGTGGTCAAGCGCGACGGGTTCACGTGGCAGCAGAACTTCTCCGACGGCGGGAAGCCGCTGGGTGAGCTGCAGAAGGGCGAGCCGACGGACGAGACCGGGACGTCGCAGACGTTCTGGGCCGATCCCGCCATCTTCGAGACCACCGAGTACGACTTCGAGACGCTGCGCGCACGCTTCCAGCAGTACGCCTTCCTCAACAAGGGCCTGCAGATCTCGCTCACCGACGAGCGCCCGGCGCACCTCGACACCGGCGACGAGGTCACCGGCGAGGAGGAGAAGGAGGAGGGCGCTCCGGCCCCGTTCCGGAACGTCACCTACAAGTACGACGACGGCCTGGTCGACTACGTGAAGCACCTCAACAGCGCGAAGAAGGTGGAGGTCGTCCACCCGGACATCATCGACTTCGAGTCCGAGGACACCGAGCGCCGGATCGCCGTCGAGATCGCCCTGCAGTGGACCAACGCCTACTCGGAGTCGGTGCACACCTACGCCAACACGATCTCGACCACCGAGGGCGGCACGCACGAGGAAGGCTTCCGTGCGGCGATGACCTCGCTGATCAACCGCTACGCGCGCGACAAGGGCATCCTCAAGGAGAAGGACGAGAACCTCACGGGCGACGACATCCGCGAGGGCCTGACGGCAGTCATCTCCATCAAGCTGGGCGAGCCGCAGTTCGAGGGCCAGACCAAGACCAAGCTGGGCAACACCGAGGCCAAGACGTTCGTCCAGCGGGTGGTCAACGACCAGCTCGGCGACTGGCTGGAGTCGCACCCGACCGAGGCCCGCGACGTGATCCGCAAGTCGATCCAGGCCGCCGCCGCGCGCATGGCGGCGCGCAAGGCCCGCGAGGCCACGCGCCGCAAGGGCCTGCTCGAGTCCGGCGGCATGCCGGGCAAGCTGCGCGACTGCCAGTCGAACCGGGCCGAGGAGTGCGAGGTCTTCATCGTCGAGGGCGACTCGGCCGGCGGCTCGGCGGTCCGCGGCCGCAACCCGCGGACGCAGGCGATCCTGCCCATCCGCGGCAAGATCCTCAACGTCGAGCGGGCACGACTGGACCGGGCGCTGGGCAACCAGGAGGTCCAGGCGCTGATCACGGCGTTCGGCACGGGCATCGGCGAGGACTTCGACCTGTCCAAGCTGAGGTACCACAAGATCGTGATCATGGCCGACGCCGACGTCGACGGTCAGCACATCCGGACCCTGCTGCTCACGCTGCTGTTCCGCTACATGCCGAACCTCATCACGCACGGCCACGTGTACCTCGCCCAGCCGCCGCTGTACCGGATCAAGTGGTCGAACGCCGAGCACGACTACGTGTACACGGACCGCGAGCGGGACGCCGTGATCGCCGACGGGCAGGCCTCCGGCAAGCGGCTGCCCAAGGAGAACTCGGTCCAGCGGTACAAGGGCCTCGGCGAGATGGACTACCAGGAGCTCTGGGAGACCACGATGTCGCCCGAGCACCGCACGCTGCTGCAGGTCACGCTCGACGAGGCGGCGGCGGCCGACGAGATCTTCTCGGTCCTCATGGGCGAGGACGTCGAGTCCCGTCGCTCGTTCATCCAGCGCAACGCGAAGGACGTGAGGTTCCTCGACATCTGATCGAGAGACCGCACGGGCCACACGCACGCACCGAACGTAAGGAACCACGTTGAGCGAGACCACCGGCAACGAGATCGAGCACGGCCGCATCGACCAGATCGACCTGCAGCTCGAGATGCAGCGCTCGTACCTGGACTACGCCATGTCCGTCATCGTCGGCCGCGCCCTGCCGGACGTCCGTGACGGCCTGAAGCCGGTGCACCGCCGCGTGCTCTACGCGATGTACGACGGCGGGTACCGCCCGGACCGCCAGTTCTCGAAGTGCTCGCGCGTCGTCGGCGACGTCATGGGCAAGTACCACCCGCACGGCGACACGGCGATCTACGACGCCCTCGTCCGGCTGGTCCAGGACTGGTCGCTGCGCTACCCGCTGGTGGCCGGCCAGGGCAACTTCGGCTCCCCGGGCGACGACCCCGCGGCCGCCCCCCGGTACACCGAGTGCAAGATGGCGCCGCTGTCCATGGAAATGGTCCGGGACATCGACAAGGACACCGTCGACTTCCAGGACAACTACGACGGCCGCACGCAGGAGCCCACGGTCCTGCCGTCGCGGTTCCCGAACCTGCTGGTCAACGGCTCGTCCGGCATCGCCGTCGGCATGGCCACCAACATCCCGCCGCACAACCTGCGCGAGGTGGCCGAGGGCGTGCAGTGGCACCTCGACCACCCCGACGCGTCGCGCGAGGAGCTGCTGGCCGCGCTGCTGGTGCGCATCAAGGGCCCCGACTTCCCGACGGGCGCCACGATCCTGGGCCACAAGGGCATCGAGGAGGCGTACCGGACGGGCCGCGGATCGATCACGATGCGCGCCATCGTCGAGGTCGAGGAGATCCAGGGCCGCATCTGCCTGGTGGTCACCGAGCTGCCGTACCAGGTCAACCCCGACACCCTGGCCAAGAAGATCGCCGACCTGGTCAAGGAGAACCGCGTCACCGGCATCGCGGACATCCGCGACGAGACCAGCGGTCGCGCCGGTCAGCGCCTGGTGATCGTGCTCAAGCGCGACGCCGTCGCCAAGGTCGTGCTCAACAACCTCTACAAGCACACTCAGCTGCAGGACACGTTCGGCGCGAACATGCTCGCGCTCGTCGACGACGTCCCCCGCACGCTGAGCATCGACGCGTTCGTGCGCCACTGGGTCACCCACCAGCTCGACGTCGTCGTGCGCCGGACCCGCTACAAGCTGCGCGAGGCCGAGGCGGAGATCCACATCTACCGCGGGTACCTCAAGGCGCTCGACGCGCTCGACGAGGTCATCGCGCTGATCCGGCGCTCCCCCGACTCCGACGAGGCGCGCACCGGCCTCATGGAGATGCTCGACATCGACGAGGTCCAGGCCAACGCCATCCTCAACCTGCAGCTGCGCCGGCTCGCCGCGCTGCAGCGCCAGCAGATCCTCGAGAACTACGCCAAGCTCGAGGCCGAGATCCTCGAGTACCAGGCGATCCTCGACTCCGAGCAGCGGCAGCGGGACATCGTCTCCGAGGAGCTGGGCGAGATCGTCGCGAAGTACGGCGACGAGCGACGCACGACGATCCTGCCGTTCGACGGCGAGGTCAGCGTCGAGGACCTCATCGCCGAGGAGGAGATGGTCGTCACCATCACGCGCGGCGGCTACGCCAAGCGGACGCGGTCGGACAACTACCGGGCGCAGCGCCGCGGCGGCAAGGGTGTCCGCGGCGCGCAGCTGCGCGAGGACGACCTGGTCGACCACTTCTTCGTGACGACCACCCACCACTGGCTGCTCTTCTTCACCAACCTCGGTCGCGTCTACCGCGCCAAGGCGTACGAGCTGCCCGAGGGCGGCCGCGACGCCAAGGGCCAGCACGTGGCCAACCTGCTCGCCTTCCAGCCGGGCGAGAAGATCGCGCAGGTGCTCGACATCCGCGACTACACCAAGGCCGAGTACCTGGTGCTGGCCACGCAGCGCGGTCTGGTGAAGAAGACGCGCCTGACGGACTACGACTCCAACCGCTCCGGCGGTGTCATCGCGATCAACCTGCGCGAGGACGAGGACGGTCTGCCGGACGAGCTGGTCTCGGCGCGGCTGGTCGACTCCGACCAGGACCTCATCCTGGTGTCGCGCAAGGGTCAGTCGGTGCGGTTCACCGCCTCGGACGAGTCGCTGCGACCCATGGGCCGTGCGACCTCCGGCGTCACGGGCATGAAGTTCCGGGCGGACGACGAGCTGCTGGCCATGGACGTCGTGCGCGAGGACGCGTTCCTGTTCACCGTGACCGAGGGCGGCATCGCCAAGCGCACCGCGCTCACCGTGGAGAACTACCGCCAGCAGGGCCGCGGCGGCCTGGGCATCAAGGTCGCCAACCTTCCCGAGGCGAACGGTGACCTGGTGGGGGCCCTCGTGGTGGACCCGGACGACGAGGTGCTCGTCATCATGGAGCGCGGCAAGATCGTCCGGTCGGCCACCGCGGAGGTCAACGCGACGGGCCGCACCACGCAGGGTGTGATCTTCGCGAAGCCCGACAACGGCGACCGGATCATCGCTGTCGCCCGCAACACTGAGCGACACCTGGCCGACGAGGCAGGTACCGTGGGCGCTGAGAATGGCCAGGTTTCCGACGGATCGGACGCCGCGGACGGTCTGTCTGACGCCGAGACGCCCGCCGACGAGGCCGTGACCGACCAGTCAGCGGAGGACGCATGACCGATTCCACGCCCCCCTCGATCCCGCCACGCAAGCGCCCGACGACGCCCACGACCGCAGGTCGCACCACGACGTCCACGCCACGCTCGGGATCGTCGTCGGCGTGGAACGAGACCGGTGCCGACGACGCCGCGACGCACGTGCCCAGCCTGAACGGCACCAACGGGACCACCGCGTTCACGGTGCCGGCCAGCGTCATGCCGCCCACGGTGACGCCGGCGCGCACGTCGACCCGGTCGGAGCCGCGCTCGGACTCGTCGACCCGCCCCGCACCGGAGCGCACGAGCACGAGCCGTCCCGCGTCCGAGCGGACGGCGAGCAACGGCTCGGCGGAACGGGCGGCGAGCAACGGTTCGTCCGAACGGTCGTCGAGCAACGGATCGGCGGAGCGGGCGTCGAGCAACGGGTCCGCGGAGCCTTCGGGCGCGGCAGGCGCGACGGCCACCGCGATATCTCCACAGGATCGTGACACCACGACCGCCACGGTCGGCGACGAGGACGACTCGCCGTCCCCGATGATGGTGGCAGTGGACACCGCCACGGTCTGGCTCAAGAAGGCCGGTGTCGCCACGTCCGCCGCGTTCGCTGCGGCTACTCGACCCCGGCCCCCCAAGGAACCGACCATGACGACGACCCCGACGGCCGCCCCGGCGGCGAGCTCGACCGCCCCGCGGACGGCGACCTCGACCGAGAACCTCACCGGTGCGCGGCCGAGCACGGGTCGCATCCCGACGGTCGGGCCGCACGGCGCGCCCCGCCGGGTGCGGCTGGCGATCTCCCGGGTCGACCCCTGGTCCGTCATGAAGCTGTCGTTCCTGCTGTCGGTCGCCATCGGCGTGATGTTCGTCGTCGCGGCCGCCGTGGTCTGGTTCACGCTCAACGGGCTGCAGGTGTTCACCAAGGCCGACAACCTCGTCACGCAGATCACCGGCACGGAGAGCGGGATCGACATCCTGCAGTACGTCGAGTTCTCCCGGATCATCTCCGGCGCGACGCTCATCGCGGTGATCGACGTGTTCCTGCTGACGGCCCTCGCGACCATCGGCGCGTTCCTCTACAACATCGTGGCGGCGCTCGTCGGCGGCGTGCACGTGACCATGACCGACGAGTGAGGCGCACGCGTTTTGGTGGCACCCCTGCCCTGGGGTAGTCTCGTCCGGCGCCACTGCGGCGCACGCAGTGCACGGGCCTATAGCTCAGACGGTTAGAGCGCTTCCCTGATAAGGAAGAGGTCACAGGTTCAAGTCCTGTTAGGCCCACTCCCGACCCGTGGGGGAACCGATGAAGAAGCTCCTGCTCCTGGTGGCCCTTGCCGCCGTCGGATTCGTCGTGTGGCAGAAGTACGCACAGGATCGCGACGAGCGAGACCTGTGGGCAGAGGTCACCGACACCTTCGAGTGAGCCCGCCCGGGCTCGCACGGGGCCATGGCGCAATTGGTAGCGCACCTGCTTTGCAAGCAGGGGGTTAGGGGTTCGAGTCCCCTTGGCTCCACCACGAGCGGTCCGAGTACGGGCGCCGCTCAGACACGTCCGCGAGGTTCAGCAGCGCTGAACGCGCGTCCGACGCTCCGCCGGCATCCGGCCGGGGGATCGGGCGGTCGTCCAGGCACCGGCGTAGCAGGGCCTCGATCAGGGCGGCGCCACGCACGATCGCGTCCTCCTCGATCGAGCCCGGCAGGATCCTGACCTCGAGCGTGTCTCGCACGGGGTGCGTCGCGACGACCTGCGTGAGGTTGACGTCCGCGAACTTGGTCAGCCCGACCGCCCGGGCATCCTCCGCCAGCGCCGCCCACTCCTGCGGCGCGTCGTCGGGTGCGCGCTCCACGAGGCCAAGGAGGGCCGACGGCAGGGGCCCGAGACGCCGGCACGCGGGGTTGGTGCCGAGGGCGGCCCACAGCTGCTCGCGCCACCACCCGAACAGGCGGACCACGTTGGCGAACGCGGCCAGCCGACGGAACGGGCCTGCATCAAGGTGCAGGTGCACGGCGGCCTCGTGCGGCACCGTGAAGCCGAGCTCGCGCGCGGGCGCGAGCAGCCGGCCCAGGGCCTCCCCGTGCCGGGAGACCAGCGGCGGTGTCACCAGCTCGCACGGACGCTCTCGACCGGGTGGCAGCGGCAGCGCCACCGCGACGGTCGCCCCGGCCGAGTCGTTCACGCGGGCCGAGTCGGGACCAGCGTCGACGTCGACCCCGAACAGCTCCGCGACCTGTTCGAGCACCGACGCGAGCGGTGCTGACGGGTCGGCATGCCTCTCGACCAGCCGCAGCAAGCGGCCGTCGTCGACGAGCACGCGGTACCAACCGCGGTGGCCGCGTGCGGTGGATCCCGCGAGGTCCGCGCGGATGGTCACGTCGTCGACGAGGCGCACGACCGGCGCCCCGTTCGCGTCCGTGACCTGGAACGCCGGCGACAGGTGCCGGAAGAGTCCGACGCCCGGGACCGGGGACGGCTCGGAGTCGGTGTGGAACGAGCGCTCGACCCAGCCGTGGTGGTCGGCGGCGATCCGCTCGGCGAGCGTGAGCCGGTCGGAGCCGTCGGGTGCGAGGAGCTCGACCTCGAACCCGACCCGCCAGGTCAGCTCGCCCACGTGAGCGTGGCCCTCGGTCCGGTACCGGTCACTCGTCAGGACGTCGGGGTGCCGCTCGGCGGCACCGGCAGCGTCTGCCCCGCGACGAGCATCTGGCCCGCGGTCGTCTTTGCCTCGAACACGTCGACGTGCCACAGCGCGGCGAGCTTCTCCCCGTCCTCGCCGGTGTAGCCCGCGTCCCAGTACGCCTCGGCTGCCAGCATCGCGACCGTGTCGGGGTCGGTGAGGTCCAGGGACGACCCGGGGGCGACCGGCACCGGTTGGCCGTCGAGCAGCAGCTGGCCGGCGCGACCCTTCGCCTCCAGGAGCGGCACCTGCCACAGGTCGGCGAGGGCGTTCGCGTCCTCCATGTAGTAGCCCGCCGCCCAGAACGCGTCGGACCGCTCCTCGGTGTACTCGTCGGCGCCTGCGACCTCCGCCGGTGCCGTCTCAGCCTCCGCGGCGGCCACGGTCTCCGTGGCCGCAGGGGTGGCCGGCCCGCCGGCCACGATCACCGTGGTGTCCGGCTCGGCGGCGGCGGAGCGGGCGAGGGCGTACGCGGCCCCGGTCGCGCCGACGGTGAGGGTCGCGGCGACGACGCCGATCGCCGCCGTACGACGGGGGGAACGGGTGGTGCTCACGAGGGGCTTCATCGGACCTCCGGGAGAACGCGTGGGACGGTCGCGCCTGCCCCGACGCGTCCGACGCCCGGCTGCGTCTGCCCGCGCGGTGCGACGTCCGGCACCGGCCGAGGGACCGCCCTGGCGGTCGACACCCTAGTCCCGTCCCTGCCCGAACAGGCCCCAAACGGCGACGTCGGCGGTCCGGATGCCCCGAAGGTCTGAGTCAGGGTGGCCACCTCTCGGTACGTCACCGCCCCAGCGCGCGGGTGCTGGCGGCCGGAACCGTGCGGTCCGACACGGCGATGTCGGCCCTGGCACCGGCTTCCGCCCCGGCCGCCCAGCCTCGCCCCGAGAGCCGTCGGGTCGTGCGCCGCACGAACGGGAACGCACGATCCACGGCCGCGTCGACGTCCCGGTCGCGCGCGGCGAGCACGAGCGCGCTCGACGTCCCCTCGGTCTCCGCCACGACGAGCGCCTCGGCGTAGAACTGCCGCAGGCGGCGCGCGACGATCGCCGCGAACCCGGCGGCGAACGTCCGCTTGTCGCTCGGTGTGCCGCCGTGCGCGGACATCTCGGCCAGCATCTGCGGTTCGAGCGACGCGGTCAGCACGGCCGCCATCGACATGTCGGACGCGAACCCGAACGCGACGAACTCGGTGCTGGTGCCCCGACGCGTGCGCAGAGGGCGGCAGCCGAAGGCACCGTACACAGCGGTGCGCAGCTCGATCCGGTCCAGCACCCACGATCCCGTGACGGCCTCGTCCGTGCGGACCGGCTCGCGCGCTCGCTCCGTCGTCATCCGCGCCGCGGCCTCGTCGATGCTGTGCCGGAGCATGAGCTTCTCGGCCCGGTTCCGCGCGAGCTCGCGCTCGGGCTGGTGCGGCGAACCGCCGTCCGCGATCGCCAGGAGCGTGCGGATCAGCGCGAGGGTCTCGTCAGGGGACTTCGGCATCGGGGCTCCCGGTGTGCGGTGGAGCCGTCACCGTAAGGGTGCGTGCCGACACAGGACGCACGGCGGGCGGATCTGTGGACGACGGGGACCCTCAGATGCCGAGCTGCTCCCGGGCCGCCTCGATCCCGACGAGCGTGACCTCCGGCCGCAGCTCTGCCGGGCGCGCGTCCCACGACGCCCGGTCCAGCACGTAGCGGTTGCTGCGCGCCGGCGCTCCCTCGCGGGCGAGGACGTCCACACCGTTCTCGGTGTAGCCGATCCGGCACGTGACCCCGTTCGAGGGCGCGTTGTCGTCGAAGGCGCTGGTGGCCGCACGTCGGCCGTCGAAGCCCTCGAACAGCAGGTGCAGGATCATCAGCCGCATGCGGGTGCCGATGCCCTGCCTGTGGTGCCGCAGGCCCAGCCACGAGCCGGTCTCGGCCGCGCGCGTCACCGGGAAGTCCTTCGCCATGAGCCCCTGCACGCCGACGACCTCGCCGGCCCGGACGACCGCGAGCTCGAGCTGCCAGGCCTCCGGCGCGACGGCGGCGCGGCGGCCCCAGTGGTAGGTGAGGATGCTGCGCGCCACCTCGGTCGGGGTGCCGCGCGTCCACGGGACCGTGAACGGCATCGCCTCCGGCGCGTGGATCCCGTCGGCGGCGAGCCGGGCGAGCGCGAGCAGGTGCTCGTCGTCGAGGAAGCGGAGCTCGAGGTCACCGCTGCGCACGCGCAGGCCGGCGAGGGGCCAGAGGTCGACGAGGTCGGTCATCGGTGCAGGCTGCCGTCGCCGCCGTTTTGCGGTCAACATCAATGTCCTCCGCGGGTGTCGGTCCGGTCGTCTAGGTTGGTCCGCTGTGACCGCACCCGTCATCGCCGCCCACGGCCTCACCAAGCGCTTCGGCGAGTTCACCGCCGTCGACGGCATCGACTTCGAGGTCCCGCCGGGCGAGTCGTTCGGTCTGCTGGGGCCCAACGGTGCCGGCAAGTCCACCACCATGCGGATGATCGGTGCGGTGTCGTCGCGGACGGCGGGCGACCTGCGGGTGCTCGGGCTCGACCCGGACACCCACGGGCCCGAGATCCGGTCACTGCTCGGGGTGGTGCCGCAGGAGGACAACCTCGACACCGAGCTGCGGGTGCGCGACAACCTCATCGTCTACGGGCGCTACTTCGGCATCCCGCGCTCGGTGTGCGCATCCCGCGCGGACGAGCTGCTGGGGTTCGCGCAGCTCGAGGAGAAGCGCAACGCCAAGGTCGACGACCTCTCCGGCGGCATGAAGCGGCGGCTGACGATCGCCCGGGCCCTCATCAACGAGCCGCGCATCCTCATGCTCGACGAGCCGACCACCGGCCTCGACCCGCAGGCGCGCCACGTGCTGTGGGACCGGCTCTTCCGGCTCAAGGAGCGCGGCACCACGCTGGTGCTCACCACGCACTACATGGACGAGGCCGAGCAGCTGTGCGACCGGCTGGTGGTCGTGGACAAAGGCCGGATCATGGCCGAGGGCAGCCCGTCCAGCCTGATCCGGCAGTACTCGACGCGCGAGGTCGTGGAGCTGCGCTTCGGGTCGGACCGCAACGCCGACGCCGCGGTCCGCATGGCCGGCCTGGTCGAGCGGATCGAGGTGCTGCCCGACCGCGTCCTGCTCTACGCCGACGACGGCGAGGCGGTGCTCGAGCGGGTCACCGACCTCGGGCTGCACCCCACCACGTCGCTGGTCCGACGCTCGAGCCTCGAGGACGTGTTCCTGCGGCTCACCGGGCGGAGCCTGATCGAATGACGACCACCCTGCCCGAGGCGGCCGTCGAGGCCGCTGTCCGCCCCCGCCGGTTCGGCGCCTGGTACGTCGCGGAGCACCAGCTGCGCGGCATGAAGGCGTACGGCTGGACGATCGTCGTGGGGTCCGTCGGCAACCCGCTCCTGTACCTGCTGGGCATCGGCCTGGGCCTGGCGACGTTCCTCGACCAGTCGGTGGCATCGGGCGCGGACGGTCCCGTCAGCTACGTGTGGTTCGTCGCGCCCGCGCTCCTGGCGACCGCCGGCGTGACCGTCGCGACCGACGAGTTCACGTTCGTCATCATGGCCGGGTTCAAGTGGCGCCGGATCTTCTGGGGCATGAACGCGTCGCCGATCGCACCGCCGCAGATCATGGCCGGGCTCGTGCTGTCCGTCGTGCTCCGGATGCTGTTCACGACCACGGTCTACTACGTGCTCATCGTGGCGTTCGGCGCGGTCGGCGACCCGGTGCGGGGCGCGCTCATGCCGCTGGTCGGCGTGCTCGCGGGACTGGCCTTCGGCCTGCCGCTCATGGCGTTCTCCGCCAGCCTCACCGAGGACAAGGGGCAGTTCGCCCTGGTGCAGCGGTTCATCTTCACGCCGCTGTTCCTGTTCTCCGGCACCTTCTACCCGCTGGCCACGCTCCCGGTGTGGCTGCACTGGATCGGGTGGATCTCCCCGCTGTGGCACGCGAGCGAGATCGGGCGGGCGCTCTCCTACGGGTCGCCGCCCGGGGCGTGGCCGGTGGGCTGGCACCTCGCCATCCTGCTCGCCATGGCGGCGGTCGGCTGGGTCCTGGCCCGCCGCGTGTTCGTGAGGAGGCTGCGCGGATGACGACGACCGCCAGCGCGCCCGCGCGCAGCACCGCCGTGAGCGCGCTCTACGCCCGCAACGCGCGGTCGGTCGTCGCGCGCGGGCTCAAGGCCACCAAGAGCTCGAGCGGCATCGTGGTCCTCTCGGGCTTCTTCGAGCCGGTCTTCTTCCTCTTCGCCATGGGCGTCGGGCTCGGCTCGTACATCGGCGACGTCGAGCTGCCGACCGGGGGCTCCGTCTCGTACGCCGCCTTCATCGCCCCGGCGCTGCTGGCCGTGTCCGCCATGAACGGGGCGGTCTACGACTCCACGTGGAACGTGTTCTTCAAGATGCACTTCGGCAAGCTCTACGACGCGATGCTGGCCACGTCGCTCGGGCCGCTCGACGTGGCTTTCGGCGAGATCTCCTACGCGCTGCTGCGCGGTGGCGTCTACGCCCTCGGGTTCCTCACCGTCATGCAGGTGATGGGCCTCAACCTCGCCTGGTCCGCCGCGCTGGCCATCCCGGCGGTGCTGCTCGTGGCGTTCGGCTTCGCCAGCGTCGGCATGGCCGTGACCAGCTACATGAAGACCTTCCAGCAGATGGACTGGATCAACTTCGTGATGCTCCCGATGTTCTTGTTCTCCGCCACCTTCTACCCCATCACCGTCTACCCGGGATGGTTGCAGGGCGTCATCAAGGCGCTGCCCCTGTGGCACGCGGTCGAGCTGGTGCGCGGCCTGACGCTCGGGGTGCTCGACGGGTCGATGCTGGTGCACGTCGCGTACTTCGTCGTCATGATCGGTCTCGGTCTCGCGTTCACCACGGTGCGGTTGAGGGCGCTGTTCCTCGACTGACGTCCACGATTCGAGATCGCCGTCCCGTGTAGGATTGGGCAAGTGATCGGGATCATCGACTATCGCACCGGGAATTCGCAGAGCATTTCCTATGCGCTCGACCATCTCGGTGTCCCGCACGCGCTCGTGGCCAAGCCGAGCGAGTGCGACGAGGTCGACAAGTACATCCTTCCCGGCGTCGGGGCCGCCGGCGTGACCATGGAGTCGCTGGCGCAGGAGGGGTGGATCGACCACCTCGAGGAGAAGGTCCGGGGCGATGGCCAGGGATTTCTCGGCGTGTGCGTGGGGCTCCAGGTGCTGTTCGAGCACTCGGCCGAAGGTGACGTCGAGTGCCTGGGCTGGCTGCCGGGCAGCGTCCACGAGTTCGACCGGTCCGAGGTCCGCGTGCCCCACATGGGCTGGAACAATGTCGAGGTCCGCGGCGACCACCCGTTCTCGCGGTCATTCACGCCGAACGGGTTCTACTATTTCGTGAATTCTTTCTATGCCCGGCCGGCGGAGGATTCTGCTCTCGTCGGCGTGACGACGTACGGCCAGGAGTTCGCCGCCGCGGTGGCGTACAAGAACATCATGGCGACGCAGTTCCACACCGAGAAGAGCGCCCGCGCCGGCCTCCAGGTGCTGAAGTCGTTCTGCGACCTCGACGTGACCGACCTGAAGGATCTCGATGCTCGCTAACCGGCTCATCGCCTGCTTCGACGTCAAGGACGGACGCGTCACCAAGGCCCAGCAGTTCCAGGACAACATCGACGTGGGCGACCCGGCCGAGCTGGCCGACCGGCTCTACCACGAGGACGTCGACGAGATCGTCATCTACGACATCATGGCCAGCGCCCAGAAGCGCCAGATCGACCTGGACATGGTCCGCAAGGCGGCGCACCGCACGTTCGTGCCGCTGACGGTCGGCGGCGGCATCCGGCACCTCGAGGACATGCACGCGGTGCTGCGCGCGGGCGCCGAGAAGATCAGCATCGACTCGATGGCCGTGCGCAGGCCGGAGATCATCACCCAGGGGTCGGTCGAGTTCGGCCGGCAGTGCATCGTGCTGAGCATGCAGGTCAAGCGGGTGGAGCCCACCGCGACGATCCCCAGCGGGTACGAGATCGCGATCGACGGCGCCCGCACGTACACGGGCATGGACGCGGTCGAGTGGGCGAAGCGGGGGCAGGACCTCGGCGCGGGCGAGATCGTCGTCAACAGCATCGACCGCGACGGCACCGGGTCGGGATACGACCTCGACATCACCGGGATGATCACCGAGGCGGTCCAGCTTCCCGTCATCGCCTCGGGCGGCGCCGGTCTGGTCAGCCACGTGAGCCAGGCCTTCGCCATCGGCGCCACGGGGGCCATCGTCAGCTCCATGCTCTACTCGCCGCGGGTCGAGCACACGCTCTCCGTCGGCGAGATGAAGGCGCAGCTCGGGGAGCTGGGCGAGCGGGTCCGGCCCGTGCACAGCGCCGACTGACGACGGGCGGCGGCGCGTGATCCTCGCCCCGAACGTCGGCCACCACGACTCACCTTCCGTGCGCCGCCAGTACGAGGGTTCGTGGCTGGAGATCAGCCCCGAGCGCGTCCGCTGGGTCGCGCCGGCGGCGGCCGTCCCTGCCGGAGGCGGGTTCGGCGTCCCCGTCGGAGGAGAGCCCGGGCAGGCGCGGGCGATCACCCACGTGCAGGCCGCGTTCCCCGCCCGCGGCACCGAGGGAATCGTGGACCGGTACGCCGTCACCGACGCCGCCGGCGCGGTGCTGGGCTCGTTCCCGTCCGGGCAAGGGTTGAGCGGGTCCGCGCTGCCCGAGCACCAGGCAGGTTGGTATCCCCTGACGGCGGTGCGGGCCGCCGCCCTGGACGCTGGCCTGATCTGGGCCGAGCGCGACTTCACTGGCGACGCGGCCGGACTCGAGCGCGAGTTCCCGGGCGTCATCGCGCACGTGCGGGCGCTGACGGTGGTGGCCTGGTCCCGGGCGCTCGCCTACGCCCTCGGCGGTGTCGTCCTGCTCGCCCTGCCCTGGATCGCCGCCTCCGGCGGGGGGACGTCGCCCGTGTTTCGCGCGATCACGGCGGTGCTCGGCGTGATCACCCTCGCTGCCGGGATCGGGAACACGCCGCCGGTGATGCGCCGGCTCGCACGCCGATGACGAGGGCGCCGCACCCGACGGTGCGGCGCCCTCGTCGTGCCGATCAGGACACCGTGCAGGCCACCCCGTTGACCGTGAAGGCGGTCGGGGCGGTGTTGGTGCCCGGGTGGGAACCGTTGAACCCGATGTCCGTGCTGGCGCCCGGGGCCAGGGTGGCGTTCCACCCGAGACCGGTGGCCGTCACCGCAGCGCCGGTCTGCGACCAGGTCGCGCTCCAGCCCTGCGTGACCTGCTGGCCCGACGGGAAGGTGAACCCGAGGGACCACGTCAGCGGTGTGGTCGAGGTGTTGGTGATCTTGACGCTCCCCGTGAAGCCGACGTTCCAGCTGTTGGCGGAGTACGCCACGGCGCAGCTGCTCGTGGTCGTCGTCGGGAGCGTCGTGAACGTGACGGCCGCGCTCGCCGCCGAGACGTTGCCGGCGCCGTCCTTCGCCCGCACCGCGTAGGAGTAGGTCGTGCCAGCGGCCAGGCCGGTGAGCGTGGTCGACGCGGACGTCGGCGACGCGACCAGGGTCGAGGTGGACCCCTGGACCCGGTACACGTCGTAGCCGGCGAGGCCGCTCCCGCCCGCGTCGGTGGAGGCCGCCCAGGTGAGGGTGGCGCCCGTCTGAGTGAGGGCGGAGGCCGCCGGCGTGCCGGGGACCGTCGGGGCCGTGGTGTCCGAGGCCGCGGTGGTGGTGAAGGCGACCGACGTGGACGCGGCCGACACGTTGCCGGCCGAGTCCTTGGCCCGGACGGCGTACGTGTAGGCGGTGCCGGCCGTGAGCCCGGTCAGCGCGAACGTCGTGCCGGTGGCGGTGCCCACGACCGTGGACGTCGTGCCCGTGATCCGGAGCACGTCGTAGCCGGCGAGCGCATAGGTGCCGGCCGTCGAAGCCGTCCACGTCAGCGTGGCGCCGGTGGAGGTGACCGCCGACGGGACGGGCGTGCCGGGCTTGCCCGGTGCGACGACGTCGACCGGCGGGGTCGACGTGGTGAACGTCCCGGTGGCCGAGGCCGCCGACACGTTCCCCGCGACGTCCTTGGCCCTCACGGCGTACGAGTACGCGGTGCTCGGCGTGAGGCCCGTGAGCACCGTCGACGCCGCGGTGGTCGAGGCCACCAGCGTGGAGGTGGTGCCCTGCACCCGGTAGACGTCGTAGCCCGCGACGCCGCTGCCGGCGTCGGTGGACGCCGTCCAGGCGAGCGACGCACCCGTCGACGTGATCCCAGAGGCGGTCGGGGTGCCCGGCACGGTGGGCGCCGTGGTGTCCGTGACGGTGCCGGTGGGCTCGGTGCCCCAGATGAGCTTGCCGCCGTCGTAGAGCGTGATCGCCTTGGTCTTGGCGAGCGCGGTCGTGTTCAGGCCGGCGAACGAGGCATCGTTCGCCGCGTTCCACGTGGAACCACCGGTGACGCGGAACTGGATCTCGCGGCGGTGCTGGGACTGGCCGCCCGGGTAGATGTTCTGCCCGACGCAGCTGATCTCGGCGTAGTAGAGCGACCCCCCGGCGCTGATCGGCTTGGCGGTCTGCGGGCCGCACTCGCTGTAGTTCGCGGACACGGCGAGGTTGGTCGCTGAGTCACCGGCGTCGAGCGTGAACCAGTAGCGCAGGGTGCCGTTCTTGAGCGCGCGCGCCGGGAACGCGGACTGGTTGCGGATCATGGCCTTGATCTCGGTGAACGTGCCGCCGGCCGGCTGGTTGAGCATCGCCTCGACGAAGATCTCGTCGCCGTCGGGCTGCTCGGCCACGGGGAAGCTCGCCAGCGCGGTGCCGCCGTACTCCTGCGTGAGTCGCGCGAGCGCGCTGGAGAAGCCGGCGTTGTAGTCGGTGGCCACCTCGTTGGACGTGTAGTCCGAGCGGCTGTCGGTGTAGGCGTCGTTCGCCGAGCTCGGGCCGCCGACGAGCGCTCCGTAGAGCACGTGCCTCGTCGCGACGGGCGAGGTGATCGAGTCGAGCCACGAGCCGTGCGCGGTCCGGTGGTGCGGGCTCTGCGGCGGGTTGGCGCCGAAGCCGACGACGAAGCTGGACTTGCGCGGGTTGTCGCCGAGCGCGTAGTTGATCTGCCGTACGCCGAAGTCGTGGTACCGCGCCTTGCGGGTGGCGTCGGTCAGCCAGTCCGAGTAGACGAGCGCGACGAACGACGTGTTCGCCGCGTACCGCAGCGACCCCCACGAGTCCAGGACCGCCTGGCCGCCCGGCGAGTAGGGCACGCGCTGGCCGTTGACGCCGACCGTCCAGTAGTCCAGCCAGCGGTTGGCGTCGTCGATGTACTGCTGCTTGCCCGTCTCCATGGCCAGCAGCGCGTACATCGCGTACGTCTTGTCGTCCCACGCGACGGTCCACTTGTAGGAGTGCGTGGTCGTCTGGTTCTCGACGCTCAGCTTGGAGTACTCCGCCTCGGCCTTCGCCAGGTAGGTGGCGTCGCCGGTCGCCTTGTAGAGCCAGTACGCACCCCAGACCAGCTCGTCCTGGTAGCCGGACCACGACTTGTAGTACGCGGACGCCGCGGTCACGCAGTCGGAGTAGGCGCCGCGGTAGGTGTCCGCGAACGAGTAGAGCTGCTTGGCGTGCGTGAGCAGCTTGGCCGAGTACGTCGGGTCGTCGCTCTTGAACACGATCGCCGACGACGCCAGCGCGGCGGCGGTCTCGCCCGCCACGTCGGACCCGGGGCAGCTGGCGCTCACCTTGTACGACGGTCGGGCCATCGTCATCACCTCGGCCGGACCCCACCACTTGTGGTCCGCCTCGCCGTCGCCCACCTGCACGTAGAGCTCGTTCGGCGCGGTGTGCGCCTTGACGAAGTAGTCGTCGACCCAGCGGAGGTTGCCCTTGAGCTCGTCCAGCTGGCCGGCCTTGGTGTAGCCCTGCGGCGACGCGATCGCGCCCCACGCGAGCATCGTCGCGCTGAACGCCATCGGCAGGCCGAACTTCACGTGGTCACCCGCGTCGTACCACCCGCCGGTGAGGTCCTTGCCGACGTCGGCGCCGTCGGTCAGCCCGGAGTCGTCGCGCCAGGACACCGGGTTGTCCGCCGGGAGGTCGCCGGAGCGCTGGGCCTCGTAGAAGAACATCGACTTCTGCAGGGCCTCGGCGTAGTTGTACGCGGGGTCCGCGGCGCTCGCGACGCCAGCCAGGGGCGCGACGAGCAAGGCGGCGGCGACGGTGAGCGCGCTGCTGCACGCGATCGCGACGCGACCGCGGGTTCGGGGGCGGTGCATGGGGTCCTCTTCCACGGCACTGGAGACGTTGGGGTCGGCGGATGGCCCCGGCGTCGCCTCGCTGCGGCCCCGGCACGACGCGCCTCGCGCATCGTGCAGAGCGGCCGGGAAGAGGGTCAACGGCCTAAACGATTCGTAACGCGACGACGGCCCCCGGTCCGTGTGGACCGGGGGCCGTCGTGGTCGTGCGGGCTCAGAGCGGGCGGTCACCCTGGTCGGCGTCCGTGACCGGCTCGGTCACGGGCTCGGCCACCGGGCCGGCGTCGGGGTCGACGACCGCCGTGCCGTCGGCCGGCTTGGTGGTGCGACGGGTCGCCTTCTTCGCGGCGTCCGTCGCCCCGGCGACCTTCTCGGTCAGGTCGTCCTTGGCCTCGGACACCTTCTCGGTCAGCGACTCGGTGGCCGCGCTGACCTTCTCGGCCGCCTTGCGCGTGGCGTCGCGGCCCTTGGCGACGGCGCTGCCGGCCGCCTCCCCGACCGCGTCCGCGGCGTCGGCGACGCGCGCGTGCGTGGTGCCGGCGTCCGTCGGCTCCCACGGCTCGGCCCACGGGTCGACGCTCGAGCGCGACCGGGTCCAGGCCGCGGCCGCGGCGCCGAGGCCGATCAGCGTGGCGAGCAGCCAGAAGACCTTGGCTCCCGTGTGCTTCTTCTTGCCCGAGGCCTCCGCGGCCGCGGCTGCGAGGGACTTGGCGGAGCCCTTGCCCTTGTCGGCCGCGACGTCGGCGGCCTTCTCGACGGCTGCCCCGGCCTTGACCGCGGCCTCGTTCATCGCAGCGACGAGCTTGGGCAGGAAGTCGTCGACGATCTTGTCGTGCGCGGTGTCGATGGCGGGCGAGACCTTGTCCGCGGCCGTCTCCACCTTGGGTGCGGCGGCCTTCACGCTCTCCTTGTAGAGGTGCTCCACCCGCGGGAGGAGCCAGTCGATGAAGGCCTCGACCTTCGGGGTGGTCCAGTCCTTCGCGGTCGACGCCGCGTCGCCCGCCTTGGCGGCGGCGTCCTTCGCGCTCTTGGCGGCGTCGGCCAGGGTCGCGCCCAGGTCGGCTGCCTGGTCCTTCAGCTTCTCCGTGTCGACGTCGATCTTCGGGCTCTTCGTGAACGGCATGTCGGCTCCCGGCTCGTTCGGCTGCACTGGCCTCCCACTCTGCCACCGCGCGGGCGGCAGCGCAGGACGGTCTTTGTGCAGAACAGAGCCCGTGGCCTGCACAACCGCTGGTTCACCGGTGCGGTCCAGGGTCGCGTGCGAGACTTCTCGCATGTTTGCGACCCTGCACACGACCGCCGGAGACATCCGGATCGAGCTCTACCCCAACCACGCGCCCCGCACGGTGCAGAACTTCACGGGCCTGGCCACCGGGAGCACCCCGTGGACGGACCCGACGACGGGCGAGGAGCGCACCGACCCGCTGTACAACGGTGTGGTCTTCCACCGCGTGATCTCCGGGTTCATGATCCAGGGCGGTGACCCCCTGGGCACCGGCCGCGGCGGCCCGGGCTACACGTTCGACGACGAGATCCACCCCGAGCTCTCGTTCAACGAGCCCTACCTGCTCGCCATGGCCAACGCCGGCAAGCGCCTGGACCCGACCACCGGCAAGGTCGGCGGCACCAACGGTTCGCAGTTCTTCATCTCCGTGGCACCCACCGAGTGGCTCAACGGCAAGCACACGATCTTCGGCAAGGTCGCCGACGACGAGAGCCGCGCCGTGGTCGACGCCATCGAGAGCACGCGGGTGCGCCCGGGGGACCGTCCGGTCGAGGACATCGTCATCAACTCGATCACCATCGAGGACTGAGACCACCATCAGCGAGCCGCTTCAGCCGGGCGCGCCGGTCGCGCCGCCGGTCTGCCCTCGTCACCCCGACCGGGTGTCGTACGTGCGGTGCCAGCGGTGCGGCCGGCCCACCTGCCCGGAGTGCCAGCGCCAGGCCGCCGTCGGGATCCACTGCGTCGACTGCGTCGCCGAGGCCGCTCGTGCGCTGCCGACCACGCGCACGGCGCTCGGCGGCGTGCGCCACGCCGGCCGGCCCGTGGTCACGCTCACGCTCATCGGGCTCTGCGTGGTCAGCTTCGTCCTGCAGCTCGTGGTTCCGACGTGGACCGCGCGCTGGCTCTTCTCCCCGGTGCTCGGGTTCTACGAGCCGTGGCGGTTCCTCACGGCCGCGTTCCTGCACTCGCCCGGCCAGTACCTGCACATCGTCTTCAACATGGTGGCGCTGTGGTTCGTCGGCCCCACGCTCGAGAACACCCTCGGACGCGCCCGGTACATCACCCTCTACCTGATGTCCGCGGTCGGCGGCGCGGTCGGCTCGGTGCTCCTCGCGACGGCGACCCACAGCTGGACCACCGGCAGCGTCGGGGCGTCCGGCGCGGTGTTCGGCCTGTTCGGGGCGATCCTCGTGGTGAGCATGCGGCTCGGCGGTGACGTCCGCGGCATCCTCGTGCTGATCGGCATCAACCTGGCGCTCGGCTTCGTCATGGCGAACATCGCGTGGCAGGCGCACGTGGGTGGCCTGGTCACCGGGGCGCTGCTGGCCGCGGCCTACGCCTACGCCCCACCCGACCGACGACGGCTCGTCGCGGTCGCCGCGCCGCTCGCTGTCGGTGCGCTGCTCCTGGTGCCGACGGTCCTCGTCTATGCGTCGGCCGGCTTCGTCCGCTGACGTTCTGAGGGCGTCTCACAGCACGTTCCCAAGCCCTTCCGGATCTCCCCAGAGTTACTCACACCTGTGGAACTACACCGGTGTAGTTATCCACAGACTTGTGCACCGCTGGGGACAACCGCCGCGTTTCCGCAGGTCAGGCGCCACGGCTGTGAACGGCTGGCCGAGCAGGTAGGTGGGGACGACGCTGGGTGCGCACGCGGTGTGCCGGGGTCGACAAAGGCTCCGCCCGCGAGTGCGGACGGCGCCTGGGTCACGACGTGGGAGCGGTCAGCGCCAGCGGGTCGTCATGCCGAAGCCGGCGATGATGAGCACGAAGCCGATGAGCAGGTTCCACTGCTCGATGCCCGGGATCGGGTACTCCGAGCGCGTGAGGTAGGTGACGACGATCCAGACCAGCCCGAGGATCATCAGCCCGAGCATCACGGGCAGGAACCAGGGCGCGTTCACCTTGGGCCCCGAAGACTTGGCGGGCGGCGGTGTGTACGTCGCCTTCTTGCGCGACTTCGACTCAGGCACGTCCGGTGCTCCTGTCCTGCGGCTGTGCGACCCGAGGGCCGCGGGGGACCACGCGGGTGACGTCGTGGTCGGAGGGCGGTCGATCGTGAGGCGCCGGGGCCGCTTCGTCACGGACGCGTCGCATCGTGACCTAGCGTAGTGCCCGCCCGCACTCAGGCGTCCCACCCGAGGAGCCGTTCGTGACCGACCACCCGCACCGCGCGCACCGTGCGCGTCGCGTGGTCGCGCGCGGCACCCTCTCGGTGGCGCTGGTGCTCGCGCTGTCGGGCGCCCTGTTCGCCGCCAACGCCAAGTTCGCGCGCGCGTCCGGCGAGCGTCACCCGCAGGACCTGCGCGAGCTGGCCCAGGTGGAGACGAAGCGGGTCACCACCCTCTCCACCGAGGTGGACGCGCTGCGCGCGGACGTCGACGGCCTGACCGCGAGCGAGAACGCTGCGGCGGGCACGGAGGTCGGCCAGCCCGGCGAGGGGTACCTGGTGGAGGGTGGCCTCGTCCCGGTCGCGGGCCCCGGCCTGACCGTCGAGCTCGACGACGCGCCGGCGGACTCCCCGCGGCGCGAGGACGTCAGCGCCGACGTGCTCGTGGTGCACCAGCAGGACCTGCAGGCCGTGATGAACGCCCTGTGGGCGGGCGGGGCCGAGGCGATGGAGCTCATGGACCAGCGGGTGATCTCCACGAGCGCGGTCCGGTGCGTCGGCAACGTGCTCCGGCTGCACGGTCGGCTGTACTCGCCGCCGTACTCGGTGCGCGCGATCGGCAACCCCGCGGACCTGCGCAAGGCGCTGAGCCTGTCGCCGGCCGTCCAGTCCTACGTGCGCGACGCCGCCGACGTCGGGCTCGGCTGGTCGGTCACCGACGCCCAGCAGCCGCTCGAGCTCCCCGCCTACTCGGGGACCACCGAGCTGTCGTCCGCGAGCGTGCCCGACGGGGTCGAGATCCTGCCGGGGCTGGAGGCGGCCGAGGCCGAGGAGCGCGCCCGGGCCGAGACGTCCCCCGACCCCACCCCCGGAGGAACGCGGTGAGCGGCGAGACGGTGACCGAGCCGGCGCCCCCCAGCCGGCGCGACGCGCGCGTGCGGCGCGGTGGACGGGTCCGCCACACCGTCTACGGCGTCATCGGTGTGATCGGCGAGATCCTCATCACCCTCGGCGTCCTGCTCTTCGCTTTCCTCGTCTGGCAGCTGTGGTGGACGGACGTCGTCGGCAACCGTGCCCAGGCCGAGATCGTCCGCGAGCTGCCGTTCGAGCCGGTGCCCACCGCGACCCCGACCGCCGGCGCGCCCGCGGGGCCGGTCGTCGCGCCCCCGCGCCGCGACGAGCCTCCCGTGATGGCCGAGCCGCCGCACGCGACGACCTTCGCGACGATCCAGGTGCCCCGCTGGGACGGGGAGCCCGAGAGGCCCATCAGCCAGGGCACGGACCGGGCGACGGTGCTCGACGTGCTCGGCGCCGGTCACTACGAGGGAACGGCGATGCCGGGCGGCCTCGGCAACTTCGCCGTGGCCGGTCACCGGACGACGTTCGCCAAGCCGTTCAACCGCGTGGCCGAGCTGCAGGTGGGCGACCCGCTGATCATCCGCACGACCGACAACATCTGGTACGTGTACCGCGTGACCTCGACGGAGATCGTGGCCCCGACCGATGTCGACGTCATCGCGCCCGTGCCGGGCGACCCGGGCGCGGTCCCCACCGAGCGCATGATCACGCTGACCACGTGCCACCCGATGTTCTCGGCCAAGCAGCGGTTCATCGTGCACGGCGTGCTGGACTACTGGGCGCCGGTCTCGGACGGCATTCCGGCCGAGCTGGCGGGTGGCGCATGATGGTCACCCTCGACGACCAGCACGGAGGCCGCTGATGTACGGATGGTTGTGGCGTCACACGCCCGGCCCGGTCGCCGTGCGCGTGCTGATCTTCGCGGTGGCGGCGCTCGCGATCCTGGCGGTCTGCTTCCAGTGGGTGTTCCCGGCCGTCTCGCCGTACATGCCCTTCAACCAGACCACAGTGGGGGAATGACGTGACGAAGATCCTCGTGATCGACAACTACGACTCGTTCGTCTACACGATCGTCGGGTACCTCAACCAGCTGGGCGCCCAGACCGTCGTCGTCCGCAACGACGCGGTCCCGCCGGTCGAGGAGCGGACAGGGTTCGACGGCGTGCTGGTGAGCCCCGGCCCCGGCACGCCGGCCGACGCGGGCCAGAGCATGCAGGTGATCCGCGACTGCGCGGCCGTCGGCCTGCCGATGCTGGGCGTCTGCCTCGGGCACCAGGCCCTCGGTGAGGTGTTCGGCGGCACCGTCACGCATGCGCCCGAGCTCATGCACGGCAAGACCAGCCAGGTGGAGCACAAGGGCGAGGGTGTGCTGGCGGGGCTGCCCGACCCGTTCACCGCGACGCGTTACCACTCGCTGGCGGTGGTGAACGGGACGATCAGTGACGAGCTCGAGGTCACGGCCACCGCGCACGGCATCATCATGGGCCTGCAGCACGTCTCGCTCCCGCTGCACGGCGTGCAGTTCCACCCCGAGTCGGTGCTCACCGAGGGCGGCCACAGGCTGCTCGCCAACTGGCTCGAGATCTGCGGCGACGACGAGGCCGTCGCGCGCTCGGTGGGCCTGCACCCGCTCGTCCGGCTCTGAGACACGACGAAGGGGCAGTCCCGCGGGACGGCCCCTTCGTCGTTCTGCTACGAAGTCGCAGACGGCGTCGGGTTCGGTCCCTTGCCGCCCGGGCCCTTCGACACGTGGATGTCGATCTGCTGGTCCAGCGGGACCTCGTCGCCGGCCGTCGGGTCCGTGCGGATGACGTTGCCGCTCGGGTTGTCGGACTGCTCGTCGATCCGGTTGAAGTTCTGCAGGCCCAGTGCCTGCAGCTCGGCGACGGCCTGGTCGTAGGTCTTGCCGACGAGGTCGTTCGGGATGGTCGCCGTGGTGGGCGCCGTGGCGATCTGCAGGTTGACGGTCCGACCCTGCTTGACCAGCGTGCCCGGGGCCACGTCCTGCTGGACGACGGTGTCGGGGGTCTGGTCCGACTCCACCGTGCTCGTGTTCGCCTGGAGCTTCGCGTCGTTGAGGATCTGCTTCGCCTCGGCCGTGGTCTTGCCCATGACGTCGGGCATCGACACGTTGCCGGTGGAGACGAAGAGCGTGACCTCCGTGCCGGCCGCGACGGCCTGACCGGACGGCGGGTCGGTCTTGGTGACCTGCCCCTGCGGGAAGGCGGGGTTGTCGTCGTCCTGCCGGTTGGCCGAGACCTTGAGGCCCGCGCCGGTCAGGACGTCGACGGCCTCCTGCTCCGTCTTGCCAGCCACGTCCGGGACGGCGAGGCTCGAGGGCCCGGTCGAGATGTAGACCTTGACGTCCGACTTGAGCGGGACCGGGGTCCCCTCCTTCGGGTCGGACCGCGTGACCTGCTCGGCGGGGACGGTGTCGGAGGGTTCCTGGGCACGGACGAAGACGAGGTCCAGGTCCGTGAGCTTCTGCTCCGCCTGGTCCGCGGTCATGTTGAGCAGCGACGGCACGTCCACCGTCGTCGGCGTGTCGGTCTTGTTCGCGTTGGCGATGAGCAGCGCGACGATGCCCGCGACGGCGAGCACCGCGATGGCGATGAGGAGCGGCAGCAGCCACGGGCGGCGGTTGCCCTCCTCCTCCTCGTCGATGCCGTTGGGGGGGACGGCCGCTCCGGTCGCCGCCCAGGGGGTGGCCGCGGGGGCCATCGTCTGGGTGGTCGCGACGGGCGGGGCCATGAGCTGGGTCGCCTCGGTCGCGGGGGTCGCGACGAGGGCCGCTGCGGCGAGCGCCCCGACGGCCGGCGCGCCGACGGCGCCACCGCGGACGGCGGCCTCGAGGTCCGAGCGGAACTCGGCGGCGCTGGAGTACCGGGCGTCCCGCTCCTTGGCCAGGGCCTTGAGCGTGATGCGGTCGAGGGCGTCGGGCACGTCGGAGGCGAAGGTGCTGGGCACCGGCGCGGCCTCGCGGACGTGCTGGTAGGCCACCGCCACGGGCGAGTCGCCCGTGAAGGGCGGCCGGCCGGTCAGCAGCTCGAAGAGCAGGCAGCCGGTGGAGTAGAGGTCGGACCGCGCGTCGACGGTCTCGCCGCGGGCCTGCTCGGGCGACAGGTACTGCGCCGTGCCGATGACCGCCTGCGTCTGGGTCATGGTCGCCGCCGAGTCGGCCATGGCCCGGGCGATGCCGAAGTCCATGACCTTGACCGCGCCCGTCGGCGTGAGCATGACGTTCGCCGGCTTGATGTCGCGGTGGACGATCCCCGCGTGGTGCGAGTACTCGAGCGCCGAGAGGACACCGGCCGTGATCTCCACAGCCTCCTCGATCGGCACCGCGGCGCCGTCACGCAGGATGTCCCGGACCGTGTGGCCCTCGACGTACTCCATGACGATGAACGGCACGTGCGCGACGACCCCGGTGGGCTCGGTGAAGACGTCCTCGCCGGTGTCGTAGACCGAGACGATGGCGGGGTGGTTCAGGGCCGCGGCGGACTGCGCCTCGCGGCGGAACCGGTTCTGGAAGCTCGGGTCGCGCGCGAGGTCCGAGCGCAGGATCTTGATGGCCACCGTACGACCGAGGCGGGTGTCGTGGCCGATGTGCACCTCGGCCATGCCACCCCGGCCGATGAGCTCACCGACCTCGTACCGTCCGGCGAGGATGCGTGATCCGTCGTCCACCACTAGGCGTCCTTTGCTTCCGTCGATGCCGGGACCGCGGCGAGCGCTGCGGACCCGTTCTCGGTGATCATCCCATCGAGGGTGTCGCCACGAGAGTAATGGGAGGCCGTGGCCGTGAGCCGCGGCTGGCCGTCGGGCGGTCCGTCCGCCTTGGTGAGCTGCGCCGCGAGTGCGGCACCGAGCAGGCCGACGAGCAGCAGCAGGAGGGCCACCAGCGGCCACGTGAGTCGCCCGGAGCGGCCCAGGCGCGTGCCCGTGGTGGGCGGGCTCTTGCGCACCGCCGAGCGCGTCGTCGGCTCCTCGGCGCGTCGCGTGCGTCGCGGAGGGTAGGACGGCGGCGGGGCGCTCGACGCCGCCGGGGCGGACGACGCGACGGCCGTGGCGAACGTGTCCGGCGTGCGGCCCTGCGTGGCCACGAGCACGGGCACACCCGAGGGCGGCGTGCGGGGCACGAGCTTGTCGAGCAGCTGCGCGAGCTCCTCGCCCGACGCGGGCCGCGCGCTGGGCTCCTTGGAGAGGAGGCGCGTGACGAGGGCGGCGAGCTGCTTGTCCACGCTCGGGGGCAGGGGCGGCACCGGGTTGTTCACGTGCGCGACCGCGATGTCGACCGCGGTGGGGCCGGTGAAGGGGCGGTGCCCGACGAGCGCCTCGTAGGCGATGATCCCGAGCGAGTACAGGTCGGACAGCGGCGTCGCCGGCTTGCCGACGGCCTGCTCCGGGGACAGGTACTGCGCGGTGCCCATCACCATGCCGGTGGCCGTCATGTTCACCTGGTTGCGGGCGAGCGAGACGCCGAAGTCGGTGATCTTCACGCGCCCGCCACGGCCCAGCAGGATGTTGCCGGGCTTGACGTCGCGGTGCACGACACCGGCCAGGTGTGCGGCGTGCAGTGCGCGGGCCGTCTGCGCCAGGATCGGCAGCAGGCGGCGCACGGGCAGCACGGGCTCGCGCTCGAGCAGGTCGGAGAGGGGCTCGCCGACGACCAGCTCCATGACCAGGAAGCCGGAGCCCTCCTGCTCGCCGTAGTCGAAGAGCTGCGCGATGTTGGGGTGCGACAGGGACGCCGAGTTGCGCGCCTCGGTGCGGAACCGCTCGAGGAAGCCGCGGTCGCCGGCGAACTCCGAGCGCAGCACCTTCACGGCGACCGGCCGCGCGAGGGCGTCGTCGTACCCCTCCCACACCTCGCCCATGCCGCCGACGGCGATCTGCCGGACCAGCCGGTAGCGCTCGCCGAGCAGGACCCCGGATGCCGTCTTCATGAGCCCAGCACCGCCTCGATGACGGCCCTGGCGATGGGTGCCGCGACCTTGCCACCGGTGGCCTCGTTGCCGACGTTGCCGCCGTGCTCCACCAGCACCGCGACGGCGACGCGAGGGGCGTCGGCCGGCGCGAAGGCGGTGAACCACGCGTGCGGCGCCTGCCCGTCGGCCGTCTGCGCCGTGCCGGTCTTGCCGGCCACCTGCACGCCGGGGATCTGCGCGGCCGTCCCGGACCCGCTGTTCACGACGCCGACCATCATGTCGCGCAGCGACGCGGCCGTGCCGGGCGAGATCGCCGTCGAGTACAGCGTCGGCCTCGTCTCGGAGACCTTGCGCAGGTCGGCCGACCGGACCGTCTGGACGACGTACGGCGTCATCAGCTCGCCGCCGTTGGCGATCGCCGACGCGACCATCGCCATCTGCATCGGGGTGGCCCGCACGTCGCGCTGGCCGATCGCGGACTGCGCGGTGACCGGCGCGTCCATGTCGTCGGGGAACACGCTCTCGACGACCTTCATCGGGATGGTCAGGCCCGGGTCGTTGAAGCCGAACCGCTCGGCCTGCGCCTGGAGCGCGTCGGCGCCGACGTCCATGCCCAGCTGCGCGAACGCGGTGTTGCAGGAGACCCGTAGGGCGTCGGCCAGGGTGATCGGGTCGCTCCCGCACCCGCCACCGCCGAAGTTGCCGATGGTCGACGTGGTCTGCGGGAGGGACAGCTCCACGGGTGCGGGCAGCGTGCTCTCGGGCGTGTAGCTCCCGCTCTCGAGCGCCGCTGCTGCGGTGACCAGCTTGAACGTCGAGCCGGGCGCGTACGTCTCGAGCGTCGCGTTGCTGCGCAACGGGTTGCCGGGGGCCGACGCGAGCTGGTTGTACGCGGCGCCGGCGGCCTTGGTGTCGTGCGACGCGAGCACGTTGGGGTCGAAGCCCGGCGTGGAGACGAGCGCGAGGATCTTGCCGGTGGACGGCTCGAGCGCGACGACGGCTCCCTGCTGCCCGGCCAGCCCGTCGAGGGCGGCCTGCTGCGCGGCCGGGTTGATGGTCGTCTCCACCGCGGCACCCTCGGGCTGGCGGCCCGTGAGCAGGTCGCGGATGCGCGAGAAGAAGAGCTGGTCGCCGCGGCCGGTGAGCTGGTCGTTCGCCGCGTTCTCCAGCTGGGTGCGCCCGTTCACCACCGAGTAGAAGCCGGTCATCGCGGAGTACAGCTCGCCGTTGGTGTACGACCGCTGGTAGCCGTAGGAGTCCTCGACCTTGGTCGACTGGGCGATGGCCTCGCCCGCGACGACGATCGGACCGCGGGCGTTGCCGAACTCCCGGTACAGCGTGCGGACGTTCCGGCTGTCGTTGTTGAGCTTGTCCGCCTGGAAGTACTGGATCCAGGTGGCGCCCGCCATGAGGCCGACGAACATGACCAGGACCACGGTCGCGAGGCGGCGCAGGGGTGTGTTCACCGGACACCGCCGATGATCTCGGTCGGCTGGTCGTCGTCGCCGCCGCCGCCGCCCACGACGACGGGCGTGCCCGCGATCGGCGTGAGCACGGGCTTCATCGAGGGCGCCGGGCGCCGGGCCTCGTCGGAGATCCGGAGCAGGAGCGCCACGATCACCCAGTTGGCCACCAGCGACGAGCCGCCGTAGGCCAGGAACGGGGTGGTGAGGCCGGTCAGCGGGATCAGGCGGGTGACGCCGCCGACCACGACGAACGTCTGCAGCGCGACGATGAACGCGAGGCCGCCGGCGAGCAGCTTGCCGAACCCGTCGCGGACGCCGATCGCCGTGCGCATGCCGCGCTCGGTGAGGATGGCGTACAGCAGCAGGATGGCCAGCAGCCCGGTGAGGCCGAGCTCCTCGCCGAGGGACGCGACGATGAAGTCGGACTCCGCGAACGGCACGAGGTCAGGTCGGCCCTGGCCCCACCCGGTGCCGAACAGCCCGCCGCTGGCCATGCCGAACAGCCCGCGCACCAGCTGCCCCGAGCCGCCCGGGCTCTGGTCGAACACGGCGGGGTCGAACGCGTGCAGCCACGCATCGAAACGGGCCCCGACGTGCGAGAACGCGCTCGCGGCCAGGGCCGCGCCGACGACGAACAGGAGCAGGCCGATGACCACCCAGCTCAGGCGCTCGGTGGCGAGGTACAGCATCGCGACGAAGAGCCCGAAGAAGAGCAGCGAGGTGCCGAGGTCGCGCTCGAGCACGAGGACGGCGACGGACGCGCCCCAGACGATGAGGATCGGACCGAGGTCGCGCGGTCGCGGCAGCTGCAGGCCCAGCACCTTCGGGCCGGCGAGCGCGAGCGTGTCGCGGTGGGTGACCAGGTACCCCGCGAAGAAGATGGCGAACGCGATCTTGGCGAACTCCGCCGGCTGGAAGCCCACCCCGCCGATGCGCACCCAGATGCGGGCACCGTTGATGAGCACCCCCAGGCCCGGGACCAGCGGCAGCATGACGAGCACGAGACCGGTGACCATCGCGGTGTACGTGTAGCGCCGCAGGGTCCGGTGGTCGCGGAGCAGGACGATCACCAGCGCCGCGAGCACCACGGACACCGCCGTCCAGACCAGCTGGCGCTGCGCGAACGTGTCGTCGCGACCGCGCGCCGTGTACGCGAAGTCGATCCGGTAGATCATCGCGAGGCCGATGCCGTTGAGCGCCACGGTGATCGGCAGGATCACCGGGTCCGCGAACGGCGCGCGCCAGCGCAGCACGAGGTGGACGCCGATGGCGAGGGCCGCCAGCCCGAGGCCGTACCCGATCACGTCGGGCGGCACCTTGTCGGACGTGCCGAGCCCCGCCAGGGCGTACGAGGAGATGCCGATGGCCAGGGCGAGCAGCAGCAGGCCGAGCTCCACGCCCCGACCGGCCCGCACCCGGTGCGGCTGGACGGTGGCCATCACGCGCGGCTCACGGCGTGGCCGTCCCGGAGGGCGACGGGCTGGGCGTCGGGGACGGCGTCGGCTCCGCCGAGTCCTCCTCGAGCATGCCGACCAGGTTCCGGGCGTCGGCGAGCGAGTCGGCGTGGATGGTCTGCTCGACGCGCTGCTGCAGGTAGCCGGAGGCGAGGTCCTCGACGTCGGTGCCCGTGCGCTCGACCACCGTGGACAGCGGGAGGGTGCCGATCGTCTGGGGCAGGCCGCGGAAGATGACGACCTCGCCGTCGTCGACACCCACGTAGTACTGCGTCTGCGTCCACGCGTACGCGACGGCGGCGCCGCCGAGCACGACGACGGCGACGGCCACCCACGCGACGACCGCGCGCCACCGGCGGCGCGCGGGCGGGCTCTCGTCCTCGTCCTCGTCGTGGTCGGACGGTGCGGCGTCGTCAGCCTCGGTCGGCTCCTTGGCGGTTCGCGTCAGGCTCGCCGCCCGGGCCGCGGGTCCGTCGGTCGCCGAGGTGGGGTCGTTGCGGGTCAGCGCGGCCGCGCCGACCACCGTCGCGCTCGTCGTCGGGCCCGCCCCGTCCGCGACGGAGTCGAGCTCGATGACGTCGGCCAGGACGACCGTGATGTTGTCGCCGCCGCCCGCCCGCAGCGCGAGCTGCACGAGGCGGTCCGCGCAGGCGTCGACGTCGTCGATCGTCGCCATGGTCTCTTCGATGGTGTCCGCGCTGACGAAGCCGGACAGGCCGTCGGAGCAGAGCAGCCAGCGGTCCCCGGGCCGGGCCTCGCGGACGGACAGGTCGGGCGTGACCTCGGGGTCGAAGTCGCCGAGCACGCGCATGACGACCGACCGCTGCGGGTGGTGCTCGGCCTCCTCCGGCGTGATCCGGCCGATGTCCACCAGGTGCTGCACGAACGTGTGGTCGGTGGTGACCTGCGTGAGCACGCCGTCGCGCATCAGGTAGCCGCGCGAGTCACCGAGGTGCACCATCGCGAGCTTGTTGCCGGCACGCAGGATGGCCAGGACGGTGGTGCCCATCCCGGTGAGCTCGGGGTCGGCGTCGCTGCGCGCGATGATCTCGTCCCGCGCGTCGGCCAGCGCCGTCTCCAGCTGGTCCAGCGCGTCGTCGGGACCGTGGGACTCGCCGTCCAGCGGCGCGAAGCTGGCGACCGCGACCGAGGACGCGACGTCGCCCCCGGCGTGCCCGCCCATGCCGTCCGCGACCATGAGCAGGTGCGGGCCGGCGTACGCCGAGTCCTGGTTGTTGGAGCGCACGAGTCCGACGTCGGACCGCGCCGCATACCTGAGTGCGACGGTCACCGGTTACCTCTGCAGCTCGAGAACGCTCTGGCCCACGCGGACGGGTGTACCCGTCGAGACCGGTGTCGGAGCCTCGACGCGCTGGTCGGCCACGAATGTCCCGTTCGTCGATCCGAGGTCCTCGACGAACCACTGGCCACCCTGCGGGAAGATCCGGGCGTGCCGCGACGACGAGTAGTCGTCGTCCAGCACCAGCGTGCAGCCGGGGGCGCGGCCGATGAGCACCGCCGACGAGGCCAGCGGCACGATGGTGCCGCGCAGCGGACCCTCGGTGACGACGAGCCGGGTCGGGCCCGAGCCGCTGCGCGCCGAGCGCGGGGTGCGGGCGGGCGGCGCCTCGGGTGCGGCCGGCTCCGTCGCGACGGCCGCTGCCGCCACGGGCGCCTTCCGGCGGCGTCGGTCGGTGATCCGCGTGCCGTACAGGTCGCGTCGCAGGACCCCGATGGCGAAGAGCACGAGCACCCACAGCAGGGCCAGGTAACCCAGCCGCAGCAGGGTGATCGTCAGCTCACTCATGTGCCGGCGTCACTCGTCCAGGTCCGGCTCGCCGCCTGTCCAGAACAGGATCCGGGTGCGCCCGATGGTCAGCGTGTTGCCGTCCAGCAGCGTGGCCGCGGGGACCTGGTGGCCTTCGACGAAGAGTCCGTTGGTCGAGCCCATGTCGGTCGCGACGACGCCGTCGGGCGTCACACGGATCTCGAGGTGACGCCGCGAGACGCCGGGGTCGTCGACGATGATGTCCGCCTCCGACCCGCGCCCGATGACGGTGACCGGGCCGGTGAGGATGTAGCGCTGGCCGTCGATGTCGACCAGGGGGTGCCGGGCGCTGGGCGCCGAGCTGGCCGACGCGGGGGCCACGGCACCGCGCACCGTCGCGCTGTGCACCCGGAACCGCGCGGCCTCGAGCTCGCTGTCCTCGCTGAACGAGACCGTCACCGGTCCGACGAACGCGTATCGCTGGCTGGCGGCGTAGTCCGTCACGTTGTTGGCGAACTCGTCCGCCAACGCCTCCGCACCCCACGACTCCACCTGGTCGTAGTCGGCAGTCGCGAGCTCGATCGTGAACTCGTTGGGCACGACGGTCCTGTCGCGCCCGACGACGGCCGCGCGGTCGTCCACCTCGCGACGCAGGGCGCTGGAGAGGTCGAGCGGCTTGAGCTCGCTCTTGAAGGCCTTGGCGATGGCGTTGTTGACGACGCGTTCCACGCCGTTCTCGAACCTGTCGAGGATGCCCACTGCCACCTCCTCCGTCCCTCTTGCGCGTCCACCTGCACGGAGCGTGCCGACGATCCGCCCTGATCGTATCCGTGACCCACGGGAACGGGGCCGGATGAGGGGTGATGTGCGCGCGGCGCCCCGTCCGGCTCCCTGCCGAGGCGGTCTGGAGTGCCTGCTCGATCGTGCTAATGTTCTGCGGCGCGCGCGAGTGGCGGAACGGCAGACGCGCTGGCTTCAGGTGCCAGTGTCCGAAAGGGCGTGGGGGTTCAAATCCCCCCTCGCGCACAGATCGAACGGCTCGGATCCCTCGGGATCCGGGCCGTTCGTCGTTGCGAGACGGGATCATCGACGAACGATGGACGAGAAGACCGACGTCAGGACGACCCTCGACAGCTACCACGCCCGCCGGGGCCGGTTCCGGCTTGTGGACGTGCCGGACCTGCGGTACCTCATGGTCGACGGTCACGGTGACCCCAACACGTCGCCGGCGTTCACCGAGGCGGTCGAGACGCTCTACCCGGTCGCCTACGCGCTGAAGTTCGCGAGCAAGCGGGAGCTTGGCCGCGACTACGTCGTCCCGCCTCTGGAGGGTCTGTGGTGGGCGGAGGACATGGAGACCTTCACCGCCGCCCGGGACAAGATGCGGTGGGACTGGACCCTGATGCTGCTGGTCCCGGACGGGATCGCCCCCGACATGGTCGCCGCGGCGGTCGAGCGCGTCGGCGCGAAGGCGCGTCCGGCCCGGCTCGACGACCTGCGCCTGGAGACGCTCTCCGAGGGGCTGTGCGTGCAGACGCTGCACGTCGGGTCGTTCGACGACGAGGCCGGCGTGCTCGACCGGATGCACCACGAGTTCGTCCCCGAGAACGGACTGCGGATGGTCGGTACCCATCACGAGATCTACCTGAGCGACTTCCGCCGGGTCGCGCCGGAGAAGCGACGCACGATCCTGCGCCAGCCGGTCGCCCCGGTAGCCACGGACGGGTGAAAGCGGACAGATCCGCAGGTGCTGGGGCCTTTCCAGCAGAACCGGCGATCGATACGTTCTGCCCAGGCAGTTCCGCGCTCCGGCGTCGGCAGCCGCGGCGTCGACCGTCGCCGGACCGTGTGAGCCGAGAAGGGCGCGCGCCATGACCGCACCGCACAAGGCCGTCCGTCGGGGTTCCGCGCTTGCCGTGGGTGTCGTGCTGGGGGCGCTCCTGCTCGCGTCGTGCGACGGCATCGACCGGCCGGACTTCTCGCCCACCGCGACCCTGCCCGCCCTCCCCACCCCGACGGTCACCCTGCCGTCGCTCCCGACCCCGACGATCACGCTCCCCGTCGTCCCGGAGCCGACCGTGACGCTCCCGGTCGAGCCGGAGCCGACGGTCACCCTTCCGGTCGAGCCCGAGCCGACCGTCACGCTCCCGGTCGAGCCGGAGCCGACCGAGCCGCCCGTCGCCACCCCGGAGCCGACGGTCCCGGAGGTGCCCGCACCCGTGCCGACGAGCGAGCCGACCGAGACGGCCGTCGCCCCGGAGCCGACGCCGACGACCGAGACGCCGACCCCCACGCCCACGCCCACCGAGGAGGCCACCCCGTCGCCCTCGCCGTCGGCCGACGACGTGGTGGAGGACGACGCGGGCGGCACGCCGGCGTGGGTCTGGTGGCTGATCGCCCTCCTCGTCGTGGGCGCAGCGGTCGGCGTGCCGCTGATCGTCCGCGCTCGTCGCCGAGCCGCCTGAGGCGCCCCGGCTAGCCTGGTCCAGGTCACATCGACGCGAGAGCTGAGGGATCCGATGGCCAACGTCGCTTTGCGGTGCACCGACCAGGCCTGTTCCGCGTACGGCAGGGTCCAGACCGGCAAGACCTGCGCGGTGTGCGGCAAGGCCACCACGTGGACCGTCCTGCGGGTGCCGCCCCCGGGCGCTCCCCAGGTCATCGGCCCGATCTACACGACGCCGATGCCGCCGAAGAGCGGCCCGCGGACGGTCGGGGTGCCGACCCGAACCTGCGTGACCGAGGGCTGCGCCCGCTTCCACCTGGCCACGGACGACGCCTACTGCGGTGCGTGCGGGGCCGCGACGGTCGCGGCCGAGACCAGCTAGGGAACCGCCGTCGGTGATCAGCGACGTCGAGCTCCGCGCGGTCCCGCTCTTCGCCGACCTGGCGCCCGAGCAGCTGGACTTCCTTGCCCGGGCGGTCGAGGACATCGCGCTGCTGCCGGGTGAGTACGCGGTCCACGAGGGCGACGACCGCGCGCTCTTCGTCGTGATCGAGGGCCAGGTCGACCTCACCAAGGAGATCAACGGGGTCGAGCGGGTCATCGGGCCGCGGGGTCCGGGCGAGCTGTACGGCGAGGTGCCCGTGATGCTCAGCATGGCCATGCCGGCCAGCTGCGTGGCGGTCGAGCCGTCGCGGGTGCTCAAGGTGGAGGTGGGCACGTTCTTCACGCTCGCCGCCATGGCGCCGCAGGTGGTGGAGCGGGTCGGAGCGCTGGCCAAGGGCCGGATGGAGGGGCTCAAGGAGATCGCGTCCGAGACCCCGACGCCCGACATGGTGGTCGTCGGCCCGCTCGTCGACCCGCGGGTGCACGAGGTGCGCACCTTCCTGCATCGCAACCGGCTCTCGTTCGACACCGTGAACAGCCCGGACGCGACGGCGGTCGTCGTGCAGCTGGCCGACGGCACGACCCTGGTGGAGCCGACGATGCGCGAGATCGCGGTCGCGGGTGGGCTGGCCGTGGCGCCGGCGCGGGAGGAGTACGACGTCGTCATCGTCGGCGGCGGTCCCACCGGCCTCACCGCTGCGGTCAACGGCGCGGCGGAGGGTCTGCGCACGCTCGTCGTCGAGAAGTTCGCGCCGGGCGGCCAGGCAGGCACCTCGACGCGGATCGAGAACTACACGGGCTTCCCGTTCGGCGTCTCGGGCGACGAGCTCGCCAGCAAGGCGCTGCGCCAGGCGACGAGGCTGGGCGCGGAGATCGTGGTGACCCGCCGGGTCGACGCCGTCGAACCGGGCACGCGCACGCTGACGCTCGACGACGGCGCGCGGATCGGCGCCCAGGTCGTCCTGCTCACGTCCGGGGTCGAGTGGCGGCACGTCGAGCTCGAGGCCGTCGACCGCTTCGTCGGCAAGGGCGTGTACTACGGGGCCGCCCGCAGCGACGCGGGTCTCGCGCACGGCCAGGACGTCGTCATCATCGGCGCCGGCAACTCCGCAGGTCAGGCGGCCCTGTTCTTCTCGCGGCACGCGCGCAGCGTGACGCTGGTGGTGCGCGGCGAGTCGTTGGCCGCGAGCATGTCGCAGTACCTGATCGAGCAGATCGCCTCGAACGGGCGGATCACCGTGCAGACCCGGTCGGAGGTGGTGGCCCTGCACGGTCAGGACGACCTGGAGCAGATCGAGGTGGTCGACCGGCGCACCGGGTCGGTCGACGTGCGGCCGGTCGAGGTGCTGTTCGTGATGATCGGCGCCGACGCGGTCACCGGGTGGCTGCCGCCCGAGGTGGCCCGCGACGACCACGGGTACGTGCTCACCGGCCCCGCCGCCCGCGCGGCCGGAGGGTGGGCCCAGGCGCGGGAACCGTTCGCGCTCGAGACCACGGTGCCCGGCATCTTCGCGGCCGGCGACGTGCGGTCCGGCTCCGTCAAGCGCGTGGCGGCCGGCGTGGGCGAGGGCGGCATGGCCATCGCGTTCGTGCACCAGTTCCTGGCGCTGACGGGCTGACGGCTAGTCTCCTTGCCCAGCTACCCGTGCTCGAGCCGACGATGCAGGAGGACACCGTGGTCGAGGCCAGCCAGCCGGACGTGCTCGTCTTCCCGTCGCTCGACCCGACCGCCCGCGGCGCCGAGGCCGCCCGGTGGGACGTCGCGACCGGGCTCCTCACGCCGGCCGCCCGGTCCTGGCGGCACAAGCCGGTCGTCGTCGACGGCCGCGCGCGCGTCGACGTCTCGGGTCGCAAGAACGGCGTGGACCTGGTGGTCGAGCGGGCGAACGGGTGGCGCTCCGCGGCGGTCCCGTTGCTGGAGGTGACGGGGACGGCGGCCGTCGGTCAGCCGCTCGAGCTCGTCCGTGCCCTGATCGTCGAGGTGGAACGCCGCCGCCCGGCCGGGGCCGACCAGGCGCTGGCCCTGCTGCAGGCGCAGGTCCGCTACCTGCAGCACGACGGCGGTCCCGTGCAGGCGTCGCCGCTGGCGGGCAAGATCGCAGGTGGCCTGGATCGGATCGCCAAGCTCGGACTGCAGTGAGAGACGAAAGGACCGCCGTATGAGCGTCTCCGTGGACATCGCCGCCCTCGACACCGCCGCCGGCGAGCTCGAGTCCGCCGCCGCCGGCCTGCAGGCCGCCGACGTGGCCGGGCCGTTCGCCCCGATCGCAGAGGCGCTGCCCGGCACGCAGACGGCCGAGGCCGCCGTGTGGGTGTCCACGCGGGTGGGTGCGGCCGTCCAGGTCATGGGCGACAACGTGCGCGGCATGGCGGCCAGCGCCACCGGGACGGCGGCGTCCTACCGCCGCACCGACGCCGGCGTGCAGCGGCGGTTCGGCGCGGTGGGGCAGGCACGATGACGACGACCCTCACCATCGACGCCGTCCGGGCGTGGCGACCCGAGGCGCTCGCGGAGGCGGCGATCGGCGTCTGCAAGGCGCACGAGGCCGTGGACGCCGAGGTCAAGGCCGCCAAGGCCGCCGTCACCAAGCTCACCGCCGTCTGGCACGGCACCGCGGCCGACGCTGCCGCGGACCGCATGGCCAAGGAGGCGACGACGGGCTTCGCGCTCGCGGACGCGCTCGAGCACGCGCGCGCCGCCCTCCAGACCGGGGCGTCCGACCTCGGCGCCGCGCGCAGCGCCCTCCTCTCCACGGTGGCGAGCATCCAGGGCGAGGGCTTCACCGTGGCCCCGAACGGCGCGGTCACCCCGCGCACGCTGCCGCCCGTGATGACGGAGCCCGGCGACCCCACGGGCGCGGCCGCGGCCCGCGACGCCGAGCAGCGCAAGCTGAACAGCGCCGCCCAGGACCACGCCGCGCAGATCGGCACCGCGCTCGCGGTGGTCGCCGTCGCCGACCAGCACGTGGCCGAGAGCCTGGCCAAGGTCGAGGTGCCGCAGACGCTGGAGTCGGCGGTGCAGGCCTACCTGCAGCGCGCCATGGACAGCCACGACCTGGTCGGCGCGCTCGGCAGCGTCGGCGCCGGCGGCGTGGCCCTCGCGATGATGATCAAGAAGGGCATCGGGACGGCCACGAAGGGCAGCGCCTACCTGTCGTTCCTCAAGGCCTCGTTCGCGCCGATCACCGACTACGGCACCATGGTGAAGAACTTTGCCAAGGCCGACGAGATGCTCGACATCTTCTCGAAGGGCGCCAGCAACGGCGGCATCCTCCGGTTCGTCATGGGCGCGAAGGCGGCGACCGCCGTCGGCAAGGCGTTCCTGCCGCTCACCGTCCTGACCGGCGGCATCGACGCCGTCACCGGCGGTGGCTACGAGGGCGGCCGCGGCTGGGCCACGCGCGGGTTCGGTGCCGCGGGCGCGATCGGGGCGGGCGCGCTCCTCGCCTCGGGCGCGGGCCTCATCGCGCTGGGGCCGGTCGGACTGGGCATCGCCGGCGCCGCGGTCCTCGCGTATGGCGCGTGGAGCCTGGGCAACCTCGTGTACGACAACCGCGAGGCGATCGGCGACTTCTTCCAGTCCGTCGGCGGGCACATCGCCGACGGCGCCTCGACGGCGTGGAACGCGACGACCGGTGCCGTCTCGGACGCGACGCACTGGGCCGGCGACCGCCTGGACGACGCCGGCGACGCCGTCGCCGACGTGGGCAAGGGCGCGCTGCACGTCGTGTCCCTCGGATTCCTGTGACGACTTCTCCCGAGAGCGAGCCGATGACCGAGCCGACGACCGTGCCCGTGGCCGTGCTGACCGACGAGGAGCTGGCGGTCCTCGCGGGCGACGGCGGCCTCGTCGTCACGCCGTTCGCCGCGCGCTTCGACGACGCCGAGCGCGAGGTCGCCCTGCGCACGGCCTACCGCGGGCTCGTCGCGCGCGGCATCGTCGACCCGCCCACCCCGCAGGCCCGGGTGGACGCGATCGGCGAGCCGGGCGTCGAGCTGCAGGTGCGCCAGGACGTGCTCTCGATCGTCACGCTGCGCGCTGCGGCCTCTGCCGTCGTTGCCGTGGCGCGCACCAGCGTCGCCCACCAGGACTTCTGGTACGCCCACGTGGTCGAGGAGGTCGTGCTGCTCGAGGAGGTCGGCACGGACGGCATGCACCGGTTCGCGCTGGCGACGGCCGACCAGCTCCCCGCGCTCGTCGTCGGCGCCGTCCTGCACCCGGAGACCGGCGACGGGTCGGGAGAGGCCATCGAGCTCGACCCCGGCGCGACCGAGCCCCCGCTCGAGATCGCCGAGCGCCTCGGCACCGCGCTGCTGCGCTCCGACGTGGTGGTCCGCTGGGCCGGTGACGACCACGCCCCGCTGCTGGGGCTGTTCACCGGGCCGTCGGGCGCGTGGGTGGTGGAGGCGCACGAGGGCTCCGGCGACGCGCTCATCGCGACGCCCACCACGGCCGAGGCGCTCACGTCCAGGCTCCGCGGCGAGGTGTCCCTGGTGGTCGCCCGGGCAGCCCAGGCGGTGCGATGAGCGGATCGGTGCGGATCCCGCGGCTGACCACGCGCTCGGCGCTGGTCTGGCTGGGGACGACCGTCCTGGTGACCCTGGCGGTCGTCGGGTACCTGGCCGTGACGCAGCCGCAGAACCGGTGGGCGGCCGCGGTCGTCCTGGTGCTGCTCGCCCTCGGGGTGGCGTTCGGCCTCTCGGACACCCGCTCCGTCGACGTGGAGGGCGGTGCGATCGAGAGCTCCCGGCTCTGGTTCCTGCGGCGCCGCGTCGCTCTGGGTCCGACGACGAACGTCCGCCTCGTCACCAACCGCGCGGGCGGCCTGCTGCTCGCCGCGCAGCCGCAGGGCGGGCGCGCCGTCCTCGTCCAGGTCCTGCTCCTCAGCGACTACGTCGAGCGGTCGCTGCCGGCCGACCTGCTCCGGACGCTCGCCGACGTGGTCGTCGCGCACGAGGCGGCCGGCGGGGCCCGGGTGGCCGCAGACCTGCGCGCGCAGGCCGACCACGTGGCCGCCGGGGGGTCGGCGCGCACGTCGCCGCTGGCCGCACGCGTGACGCGCGGCGCGCTGAACGCCGGAAAGATCGGCGGCGCCGGCGGGGCGGCCGGACACCTGTAGGCGCGCGTCCCGCAGAGTGTCAGTGGTCCGAGGCACCCTGGTCGCATGATCACTCTCTCGTGCTCGTGCGGCTCGACCGGCACCACCCGTCGTCACCCCATGCGCGGCCTGTCCGCCGACGAGCGGGCCGCGCTGATCCGGGACGCGTTCTCGGTGAGCGGGGGATTCCTGGCCCTCGAGGTCGACGCCTCGTGGCACCCCGGGTCCGACGCACCCACGGAGGGTTGCGTCGTGCTCGCGGACCTCGACTCGCTGGACGCCTCGGCAGGTCTCGACGCCGACGGCGCCTCCGCGATCCGCGCACTGCTCGAGATCGGGCACGTGCGCGGCCAGGCCCTCCCCGCGCCCGTCGAGGTCGGAGCGGTCCGCTTCCGGGTCGGGCCCGCGGACGAGTTCGGACCCGCCATGTCCTACGTCGTCACCGAGGGCACGGAGACCCTGCTCGCGGCGACCGTGCCGGTCCCGCACGACGACCTCATGCCCGCGCTGGTCGCCGCCCACCGCATGCACGGGCGCGAGGGTCTCGCGCGGGTCGACGTCCTCGCCGCGCGGCTCGGGCTCGCGGCCGCCCTCGCCCAGCTCGACCAGCGGAGCCGCACGGCCGTCGCCTAGCGCGTCACCAGGAGCGCGCTCGGGCCACCGCCGTCTCGAGCTCGTCGTCGCCAAGGACCGGATACGCGGGGTCCTCCTGATCGAGCCGGGCCAGGCACTCACGCAGCGCCGCCAGCTGCTCCGGATGGGCCGACCAGTGCGCCTCCGGCACGCGCAGGACCACGAGCAGCAGGTCGCCGGGGTACAGGTCGCCCTCGAGCAGCGGTCGGCCCCGCAGCATGTCCACGGCGATCGGGACCAGCGTCTCCCGGGCGACGTCCTGCGCGACGAGCACGCGCAGGTCGTCGATGCCGAGCTCGGAGAGCGGCACCGTCCGCAGGGCGTGCACGCGCCGGACCAGGCTGCTGGCGTCCTGCGGTGCGGGTCTCCACGCGGGCGGGTCGAGCTGGTCGAGGGTGCTCGCGGCGATCTCCGGGGGCACCTCGATCATCGAACATCCTCTCTCGCGGGCGGATCGCGACCGTTCCGGGGACAGTCCAGCAGACGGCTCGACAAGGCGTCAGGCTGCGACACGACGCTCGACCGCGTCCGCGACGGTCCGGCATCCTGGGCGCATGCGGGTCACGGTGGTCGGCGCGGGCATCGGTGGTCTTGCGGTGGCGGTGGGTCTCCACCGTCGGGGGCACGAGGTGACGGTGCTCGAGCGCAGCGCGGACGTGTCGGCCGTGGGCGCCGGCATCTCCCTGTTCGGCAACGGGTTGGCCGCGCTCGGCGTGCTCGGGCTCGCCGACGAGGTCCGGGGCCTCGCCGCGCCGTACGACCCCTCCGTGCAGACGGGGCAGCGCCAGCCGTCCGGTCGATGGCTGGTCCGCGTGCCGACGGGCACGGTCGACGACCTCGCGGTGGTCCATCGCCAGGACCTGCAGCGCGTGCTGCTCGACGCTCTCCCCGAGGGCGTCGTCCGCACGGGTGTCGAGGTCACCGGTGTCGAGCACGCCCGCGGCACGGTGGTCGACCGTTCGGGCGGCCGCACCGGCGCAGACCTGGTGGTGGGTGCCGACGGGCTGCGCAGCGCGGTCCGCGGCACGTTCGTCCGCGGCGCGCGGCCCCGCTACGCCGGCTACACGGCATGGCGCGGGGTCACGTCGGCGCCGGTGGACGTGCTCGGCAGCGCGGGCGAGACGTGGGGTCGGGGCGAGCGCTTCGGGTACGTGCCGCTGCGCGACGGGCGCGTGTACTGGTTCGCGGTGGCCAGCCTGCCGGCCGGCACGCGGTTCGCCGACGAGCACGCCGAGGTCCGTCGCCGGTTCGCCTCCTGGCACGCACCCATCCCCGCGCTCGTCGCCGGCACGGACCCGGCGAGCGTCCTGCGGCACGACATCCACGACCTCGACCGCCGCCTGCCGTCGTTCGTCCAGGGCCGGGTCGCGCTGCTCGGCGACGCCGCGCACGCCATGACGCCGGACGTCGGCCAGGGCGGCGGGCAGGCGCTCGAGGACGCCGCGACACTCACGGTGCTGGCGGACGGCGACCTCCGTGCCGCGCTCGGCCGGTACGACCAGCTGCGGCGCCCGCGCACGCAAGCCGTGGCGCGGCAGGCCCGTGCGGTCGGACGCGTGGCGCAGCTCGAGTGGGGACCCGCGGCCGCGGCGCGCGACCTGCTGCTGCGGGTCATGCCCGACGGTGCCTCCGCCCGGGCAGCGACAGCGCTCCAGCGGTGGGAGCCCCCGCGGTAGGTCGCTGTCGGGCAGGCGGACGAGGGAAACACAGGCCTGCCGGTCGAGGCGACGCTGGAGGCTGCCGATGTCCGGGCATGTCCTCTGACCGCCGCCTCCGGCGTCCGCTCGCCACCGCCCTGCTCGGTCTCCTCGTCGCGGGCGCCGTGGCCTCCTGCGGATCCGCCGAGGACCCCGGCGCCGCAACGGTCGTCGACGTGGTCGACGGCCAGACCATCCACGTGAAGCAGGCCGGCGACACGGTCGCTGTCCGGCTGCTCGGGGTCGACTCACCGGGTGCGGACGAGTGCCTCGGCGGCGAGTCGGCGGACGCGCTCGGCGCCCTCCTCCCGGCGGGGGCGGACATCCGTCTCGAGCCGGTCGACGCGGCGGACGGCACGGACGACGTCGTGGCTGCGGTCTACGCCGACGACCTGCTGATCAATGCCGAGCTGGTACGGCGCGGGCTCGGCAACGTCGCCGTCGACGCGGCGGGACCGATCTCCGACGAGGTCGTCGCCGCCCGCGACGAAGCGGTCGAGGCGGGTGCCGGCCTGTTCGGCACCGACGCGGACTGCACGGTCCCGGCTCAGGTGGCCGCACTCGAGGAGGCCGGGGCCGAGGCCGCCGATGCGGCGGGGACGCTCGTCGCCGGCGCGGGTCTCGACGAGGTCGACCGACGCGGTGCCGCGGTCACGGCCGCCGTGGCGACGGGCTCGGCGCTCGCAGCCCTGCTCGACGGGGAGGCGTCCGACCGCTACCCGGAGGCGATGGTCTCGCAGCTGCGGAGCCGGACGAGCGCCGTCAACGACCGCCTCGGCGGCGCCACGGCGGCGGTCCAGCAGGTTCGCGGTCAGGAAGAACAGCGCATCGAGGCGGAGCGGGTTGCCGCCGAGGCCGAGCGCGTCGCTGCCGAGACGGCGCGCGTCGCTGCCGAGGCCGCCGCTGCCCAGGCGGCCGCGGACGAGGCGGCGCGTCAGGCGAAGGCGGCCGCGGACGCGGAGGCCGCGCGCGTCGCCGCGGAGACGACCACCAAGGCGCCCGCCGCGTCGTCGGGCGGGTCCACCTACTACAAGAACTGCGACGCGGTCCGTGCCGCAGGGGCCGACCCGATCTACGCGGGTCAGCCCGGCTACAGCAGCAAGCTCGACCGCGACGGCGACGGGATCGCCTGCGAGTGACGGTCAGGTCGCGCGGCTGGCGCCCGCGATCGGCCTGAGCTCCCCTCGGCGGGGAGATTCACGAGCTGCGTCCGTCGTCATCCGCGGGTGTCACTCGTGCGGAGCGTGCCGGTCCAGGAAGCGGTACACCTCGGTGGTGTCGACGCCGGGAAAGACGCCCACGGGAAGTGCGGCCAGCAACGACGCGTGCGGGCGGGCGCTCGGCCACGACTTGTCGGACCAGCGCTCGGCCAGCTCCGTCGGGGGCTGCCGGCAGCACATCGGGTCGGGGCACCTCGAGGCCGCGCGCTCGGTCGTCTCGCGGCCGCGGAACCAGCGGACGTGCGCGAACGGCACCCCGACCGACACGGAGAACGCCCCCTGCGACGACGGCTGCACGCGGGACGTGCACCAGTAGGTTCCCGACGACGTGTCGGTGTACTGGTAGTACGGCGAGAACCGGTCGGGCAGCGTGAACACCACCCGCGCGGTCCACTGCCGGCAGACGGGCTGCCCCTCGATGGCGCCGAGCGGGTCGGCGGGGAACTTGACGCCGTCGTTCTCGTAGGCTTTGTGCAGCGTGCCGCCCTCGTGGACCTTCATGAAGTGCACCGGGATGCCGAGGTGGCGGGTGGCCAGGTTGGTGAACCGGTGCGCGGCGGTCTCGTAGGGCACCGCGAAGGCGTCGCGAAGGTCCTCCACCGAGAGCCGGCGCTCGGCCTTCGCCTCCTGCAGGAACGGGACGGCGCCGTCCTCGGGGAGCATCAGCGCCGCGGCGAGGTAGTTCGACTCGACGCGCTGGCGCAGGAAGTCGCCGTAGTCCTTGGGCTCGGCGTGGCCGAGGACGTGGCTGGCGATGGCCTGCAGGAGCGGTGAGCGGGCGTCGCTCGTCCCGGGGTTGCCCTGCGGCAGGTAGATGCGGCCGTTCGCGAGGTCGGTGACCGACCGGGTGGAGTGCGGCAGGTCCGGCACGTAGTGCAGCGCGAAGCCCAGGTGCGCGGCGATGTCGGCCGTGGCGCGCTGCGAGAGGGGGCCACCCGGGTGGTCGATCGCGCCGAGCAGGGTGCGGGCGTGGTCCTCGAGCTCGGGGAAGTAGTTGTCCTGCGCGCGCATCCGGATCCGCAGCTCGGCGTTGGCGCGGCGGGCCTCCTCGGGAGTCGCCGCGTTCTCCGTGAGCAGGCGCTGGATCTCGGCCTGCAGGCGGACCAGCGCCTCGAGGGCGTCGGCGGGCAGCGACCGCCCGACCTTGACCGGTGAGACGCCGAGCGACGCGAAGAGCGGACCGCGCTGTGCCCGCTCGAGCTCGACCTCCAGGGCGGCCCGCCGGGTGGGCGGCTCGGTGCGCAGCAGCTCGGACAGCGGGACGTCGAGCGCCTCGGCCACCTGGGCGAGCAGCGAGAGCTTGGGCTCGCGGTGACCGTTCTCCAGCATGGACACCTGCGAGGGCGCGCGGCCGATGGCCGTGCCGAGGTCGTCGAGCGTCATGTTCCGGCCCGTGCGCAGGTGTCGGATCCGTCGTCCCAGCACCAGCGTGTCGAGGCCGCCGTTGGCCGTCGTCGTCATGCGGTTCAGCCTCGCCCGGCGTCTGTGCTTCTGTCCAGGAGAAGGAACGCCGATCTTCTGCAGCATTCGGCCGGAAAGAACTGCCGAACCCCGAGGAAAGTCGAGGTCAGGCCGGAGGGCCGAGAAGAACGCCCCAATGACGGAGGACACCATGAGCACCACCAGGCACGGCGACCAGACGCAGACCGCGACCGAGCTCGCGGCGAGCTGGGACCTCGACCCGCGCTGGGCCGGCATCCGCCGCTCCCACACGGCCGAGGACGTCGTCGCCCTCCGCGGCTCCGTCCGCGAGGAGAGCACGCTCGCCCGCAGGGGGGCCGAGCGGCTCTGGGAGCTGCTGCACTCCCGGACGCTCCTGCCGGCGCTGGGGGCGCTGACCGGTAACCAGGCCGTGCAGCAGGTCCGCGCCGGGCTCGAGGCGATCTACCTGTCCGGTTGGCAGGTGGCCGCCGACGCCAACCTGTCCGGCCAGACGTACCCGGACCAGTCGCTGTACCCCGCCAACTCGGTGCCGGCCGTGGTCCGGCGGATCAACAACGCGCTGCTGCGCGCCGACCAGATCGAGTTCGCCGAGAACGGCCGACGCACCCGCGAGTGGCTCGCGCCGATCGTGGCCGACGCCGAGGCCGGCTTCGGCGGGCCGCTGAACGCCTACGAGCTCATGCACTCGATGATCTCGGCGGGCGCGGCGGGCGTGCACTGGGAGGACCAGCTCGCTGCCGAGAAGAAGTGCGGCCACCTCGGCGGCAAGGTGCTGGTGCCGACGTCGCAGCACGTGCGGACGCTGTCCGCGGCGCGGCTCGCGGCCGACGTCGCCGGCGTGCCGACCGTCGTCGTCGCGCGCACCGACGCCCTCGGCGCGGACCTGCTGACCTCCGACGTCGACCCCCGCGACGAGCCGTTCCTCACGGGCGAGCGGACGGCCGAGGGCTACTACCGGGTCCGCCCGGGCCTCGATCCGGTCGTGGCTCGGGCGGAGGCGTACGCCCCGCACTCCGACCTCATCTGGGTGGAGACGTCGACGCCCGACGCCGCGCTGGCCATCGAGTTCGCCGAGCGGATCCACGACCGGTTCCCCGGCAAGCTGCTGGCCTACAACTGCTCGCCGTCCTTCCACTGGCGCTCGCAGCTGGACGACCTGCAGATCGCGCGCTTCCAGCGGGAGCTCGCCGGCCACGGGTACGTCTTCCAGTTCATCACCCTCGCCGGGTTCCACGCCCTGAACCACTCGATGTTCTCGCTCGCCCGCGGCTACGCCGAGCGCGGCATGAGCGCGTACGTCGAGCTGCAGGAGGCCGAGATCGCCTCCGAGTCCGACGGCTACACCGCCACGCGCCACCAGCGCGAGGTCGGCACCGGCTACTTCGACCGGGTCGCCACCGCGATCAGCCCCGAGAGCGCCACACTCGCGCTCGCCGGATCGACGGAAACCGCCCAGTTCACCCACTGACGGCCCCACCTCGCACCGACGGCGCCCGATGCACCGGGCGCCGCCGCGCGCAGCGGGCGCCGTCGACGATCCGGCCGAACCCACACACCACCCAGGAGCACTGCCATGACCATCACCCTGCCCCCGCCCATGATCCGGCCCGGCCTGCAGCAGACCGGACCCGCCGTGCCCGGCGCCGACCAGATCCTCACCTCCGAGGCCGTCGACTTCCTCGCCGACCTGCACGTCCGGTTCTCCGGCCGTCGCCACGACCTCCTGCTGGGCCGCCAGCACCGCCGGACCCGGTTCAGCAACGGCGCCGACCCGGACTTCCTGCCGCTCACGGCCGGCATCCGGGCCGACCCGGGTTGGCGCGTGGCCGGACCCGGGCCGGGCCTCGAGGACCGCCGCGTCGAGATCACCGGCCCCACCGACCGCAAGATGACGGTCAACGCGCTGAACAGCGGCGCGAAGGTGTGGCTCGCGGACATGGAGGACGCGACGAGCCCGACGTGGGCCAACGTCGTCGGCGGCCAGCACAGCCTGTTCGACGCCATCCGCGGCCAGGTCGACTTCACGAGCGCCGAGGGCAAGGAGTACCGGGTCGGCGACACGACGCCGACCATCGTCTTCCGGCCCCGCGGCTGGCACCTCACCGAGAAGCACCTCGAGTTCACCGATCGCGCAGGTCAGCGGTGCGCGGCGTCGGCGAGCCTGGTCGACGCGGGGCTCTACCTGTTCCACAACGCGCAGGCGCTCATCGACTCCGGCCGCGGCCCGTACCTCTACCTGCCCAAGCTCGAGGGACACCTGGAGGCCCGGCTCTGGGACGAGGTCTTCCGGTTCACCGAGACCTACCTGGGCCTGCGCTACGGCACCATCCGCGCGACGGTCCTCATCGAGACCATCACGGCCGCCTTCGAGATGGAGGAGATCCTCTACGAGCTGCGCGACCACTGCGCGGGGCTCAACGCCGGCCGCTGGGACTACATCTTCAGCGTCATCAAAAACTTCCGCGCTCGCGGTCCCCGGTTCGTCCTGCCCGACCGGAGCAGGGTGACGATGACGGTCCCGTTCATGAAGGCGTACACCGAGCTCCTCGTCGCCACCTGCCACAAGCGGGGCGCGCAGGCGATCGGCGGCATGAGCGCGTTCATCCCCGACCGCCGCGACCCGGAGGTCACGGAGAAGGCGCTCGCGCAGGTCAGGGCCGACAAGCAGCGGGAGGCGGGCCAGGGGTACGACGGCACGTGGGTGGCCCACCCCGACCTGGTCCCGGTGGCGCGCGATGTGTTCGACGAGGCGTTCGGCGACCGGACCGACCAGCGGCACCTGCTCCGCTCCGAGGTGCACGTGACGGCCGCCGACCTGCTCGACATCCCCTCAGCCGGTGGCGGCGAGCCGGGTGCCGTCACCGACGGCGGGCTGCGCGGCAACGTGTCCGTGGGCGTCCGCTACCTCGAGGCGTGGCTGCGGGGCATCGGCGCGGTCGCCATCGACCACCTCATGGAGGACGCCGCGACAGCCGAGATCTCCCGCTCGCAGGTGTGGCAGTGGGTGCACCAGCAGGTCGTCACGGCCGAGGGCACCCGGATCGACGCCGCGCGGGTCGAGCAGGTGCTCGCTGAGGTCCTGGCCGAGCAGGCTCGCGTTCCCGGGGACCGGTTCGACGACGCGGCCGACCTGTTCCGGCAGGTCGCGCTGGCCGAGGACTTCCCGACGTTCCTCACCGTGCCCGCGTACACGCAGTTCCTCGTCGCGCACGACTGACGGCGCCGGCCCCGGGTCCACGCCACCCGGGGCCGTCTGCTGGGCCAGGATGACCGGCATGGACGACGACGAACGCCCGGTGCTGGTCACCGGCGGGACCGGGACCCTGGGCCGCGCGCTGGTCCACACGCTGCTCGACGCCGGCCGACCGGTGCGGGTGCTCAGCCGGCACGAGCGCACCCCGGCGGTCCCGGACGCGGTCGAGTGGGTGGTCGGCGACCTGCTCACCGGCCACGGGCTGCGCGAGGCGTTGCACCAGGTCAGCGCCGTGGTGCACTGCGCCAGCGCGCCCCGCAGCCCCGACGACGACCTCGACGCCGCCGTGCAGCTGCTGCTCGCGTGCCGCTCGGCGCAGGTGCCGCACCTGGTCTACATCTCGATCGTCGGCGTGGACCGCGTGCCGTACGCGTACTACAGGGCCAAGCACCGGGTCGAGGAGATCGTCGAGGACGGCGGCGTCCCATGGACCATCCTGCGCACGACGCAGTTCCACGACTTCGTCGCGAACCTGCTGGACGTGCTGTCGCGGGGACCGGTCGCCACCGTGCCGGCGGGCGTCGACGACCAGCCCATCGACGTGCGCGAGGTGGCGTCACGGCTGGCGGCGCTGGTGTCGGTGGGACCCTCGGGGCGCGTCGAGGACATGGGCGGCCCGCAGGTGCTCAGCACGACCGAGCTGATGCGCACCTATCTGGCGGCGACGGGTCGCCGCCGGCGCGTGTGGACCGTGCCCTTCCCCGCGCCCGTGACCGCGTTCCGGGGCGGTGGCCACCTCGCCCCGGACCACGCCGTCGGGCGCCTCACGTTCGCCGAGTGGATCCAGGCCCGGTCGCGGTGACGTGAGCGCAGGGTGACGATCGAGGCATGAGCATCCACGTCGCGATCGTCTACTACTCCGCCACGGGCACCCTCCAGGCGATGGCCGAGCGGCTGGAGAAGGCGGCCCTCGATGCCGGCGCGACGGTGCGCCGTCGGCACGTGCGGGAGACCGCGCCCCGCGAGGCGATCGAGTCGCGCCAGGAGTGGGCCGACCATGTCGCCGCGCTCGCGGACGAGCCGGTCGCGGATCCCGAGGACATCGTCTGGGCGGACGTGGTGCTCTTCGGCTCGCCCACCCGGTTCGGCAACGTGACCAGCCAGTTCCAGGCGTTCATCGACCAGCTCGGCCCGCGCTGGAGCGAGGGTGCGCTCGCGGACAAGGTGTACGCCGGGTTCACGTCGTCGCAGACCGCGCACGGAGGTCAGGAGTCGACGCTGCTGTCGATCTACCGGATGGTCGCGCACTTCGGCGGGCTCGTCGTCGCCCCCGGCTACACCGACCCGGTGAAGTTCGTCGACGGGAACCCGTACGGCGTCTCGCACGCGACCGGCGCCGACAACGACCAACCGCTCGACGACGCCGCGCTCGACGCGCTGGACCACCTGGCGCGCCGCACGATCGACATCGCGAACCGGCTCAAGGGGCCTCCGGCCGAGGCGCCGCGTCCGCTCGGCTAGCTCGCGAACAGGCAGAACGGGTGGCCGGCCGGGTCGAGCATGACGCGGACGTGCTCCTGCGGCTGGAAGTCGGCCAGCGTCGCGCCCTCGCCGAGCGCGTGCTCGACGCCCTTGGCCACGTCGCTCACCCAGACGTCCAGGTGCTCCATCATCTGCTGGTGGCTCGTGGTCGCGGGCCAGACCGGCGGTCGGTAGAGCGGGTCGGAGCTGAACGAGACGCCCGTCCCGCCTCCCGGCGGCCGCAGCACCACCCAGCCGGGCTCCTCGCCCACGACGCGCCAGCCCAGCAGCCGCCGGTAGAAGTCGGCCAGCGCGTTGGCGTCGGGCGCCTCGAGCACGGTCGTCGACAGCGCCCAGTCCAGGCCGGCGTGGCGCGTGCTCGGCTCGCGGGCGGCCGGGCCGCCGAAGACCGTGAGCGGCGACGCGTGGCTCGGCTCGTACAACCGCAGCCAGCCGCCGCTGGGCAGCGGGATCCGGCTCGCGACGCCGTACGAGGCGGTCCGGGGAGGTTCGAGGGGCCGGACGCCCTTCGTCGCCAGGTCCGCGAGCGCGGCGTCCAGGTCCTCGCACATGAGGTGCAGCGTCGCGCCGTCGGCGCTGTCGCCCGGATGGACCCCGAGCTCCGTCGGCGGGAGGGCGAAGATCAGCCACCCGTCGCCCGAGGTCACGTCCTCGACCGACGACCACCCGAGCACGTCCCGCAGGAACGCCCGATCGGCGGCCGGGTCGGAGCTGGCCAGCAGCACGTGCAGCGCGGCGATCATCTCTCCAGCGTCGCCAGGTGTTCCCGTGTTCGCCAGCCGGAAAACCCCTTTGCGCGGCTCGGATCCCGGACGTACGGTCGTCGGACACGGGAAGGAGGTGGTCCAGGACATGTTCTATTCCAGGACGCGTGAGGTGACTGTCCGCTAGTCGCCCGAAAGCACTCGGACGGATTGCACAGACGATCTGCCCGCAGGCCCACCCGGACCGGCGAGCGAATCCATGGCAGTCACCGCAGCCCGTGGGAGCCGCGACCTCGTCCTTCGCGGCAGGGCCTCCTCGGAGGCCCGGCCCACGGGCTGTTGCCTGCCCATCTCGTGGCAGGGTGGAGCCGTGGCCCTCAAGAACCCCGCTCAGATCAACCAGATGCGTCCGGCCGGCAAGTTCGTCGCCGGCGTGCTGTCCTCCTTGCGTGACGTCGCCCGCGAGGGGATGACCCTCAAGCAGCTGGACACCCACGCGCACCAGATGATCGACGCGGCCGGCGCGCACTCCGTCTACCTGGGCTACCACCCCTCGTTCGGTGCCATGCCGTACCCCGGCGTGCTGTGCACCTCCGTCAACGACGCCGCCCTCCACGGCCTCCCGTCCGACTACGTCCTGGCCGACGGCGACGTGCTGAGCATCGACTTCGCCGCGCAGCTGCAGGGCTGGGTCGCCGACTCCGCCCTCACGTTCCAGATCGGCACCCAGGACCCCGCGGTGACCGCGCTCATCGAGACGACCGAGCGGGCGCTCGACGCCGGGATCAAGGCGGCCAGGCCGGGCGCGCGCATGGGCGACATCTCGGCGGCGATCGGCACGATCGGGCGCGCCGGCGGGTACGGGATCAACGCCGACTTCGGCGGCCACGGCGTCGGACGGACCATGCACGAGGACCCGCACGTGCCGAACCTCGGCCGTGCGGGCACGGGGCTCAAGCTCAAGCCCGGCCTGGTCATCGCCATCGAGCCGTGGTTCATGGCGGGGGGCGACGAGTACACGATCGACCCGGACGGCTGGACCATCCGCACCGGCGACGGCTCCCTCGCCGCGCACGCCGAGCACACCGTCGCGATCACCCCGGACGGCCCCCTGGTCCTGACGGCCCGCGACTGAGAACGCCCGCGGCGGTTCAGCAGGCCATGAGCGTCGCCAACGGCATCGATGACGGCGTTCATGGCCTTCTCGGCGCTGGCCGACCGAGTCGAGCCTCCGGCGAGCGAGTCGTGAGGCGCTGATTCGTCGGGCTCGTTCTTGACGGCGGACTTAGATTGGCGAGGTCCGGCAACGCCGTCGGATCCGGCACGAAAGAGGGCTCTGATGTCCGCGCTCGTCGATACCGTCCCGCTCATCGGCCACGTCGTCGGGGGCCAGGTGACCACGCCCGACGGGGCCAGGACCCAGGACGTGCTCAACCCCGCCACGGGCGAGGTGTCCGGCCGGCTGCTGCTCGCCGAGCAGGCCGACGTCGACGCCGTCGTCGCCGGGGCCGTGACTGCCGCCGAGAGCTGGTCGCAGGAGCCCATCGGCAAGCGGGCCGGCGTGCTGTTCGCGTTCCGCGAGCAGCTGGTGGCGCACACCGACGAGCTGGCCGCCCTGATCACCGCCGAGCACGGCAAGGTCATCGCCGACTCGCTGGGCGAGGTCGGTCGCGGGCTCGAGGTCGTCGAGTTCGCGTGCGGCATCCCGTCCCTGCTCAAGGGCGAGTACACCGACCAGGCCGCGACGGGCGTCGACGTCTTCTCGTTCCGCGAGCCGCTGGGCGTCGTCGCCGGCATCACGCCGTTCAACTTCCCGGCCATGGTGCCGTTGTGGATGGCGCCGATGGCCATCGCGACCGGCAACGCGTTCGTGCTCAAGCCGTCGGAGCGGGACCCGTCGTCGTCGCTGCTGCTCGCGAGGCTGTGGAAGGCCGCCGGCCTGCCCGACGGCGTCTTCTCGGTGCTGCAGGGCGACAAGGTCGCGGTCGACGGGCTGCTCACGCACCCCGACATCGCCGCGGTGTCGTTCGTCGGCTCGACGCGTGTCGCCCAGTACGTCCACGCGACCGCGACCGCGCACGGCAAGCGGGTCCAGGCCCTCGGCGGCGCCAAGAACCACGCCGTCGTGCTGGCCGACGCCGACCTCGACCTCGCAGCGACGCACCTGACGGGCGCGGCCTTCGGGGCCGCGGGCGAGCGGTGCATGGCCGTGTCGGTCGCGGTGGTGGTCGACGAGGTGGCCGACGCCCTGCTCGAGCGCCTCAAGGCAGCGGCGGAGAAGGTGCGGGTCGCGCCCGGCACCGACCCCGACAGCGACATGGGCCCGGTCATCACCAAGGCGTCGCAGCTGCGGATCGAGGAGATCGTCACCGACGCGGTCGACAACGGGGCGTCGGCGCTGGTCGACGGCCGCGGGCACGTGGTCGAGGGTCACGAGGGCGGCTTCTTCGTCGGCCCCACCGTCCTCGACGGCGTCACCACGGACATGCGCGCCTACGTCGAGGAGATCTTCGGTCCGGTGCTCGTCGTGCTCCGCGTGGCCGACCTGGCCGAGGCGATCGCCGTGGTCAACGCCAACCCGTACGGCAACGGGACGGCGCTGTTCACGTCGTCCGGCGACGCCGCGCGCACGTTCCAGCGTGCCGTCACGGTCGGCATGATCGGCATCAACGTGCCGATCCCGGTGCCGGTCGGCTGGCACTCGTTCGGCGGCTGGAAGGACTCGCTGTTCGGCGAGAGCCACATCTACGGCCCCGAGGCGGTCCGGTTCTACACGCGCGCGAAGGTGGTCACCAGCCGCTGGCCGAGCAGCCCGGCGACGGCCAAGTTCCACTTCGGCCGCACCACCAGCCACTGACGCACAACGTCCGCACTCGAGGGCCCCAGAGCCCGACGGAGTGCGGACGTCGCGCGGGTGAGTCCGCCAACGTCCGCACTCGATCGGGTCAGAACCCTCTCGAGTGCGGACGTTGCGGGTTCTACAGGGAGCGCTGATACGTGCGCATCGCGCGGACCGACCACCACGCGACCAGCGCCGCGAGGGCCAGCAGCAGGGCGCCGCGGGCGGCCACCACCGACCAGTCGACCGCGTCCGACATCGCCGTGCGGGCGATCTCCGTCGCCCAGGTCAGCGGGTTGTAGCGGGCAGCGGTCTGCACCCACTCGGGCAGCAGGGTGGCCGGCATCAGCGCGGTCGAGATGAAGGTCGCCGGCAGCACGATGATCGTCGAGATGCCGATGAGCGCCGTCTGGTCCCGGGCCAGCAGCGCGACGGCCGCGGACAGCGAGCAGAACGCGGCCGCGAGCAGCAGCGACGCCCCGATGGCGACGGCCATGCCGCCGACCCCGCCGGCGTAGTGCGCCCCCGCGAGCGCGCCGATCGCGATCACGCAGACGCCCTGGACCACGCAGATGAGCAGCTGCTGCACCAGCTGGCCGGCCACCAGCGACGACCGCGACACCGGCGAGGTGAGCATCCGGTCCATGACGCCGCTGTTGATGTCGTCGATGAACCCGGTGCCCGCCCAGGCGCCCGAGTAGAGGACGGTCATCATGAGGATGCCCGGCACCAGGAACGTCATGTAGTCGTCGGAGCCGAAGCCCGGCACCGTGCCGACCGCCGAGAAGACGTTGCCGAACAGCACCAGCCAGATGACCGGCTGGATGATGGCGACCCCGAGGCCCCACGGCTGTCGCAGCGAGTCGACGGTCCAGCGGCGCGTGACTTCCGCGGTCTGCGTGACCCAGGAGGCGCGGGTCGGGGCGGCGACCGGGCGGGTGACGGTGAGCGTGCTCATCGGGCGACCTCCTTCGAGGCGACGTCGGCCGAGGTCCACGAGCGGCCGGCGTGCCGCAGGTAGACGTCGTCGAGGGTGGGACGGGAGACGGCGACGGCGCCGTGCCGCACGCCGGCCGCCTGGAGGGCGGCGATGACGGTGCCGACGACGGCCGGGCCGTCGGTGGTCCGCGCGACGAGCCGGCCGGTGGGCCCCTCCACGTGCACGACCACGTCGCGCAGGACCGCGACGGACGCGGCGACGGAGCGGACCACGGCTGCGTCGGGCTCGACCAGGTCGACCGTGAGCGTGTCGCCCTCGAGCGTGGCCTTGAGCGACTCGGGCGACCCCGCGGCGACGACGCGTCCGCGGTCGACGATGGTGAGGCCGTCGGCCAGGCGGTCGGCCTCCTCGAGGTAGTGCGTGGTGAGCACGACGGTGAGCGCGTCCTCGCCCGCGAGCCGCCGGATCTCCTCCCACATCGCGGCGCGCGCCTCGGGGTCGAGCCCGGTGGTCGGCTCGTCGAGGAAGAGCACCTGCGGCGTGCCGACGAGCCCGAGCGCGACGTCGAGCTTGCGTCGCGTGCCCCCCGACAGCTTGCCGGCGCCGCGGTCGGCGGCCTCCGCCAGCCCGAACCGGTCCACCAGCGCGGCCGCCCGGTCGGTCGAGGCGGACCGTGAGAGGCCACGCAGCCGCGCCGCCATCACGAGGTTCTCGCGCGGGCTGAGCAGCGGGTCGGCGCCCGTGCCCTGGGAGACGTAGCCGATGCTCCGTCGGACGGCGTCGGCGTCGCGGACGACGTCGTGACCCGCGACGCGCGCGGTGCCCGACGTGGCGCGCGCCAGCGTGGTGAGCACCTTGGTCGTCGTGGACTTGCCGGCGCCGTTGGGGCCGAGCAGGCCGTGCACGGTGCCGCCCGGGATGCTGAGCGTGAGGCCGTCGAGGGCCTGGACGTCCGGTCGGCCGCGGCCGCCGGGGTAGGTCTTCACGAGGTCGACTGCGTCGACCACGGGTGCTGCCGGCATGGTGGTGCCTTCTCTCGGTCGTGCCGTCGGGGACGGCGATGGTCCGACCGAGCTGCCACCTATGCTGATTCGTGCGGCGGATCGCGCAGGTGCCCTCACGGGTCCCGGTCGGTTCGTGGTGGTCGGCCCGGGTGTTCCAGCACCCGGGCCGACCTTCTTCCTACGGCGGGCTCAGATAGGGCGCGAGCGCCTCCGCGAGCTCGTCGGGGTCCAGCCGGCCACGCGCGGCGGTGCGTTCGTGCAGGTCGCGCCACAGGGCGACGCCTTCGAACGACCCGTCGGCGATGCTCTCGGTGAGGGTGGCGACGAAGGCGCGCTCGGCGCGGACGATCGCCAGCTCGTAGTCGCTCTCGAGGGAGAAGATCGCCGGCAGCCCCATGGCCCGCGCGTCGGCCAGCGAGGCCTCGATGCCCGCGACCTGCCGGTCGAGCGACGTGAGGCGCAGGCGCAGGAGCCGGACGACGTCGTCGGGGCCCAGCAGCGGCAGGAACGACAGCGCGGCCTCGAACTGCGGGAACTCCTTGACCGGCGTGCGCACCAGCTCGGTCAGCCAGTCGATGGCCTCGGTCGCGCCCGCGTCGGTGATCCGGTAGACGGTGCGCGTCGGGCGGTTGCCGTCTCGCTCGGTGGACGACGCCTCGATCAGGCCGTGCTTCACCAGCGAGTCGACCACCGAGTACAGCGACCCGAAGTTGAGCCGCACCGACTCGTCCTTGCGGCGCTCGCGCAGGGTCATCGACATCTCGTAGGGATGCATCGGCCGCTCCCACAGGAGCGCGAGCACGGCCAGGGCCAGCGGGTTGGTGCGGCTGCGCGCTGCCACGGGTCCTCCTGGGTCCGACTCCGAATGTCCGACCCAGAATATATCTCGACTATTACGCGTTTGCCAAGCGCGACGGCCCGCGCCCTCCGAAGAGGACGCGGGCCGTCGGGACGAGCGGGGTCAGGCGACGCGGACGACGACCTTGCCCCGGACGTGACCGGTCTGGCTGGCCTCGTGGGCGGCCGCCGCGTCGGCGAGCTCGAACACCTCGGCGACGTCGACCGTGACCGTGCCGGCCTCGATCAGGGCGGTGAGGGCGTCGAGGTCCTCGGTGCTCGGGCGCACCCACACGTAGTGGCCGCCCAGCTCGTCGCGCGCGGCGGCGTCGACGATCGACGCGACGGTGCCGCCGTCGGCGAGGAGCGCCTTCGTGGTCCCGACCAGGTCGTCGCCACCGAAGTCGAGCACGACGTCCACGCCGTCGGGGGCGAGCGCTCGGACGCGCTCGACCAGCCCGTCGCCGTAGGTGACCGGCTCGGCGCCCAGGCCGCGCAGGTGCTCGTGGTTGCGCTCGGACGCGGTCCCGATGACGCGGGCGCCGAGGCTCGTGGCGATCTGCACCGCGAACGCGCCCACGCCGCCGGCCGCGGCGTGCACGAGGACGGTCTGCCCCGCGGAGACGCCCGTGCGGCGGATGGCCTGGTACGCGGTGAGGCCGGCCAGCGGGACGGCCGCGGCCTCCTCGAAGGCCAGGTTCGCCGGCTTGCGCGCGAGCGTCCGCACCGGCGCCGCGACGTACTCGGCGAACGTGCCGCCCTGCACCCAGTCGCGCCGGACGTAGCCGTAGACCTCGTCGCCGACGCTCAGCTCCGGGGTGTCCAGGCCGACGCGCTCGACCACGCCGGCGACGTCCCAGCCGGGCACGGCGGGGAACGTCACGTCCATGATCGGGTCGAGGTACCCGGCGCGGACCTTCCAGTCGACCGGGTTGACCGAGGCCGCACGGACGCGCACGAGGACGCTGTCCGGGCCGACCTTGGGGGTCGGCAGGTCGTCGGTGAGCTCGAGGACGTCAGGGCCGCCGTAGCGGGAGTAGGTGATGGCACGCATGTCTCGCACAACCCCGCACCGGCGACCCGTGTTTCGTGATCTCGGTCCCAATCGTCACCGTTCTGCCGCCCTGCGTTCATCGGGCTGCCCGCAACCGGACATACGTCGTGGACACTCTCAAGGCGTCGATCCGCACGGTCGTCATCGACCGCGACGTCGCCGTGACGCAGGGGGGCACGGCGACGGCGTCGGCGGGCCGCGCGCCCGCCCACCCGGGCAGGCGCAGCCGTTCTGACGGATCATGACCGGGTGTCGAACCCCTACTCCGTCATGGTCGTCTGCACCGGCAACATCTGCCGCTCCCCGATGGCCGAGATCGTGCTCCGCGAGCGGTTCGCCGCCGCCGGCCTGGCCGACCAGGTGGTGGTCGACTCGACGGGCATCAGCGACGAGGAGCAGGGCAACCCGCTCGACCGCCGCGCCCGGTCGGTGCTGGAGCGCCACGGCTACCCGACCGGCGACGGCCACCGCGCACGCCAGGTGCAGCGCGCTGACCAGCGGGACCTGGTGCTGGCGATGACCGGTGCGCATGCGCGGGCGCTGCAGAGGCTCGGCGCCGAGCCGGTGCTGTTCCGCACGTTCGACCCGGACGCCGTCGGCGACCTCGACGTCGCGGACCCCTGGTACGGCGGCCCGCGCGACTTCGAGGACTGCCTCGCGCAGATCGAGGCGGCCGCGGACGGCGTCGTCGAGCACGTGCGCCACGCGCTGGGGAATGCGCGGCTCCGGCAGAACGGTTGACCGAGGCATGTCCCTCAACGAGATCCCGCTGACCACCCTGCACGGCGACAGCACGACGTTCGGCGAGTACGCGGACAAGGTGAAGCTGGTGGTCAACGTCGCCTCCCGGTGCGGGCTGGCGCCGCAGTACGCGAAGCTCGAGGAGCTGCAGAAGACGTACGGCGACCGCGGCTTCACGGTTCTCGGCTTCCCGAGCAACCAGTTCCTGCAGGAGCTGGGCTCGCAGGAGGCCATCGCCGAGTACTGCTCGACCACCTGGGGCGTGACCTTCCCGATGTTCGAGAAGACGAAGGTCAACGGCCGCCACCAGCACCCGCTCTACGCCGAGCTCACCAAGGCGCCCGACGCCTCGGGCAAGGCAGGCCGGGTCACGTGGAACTTCGAGAAGTTCGTGGTCACGCCCGACGGCGCCATCCACCGGTTCCGCCCGACCATCGAGCCGGACGCCGCGGAGATCGTCGAGCTGATCGAGACCTCGCTCCCCGCCTAGAGCCAGCGGTTGCGGCGGAACGCGCGGTACAGCCCGAAGCACACGACGCCGATGCCGGCGAGGACCACCCAGAACCCGAACCGGGTGTGCAGGGCGGGGATGTTGTCGAAGTTCATGCCGTAGAGCCCGGTGATGGCGGTGGGCACCAGGGCGATGGCCGCCCACGCCGAGATCTTGCGCATGTCGGAGTTCTGCTGGACCGTCACGCGGTTCTGCTCGACCGTCACCTGCGCCAGGTCGGCCTGCATGACGCCGGTGAGCAGCGCGTCGGCAGCCTCGATGAGCTCCGCGGCGCGCAGGGCGTGGTCCTGGACGTCGCGGAAGTACGGCCGCGCGTAGGCGGGGATGCAGGGCACCTCGTCCTCGGCGAGCCGGGTGAGCGGCTGCACCAGCGGCACGACGGCTCGGCGGAACTGCTGGACCTCACGCTTGAGCTTGTAGATCCGCTCGGCATGGTCGCTGCCCGGGTCGTCGCCGAACACCTGGTCCTCGATCTCGTCGAGGTCCTCGTCGATCGCGGCGGTCACGTCGAGGTACTGGTCGACGGCCTTGTCCAGGATGCCGTGCAGCACCGCGGGCGGTCCGTGCAGCAGCATCTCGGGGTCGGCCTCGAGCGCGGTCCGGACGAGCGCGGGGATCGTCGTGTCGCCGTGCCGGACGACGATGACGAACCGGTCGCCCAGGAAGATCGCGAGCTCGCTGACCTCGACCACCTCGACGTGGTCGACGTAGTGCACGGGCTTGACCACCGCGAACGTGACGCCGCCGTACCGCTCGAGCTTCGGCCGCTGGTGGGCGCGGATCGCGTCCTCGATGGCGAGCTCCGGCAGGTCGAAGCCCTCGGCCAGCAGGTCGAACTCGTCGGCGGTGGGCTCGACCAGGCCGATCCAGACGAAGCCGTCCTCCTTGTCGGCCTCCCGCAGCGCCGTCCGCAGGTCGTCGATCCGGTGGCGCCGCCGTCCGGCGGAGTAGAGCGCGCAGTCCACGATCACGTCCGAAGGCTAGACGTGTTCAATGGCGGTCATGAAGGTCGCCGCGCGAGCCCACGTCCCGCCGTTCGCCGTGATGGAGATCCTCGCCGCGGCGAACGCCCGCCGGGCCGCCGGCGAGGACGTCCTCAACCTGTGCGCGGGCGAGCCGTCGACCGGGGCGTCCGACGTGGTGCGGCGCCGCGCGATCGACCTGCTGACCACCGGGGACCTGGGCTACACGGAGTCGCTCGGCGCGCCGCCGGTGCGGGCCGCGATCGCCCAGCACTACCGCGACACGTACGGCGTGGACGTCGACCCCGGCCGCGTCGCGGTGACCACCGGCTCGTCGGGCGGCTTCCTGCTCGCCTTCCTCGCGGCCTTCGACGTCGGCGACCGCGTCGCGCTCGCCGCCCCCGGCTACCCGGCGTACGCGAACATCCTGGCGGCGCTCGGGTGCGAGGTCGTGGTGATCCCCTGCGGGCCCGAGACCCGGTACCAGCCGACGGTCGCGCAGCTCGAGGCGCTGGACCCGCCCGTCGAGGGCCTCGTGATCGCCAGCCCTGCCAACCCGACCGGCACGATGATCGACGCGGCCGAGCTGTCCGCGATCGCGGACTGGTGCGGCGAGCACGGCGTCCGGCTGGTCAGCGACGAGATCTACCACGGCATCACCTACGGCTCGGAGGCGACGGCCACCGCGGCCCGCTACCTCGACCGCGGCGCGGTCGTCGTCAACTCGTTCTCCAAGTACTGGGCGATGACGGGGTGGCGGCTCGGCTGGCTGGTGCTGCCCGAGGACCTGGTCGCCCCGGTGGGCGCGCTCGCCGGCAACGTCGCCCTGTGCCCGCCGGCGCTCGCCCAGCACGCCGGCGTCGCCGCCTTCAGCCCCGAGGGCTACGCGGCCGCCCGCCAGAACGTCGCGCGCTACGCCGCCGCCCGGGAGCACCTGCTCGCGCGGCTGCCCGAGCTCGGCTGGTCGCGCATCGCCCCCGCCGACGGCGCCTTCTACCTGTACGCCGACATCTCCGCGAGCGGCCTCGACTCGATCACCTGGTGCGCGCGGCTGCTCGACGAGGCCGGGGTGGCCCTGACGCCGGGGACCGACTTCGACCCCGTCGACGGGCACCGATGGGTGCGGCTGTCGTTCGCGTCGTCGGTCGAGGTCGTGAGCCGCGCGGTGGACCGGATCGTCGCCTGGCAGCGGAGCCTGTGACCGACGCCGTCGTCCGCACGTAGGTTGGGTCTCGTGCTGCTGCCGCCCCTGGTCCCGCTCGGACCGCCCCTCACGCCCGCGCAGGTGGCGCGCGGGTCCCGGCACCTGCTGCTCGCCGAGCTCGGCGTCGACGGCCAGCGGCGCCTGCGCAACGCGCGCGTCCTCGTCGTCGGCGCCGGCGGGCTCGGGGCGCCCGTGCTCCAGTACCTCGCGGCCGCCGGCGTGGGGACCATCGGGATCGTCGACGACGACGTGGTGGACGTCAGCAACCTGCAGCGCCAGGTGATCCACCGGACAGCCGACGTCGGCCGGCCCAAGGTCGACAGCGCGCGCGACGCGGTGGAGGCGCTGGACCCGGACATCCGGGTGGTGGTGCACGCCACGCGGCTGACCAGTGCGAACGTCGAGACGATCCTGCGCGACTACGACGTCGTGGTGGACGGCACGGACAACTTCCCCACCCGGTACCTGGTCAACGACGCCTGCGCGCGCCTCGGTCTGCCGGAGGTGTGGGGTTCGGTGCTGCGGTTCGACGCGCAGACCACGGTGTTCTGGGCACAGCACGGCCCGCAGCTGCGCGACCTCTTCCCCGACCCGCCCCCGGCCGACGAGGTGCCCTCGTGCGCCGAGGCCGGCGTGCTGGGTGCGCTGTGCGGCCAGATCGGCTCCGTGATGGCCACCGAGGTGGTCAAGCTGGTCACCGGCACGGGCGAGACGCTGCTCGGGCGGGTGCTCGTGGTCGACGCGCTGCGCGGCCGGTGGACCGAGGTCCCGCTGGTCGCCACGGTCCAGCAGGCTGTGTCCCTGGAACTCCCCGACGAACCCGAGGTCCCCACCATGTCCGACGTCCCCGTCATCACCGCCCCGGAGCTGGTGCAGCGCCTGGCCGCCCGCGAGGCCGGCACGGACGAGTTCCTGCTCATCGACGTGCGCGAGCCGTCGGAGTACGCCGAGGCCTCGATCCCCGGCGCCGTGCTCGTGCCTCTGGGCACCGTCTTCGACGGGTCGGCGCTCGCGGACCTGCCGCACGACGTGGAGATCGTCGTGCAGTGCCAGGTGGGCGGCCGGTCCCTGACCGCCGCGCGGATCCTGCAGAACGCCGGCTTCGAGGCCTCCAACCTCGAGGGCGGCATCCTGGCGTGGATGGCCGTGCGCTGACGGTGCGCAGCCTCGACGACCACCGCGCCGCCGCCCTCGCCCTCGCCGCACCGCTCCCCGCGGTCGAGGTGCCGCTCGACGACGCCGACGGCCTGGTGCTCGCCGACGACCTGCGCACCGACGAGCCGCTGCCGCGGTGGGACAACTCGGCGATGGACGGGTACGCGGTGCGGCAGGCCGACGTCGCCGACCTCCCTGTGACGCTGCGCGTGGTCGCGGACCTGCCCGCGGGCTCGCCCGACGAGCCCGTGGTCAGCGAAGGCACGGCGGCGCGGATCATGACCGGAGCGCCCGTGCCGCCCGGGGCGGACACCATCGTCCCGGTCGAGCTCACCGACGCCGGGACCGTGACCGTGCTGGTCCGGGACGCGCCGGCCGCCGGCGTGCACCTGCGCCGGGCCGGCGAGGACGCGGTGCCGGGCGACGTCGTGGTGCCCGCCGGCACGCTGCTCGGACCCGCCGCGATCGCGGCCGTCGCGTCCCTCGGGCACCCGACCGTCCGGGTGCACCGCCGGCCCCGCGTCGCCGTGATCTCGACGGGCGACGAGCTGGTCACGCCGGGCAACCCGCTGCACCGCGGCCAGCTCCCCGACTCGAACTCGTGGCTGCTCGCCGCCGCGGTCCGCGAGGCCGGCGGCGTCGCGCTGCGCCTGGGTCCGGTGCCGGACGACGTCACGACGTTGCGCACGCTCCTGCAGAGCCTCGACGAGGACCCGTCGGTCGACGCGATCGTCACGTCCGGCGGGGTGAGCGTCGGCGCGTACGACGTGGTCAAGGCCGCGCTCGCCGACGAGCCGTCCGTGGAGTTCGTCGCCGTCGCCGTCCAGCCCGGCAAGCCGCAGGGCCTGGGCAGGCTCCCCGGCGGCACGCCCGTCTTCACGCTGCCCGGCAACCCGGTGAGCTCGTTCGCGTCCTTCGAGGTGTTCGTCCGGCCCGCGCTCCTGCGCCTGCGGGGGCTGGCCCAGGTCGAGCGGCCCACGACGTCCGCGGTCGCCGACGAGGGCTGGACCACACCGCCCGGCCGCGCGCAGCTGATGCCGGTGCGCTGGGTCGGCCCCGACCGCGTCGTCCGCGCGACCGCGGGCGGCTCCGGCTCGCACCTGGTCGCGCGCCTGGTCGCCGCCGAGGGGCTCGCCGTGATCCCCGCCGACATCGACCGCGTCGCCGCCGGCGACCGCGTCACCGTCCTGAAGGTGGTCCGATGACCGAGCAGTTCACGCACCTCGACGCCGCCGGGCACGCCCGGATGGTCGACGTCACCGCGAAGCAGCCGACCGTCCGCGAGGCGACGGCATCGGGCCGGGTGGAGTGCGGCCCCGACGTGGTCGCCGCCCTCCGCGACGGCACCGTGCCCAAGGGCGACGTGCTCGCGGTCGCGCGCATCGCCGGCATCGCCGCCGCCAAGCGGACCCCGGAGCTGCTGCCCCTCGCGCACGTCATCGGGGTGCACGGCGTCGTCGTCGACCTGGAGGTGACGGACGCGGGCGTCTCCGTCTCGGCGACCGTCCGCACCGCCGACCGCACCGGCGTCGAGATGGAGGCGCTCACCGCGGTGTCCGTGGCCGCGCTCGCGGTCGTCGACATGGTCAAGGGCCTCGACAAGTCCGTCCGGATCGCCGGCGTGCAGCTCGAGGCGAAGTCCGGCGGCAGGTCGGGCGACTGGCGGCGCGGGGCGTGACCTCCGCCGCCCGGTTCGACGCGATCGTGCTCGCCGGCGGGCGGGGCCGGCGGCTGGGTGGCGCGAGCAAGCCCGAGGTCGTCGTCGGTGGCCGCGCCCTGCTCGACCACGCGCTCGCGGCGGTCGCGGCGGCGGACCGGGTCGTCGTCGTCGGACCCGCGGACCTCGCACGGCCCGGCGTGCCCACCGTGCTCGAGGACCCGCCCGACGGCGGACCGGTGGCCGGCCTGGACGCGGGGCTCGCGTTCCTCGCCCCCGACGGGCTCGTCGCCGTGCTCGCGTGCGACGTCCCGCGCGCCGGCGCGGCGCTCCCGGCGCTGCTCGCCGCGGCCCGGGGC